>JAPDMB010000009.1 GCA_025920305.1 Candidatus Parvarchaeota archaeon | reverse complement strand
AGCGAAGGCCGCTGCCATCCTCAAGCGGACAGAAGCAAAGGCCAGCCTCATCTCAAAAGAACTAGAACAGACAGGCGATTCAAAGGTAAACATAGAGATGGACATGATCACCAAAAAATCAATAAGCAGCGCATTCGATGATAGTTTGGCGGTATTAAGAAAGTCAGCTGCGGAGATAAAACACGATAATATCTACAAAGAACTGATTCCAAAACTTCTCGTCTCGGTGAAAAAGAGCCTTGGGAACGATGCGGTGATATACATGGATAAGGAAGATTCAATGACGTTCAAAAAGCTGAGCCAGAACATCAAAGTATCACCCAAATCGACCGGTGGTGGCCTGTATGCGGTGTCAGGAGACGGCAGGAGATCGATAGATTTGACGATGGATAAACTGATCGACGCGGTTAAAGACAGGATCGGCGAAAAGGTAATGAGGAGGATACGAGCATAATGGAACCGTCTTTGGCAGGGGCATACGGGAATGCAAGGGCACTCTACACCGACTTGCTGAAGCCTGCGGAGCTGGATGCGCTCAAAGGGTCAAGCAGAGACCATTTTCTCTCAGTCCTAGAGACTACGAATTATAAGAGGGAGATAGACCTCCTCTATAACCAGTACAAGCTTCCAGAACTGATCGATGTCGTCGTCAACACTCACTTTGTGGCTAACTGCAACAGGATGATGATGCTTCAGCCGCTGTTCGGAAGGGATGTAATCTCCGCGTATCTGAGCAAGATCGACCTTCAGAATATAAAGCTGATACTCGCGGCAAAGATGATGGGGAAGAGCCTTGAGCTGACAGAAAGCACGCTCTCGGTTAACAGAGGGTTCGGATTAAGCATCTTAAGCCCGCTGATGACTAAGGAGGATTATCTGAACCTCATCAATCAAAGGGACGTCAACGGCATGATAAATTACCTTACAAGGTATAGATACGGCCGCCTATTCCTGCGGTATGCTTCAGATGAAGGCCTGTCTGCGATATCGAAGAGGATAGATGAATATTATTATGCAACCTTATTGGATTCTGTGAGATTCTTCGATGGGACAGAGGGACCGATCATCAGATTCATACGCAGCCTAATAGACATAAGGAATGTGATCCTGGTTATGAGACGCATCGAAAACGGGAACTTGGCTTATAAAGGGGGATTTTTACACGGCAACATAGATATGAACCAGATCCAAGACGCTACGAAGGTGGAGGACGTGCTGAGCCATTTGCCGTTTAAACTTGACCAAGCCCTGGAAGACTATAAGAAGGAGGGACTGCTTTCAGTTTTCGAAAGATCTATGAAGAGTCAGATCAATAGATATTATTTAGGTGTCTTCAGACAGAGCGCAAATTCTGTCGGTTTCCTGCTCTCATTCATACTAAACGCGGAGATAGAGAGGGATACAATAAGAGAGGCCTGGTTTAAAATTTATTACGGTATGGAGGCGCAGTCAAGCATATGGAATTCAAGCATATAGCCTTCGTCGGAAGCAGGGTGAATGCGCTTGGCTTGAAGCTAGCCGGGGTTGAGGACACCAGGATCATGGAAGGGAGAGAAGCGGTGGATGAGATAATAAGGCTGATAAACGAGAAGGCATACGATCTTATCATAACAGAGGAGTATCTGATGCAGTATACAAAAAATTCCGAGATGAACATGATAAACACATCGGTGGCCCCGCTGATATTGCTCATTCCAAGCCCTGAAAAGGCGGGCGAGGAATCGCTGGAAGACCTCTCAAAGAGAATCCTGGGGATAGACATAACAAAGTTTGGATGAGTCATGGAAGGAAGAATAATAGGCGTATCTGGATCGGTCGTGACAGCCAGCGGGCTAAAGAGCCCTAAGATGAATGATATAGTCTTAGTAGGAGACGATAAACTGATAGGCGAGATCGTGAAACTAGACGGCGACAAAGCTATAATACAGGTGTATGAGGAAACAGCTGGGCTAAGGCTGGGGGACGGAGTTGCCGAAAGCGGCGAGCCGTTAAGTGTGGAATTGGGCCCAGGCCTGCTTGGAGCCATATTCGACGGGATACAGAGACCACTGGATCTGATCTTCAGGAGAACCGGCACGTTCATAGGCAGAGGCATAAAGGTCCCTGCGCTGGACAGAGAGAAGAGATGGCATTTCAAACCGAAGGCTAAAGTCGGCGACAGATTGGATTCCGCAGGAGAGATCGGCGAGGTCAAAGAGACCTCCCTTATAAAGCATAGGATCCTCGTCCCGCCGGGGCTCAAAGGCGAGGTTAAAAAGATCGCTGAGGAAGGGGATTATACGATTGAAGATGCGATAGCTGTCCTTGAAGATGGAGGCAGAAGGGAGACTATCAAAATGCTAAGCAAGTGGCCCGTAAGGATACCCAGACCTATAGCCGGAAAGCTTGAACCGGATATGCCACTGGTCACCGGACAGAGGGTGATAGACACCTTCTTTCCGGTTGCAAAGGGAGGCACGGCTGCAGTCCCTGGCGGCTTCGGGACCGGGAAGACGGTTATACTGCATGAGATTGCGAAGTGGGCGGATGCGGACATAATCGTCTACTGCGGCACGGGTGAGAGGGGGAATGAGATGACGGAGATACTTACGACCTTCCCTGAATTGAAGGATCCGCGGAGCGGAAAACCGCTCATGGACAGGACAATAATGATAGCCAACACTTCGAATATGCCCGTGGCTGCCAGAGAAGCCAGCGTATACACGAGCGTAGCGATAGCCGAGTATTATAGGGATATGGGTTATGACGTCGCGCTGATGGCAGACAGCACGTCCAGATGGGCGGAGGCATTGAGGGAGATATCCGGCAGACTTGAGGAGATGCCAGGCGAGGAGGGCTATCCCGCATATCTTGGCAGGAAGATAAGCGAGTTCTACGAGCGTGCGGGCAAGGTAAAACTTCTGAATGGAGGGACCGGATCCGTAACGATCTTAGGCGCGGTCTCCCCATCCGGAGGAGACATATCAGAGCCGGTCTCTCAGAACACTTTGAGGGCGACAAGGGTATTTTGGGCGCTCGACTCCTCGCTTGCAGACTCAAGGCATTTTCCTGCGATAAACTGGCTAAACAGCTACTCGCTTTACACGGAGCAGTTAGAGGACTGGTATGCAGGGAACGCTGGCAAAGACTGGGCGGCCATCAGAAACAAACTGATGGACACGCTGCAGAGGGAGGCTGAAATAAACGAGATAGTCCAGCTCGTGGGCTATGACTCTCTGCCTGAGAGTGATAAGCTAGTGCTTGATACTGCAAAGATAATAAGGGAGAGCTATCTTCAGCAAAATGCATTTGACGAGATAGATACCTTCTCTTCAACCGCCAAGCAGTATAAGATGCTGAAGGCGATATACAATCTGAACAAGGCTGAGGAAAGGCTGATTGAAAAGGGTACGAAGATGGAGAGTATCGATACAAAGGAGATAAAGCAGGGTATAATGGCCCTTAGATACACAAAAGATGAGGATATGGGCGGGATATTAAACAAGATAAACAAAGGCATCGCTGAGCTGGCGGATCGGGCGGCTTGAATATGGAAATCGAGTATAGGTCAGTCAAAAGGATAACGAACATGCTTGTCTTCGCAGAAGGGATTAAGGATGCGGCTTATGGCGAACGGGTCTCGATAACGTCAGCGGATGGCAAAACAATCGACGGGCAGGTTCTGGCTACCAGTGAGGATATCACTGTGATCCAGGCCTTCGGCAATACCACAGGGATGAATGTGGACGAGACGAAGTTAAGGCTGAGCGGTACAACGTTTAAGATCCCTGTCAGCGAGAAGATGATAGGCAGGATATTTGACGGCCTTGGAAGACCGAGGGACGGAGGCGTCGAGATATTCAGCGATGACAAACGGGATATAAACGGAAGCCCTATAAACCCGTATGCAAGATCCAGGCCGTCGGAGTTCATACAGACTGGGATCTCCGCCATAGACTGCCTTAATTCGCTGGTCAGAGGCCAAAAGCTTCCAATATTCTCCGGTTCAGGCCTGCCTCACAACAGGCTGGCTGCGCAGATACTACGGCAGGCCACACTCTTAGGCGGAAAAACTCAGAAATTTTATATAGTATTCGGCGGCATCGGGATAAGCAGCGAGGATGCAAATTTCTTTATAAATGAATTCAAGGACAGCGGCGCGCTGGAGAGGGCGGTGGTTTTCATGAACCTGGCTTCGGATCCATCGATGGAGAGACTGATTCTACCGAGGATCGCTCTGACTGCGGCAGAGTACCTTGCATTCGACAAAGGAGCCCATGTAATCGTAATACTGACGGACATCACCAACTATGCTGAGGCTTTAAGGGAGATATCGGCGGCAAGGGATGAGATCCCTGCCAGAAGGGGATACCCAGGCTATATGTACACAGACCTTGCCAGCATATTCGAAAGAGCGGGGAAGATAAAGGGGAAGAGCGGTTCAATCACGCAGATACCGATATTGACGATGCCGAGCGACGACATAACGCATCCGATCCCGGATTTAGTAGGATATATAACAGAGGGGCAGATAGTCCTCAACAGAGGGCTTAACAAGAAAAATATATATCCTAACATTGATGTTCCGCTGTCCCTGTCAAGGCTGATGGATCAAGGCATAGGCGCAGAACAGACGAGAGAGGACCACAAAGGGCTTTCAGACCAGCTTTATGCCGCATACGCGAAGGGGAATGAAGTCAGGAGGATGGTCGAGATAATAGGGGAAGGAGCGCTGAATGAGAGCGACAAGCTCTACCTGCGCTTTGCAGATGAATTCGAGAGGCGCTTCATAAACCAAGATTTTATGGAGAATAGGGACATAAAGACCACGCTTGATCTTGGATGGGAGATTCTTGGGATTCTGAAAAAAGAGGATATGACTAGGATAAAGCCAGAATTTTTAGAGAGGTATGGAAAATGGAAATCTCAATGAGTGTGACTAGGAGAGAGCTGATAGAAACACTCCGCAGGATAGACATAGCAAGGAAGGGATTGGAACTCTTAAAGATAAAGAGATCATCGCTGATATTTGAGTTTTTCAAGCTGCTGAGGGAGATACAGCGCATGCGCATAGATCTGATCGGGATAATAAGGAGAAGCGAAGAGAGCCTGAAAATCGCAGAGGCTTTGAGCGGCAGTGCGATGATCGAGAAAATCGCAGAGGAGCAGCGCGAGGCAAGGCTCTCTCTTAACATAAAGAATGTGATGGGAATACTGGTCTCAGACGCGCAGGTTGCGAACGAGGACGATATACGGAATGACGTGCTGATCGCCGAGATGCCCACCCCTATCTACGACGCCAAGAAATACTATGTGACCCTCCTGTCGTCTCTGGTCAATGTAGCCGAAAAGGAAAGCACCATGAAGAAAATACTCAGAGAGGTGTACAGCTTGAACCGAAGGGTAAACTCGCTTGAATATACGATCATACCTAGATGGGAGAGAAAGGTAAAATACATCACTGAAAGGCTTGAAGACAGCGAGAGGGATAGACTGGTATCAATTAAATTCTTCAAGAAGGCGAAGGTTTCGGCATGAACTCGTTAGATGCACTGGACAGGATTAAGAAGGAGGAAGATAAAGCTGATAGAAGGATAAAGGAAAGCCAAGAGGAAGCAAAGAGGATCTTAGATAACGCCGAAAAAGAGGCGAGGAGGATTTTAGAGGACGCTCAAGCCGAAGCGGACAAACTCATAGAAAACAAGAAGAGATCGGCGCTGGAGAAGATAGGCAGGACGCGGGAGAAGCGCCTTAAAGAGACGACGGAGGCGATAAAAAAGATCAGGCCGTTGAGCAAGGAGGATATGATAGAGATATTCAAACAAAGCCTCTCGGAGGAGTTCAAGGTATGAGTTTTATCCCGAATAAGATGGTAAGGAAGCGGATCTTCATACTTAAACAGCACTATGACAAAGTCATCACATTTCTCGGTGAATTTGGGGTGATGCAGATTGAACAGCTGGAATCAGGATCCAGGGACCTGCTTTCTGGGTATGCAGGCGAGGACCGCGAACTTATCAGCAGATATTCGCAGAGGATGCGTTCCTTGAAAGTATCTCTGAACAAACGAAAGGAGACGAGCATGAATATAAGGGGGCTAAGGAGGGCGATGCTGCTTGCAGATAGGATCAAAATAGATGCAAGGTTGAATCTGCTGCATAGAGAGCGCGACCTGCTTGAAGCGCAGAGAAAGGACGCAGAATCCATGCTTAGCCTGCTAAACAGGCTGATCGGATTCAGCGGCGACCTCTCGATTTTGAACAATGAGGAGATAGAATCATTTATAATCAGCAAGGGCGGGTTTTCAAAGCAGTCTCTTGCCTCCTTCTACAGCATGAGCAGCAGGGTAAGCTGCGGGTTGATTAAAGTTAAGGACTCATTTATTGTCTCAATCAGCAGGGAAGACCACGATACAGTCATGGGGTTTTTTGACAGCCACAAATTGAACGCAGCCGCACTGCCCAGATTAAAGGGGAGCTTAAATCGCAACATAAAAGCTGAAAGACGGAAGATCGCTATGATTGAGGGCAGGCTAAAGCGGATAGAATCGGAGATAAACAGGATCTCAGACCGATACTATAATATCATAAGCAATCTGAGTGAATACTTCGATATAGAGGCCCGAAAGACGGGCTTTTCATCAAAGATCAAATCCACCAAGTCGGTCGTTGTGATAGAAGGATGGGTAGAAGAAAGCAGGTCGAAAAGTCTGGATGATTCGCTTGAAAAGATAACGGATGGCAATTACTACGCTGAAGTTGCCGACACGAAGGAAGAACCGCCGACCAGTATGAACAATCCTGCCTTATTTAAGCTGTATGAGTTCTTCATAAGGTTTTATTCTATCCCAAAGAGCAGCGAGATAGACCCGACCATATTTTTCGGCATAGCTTTCCCTATATTCTTCGGATTGATGATCAGCGATGTCGGTTATGGATTATTCACGCTGCTGCTGAGCTTTTTTGCTGTAAAAGCGATGGCCAATCCTCATAGGAGAAGCACAGCCGGTGGACGGCTGTCAAATTTCATCCACACGATCGCAGGCAGGGATGCCCTGCTTGTACTGTTTAAAGCGATGATCCCTGGCTCGATGATAGCCATCGTCTTCGGGGTCATATTTAACCAGTATTTCGGCTTCGCAATGCCTTATCATCCCCTATTCAGTGTCACAAAGAACGTAATGACGCTGCTGCTTATCTCCGGGTATATCGGTGTATTCATGGTTTCATTCGGTTTCATTCTTGGAGCCTTGGATGCATTCTTTGTCAGAGACGTAAGAAGGGCATTAGGCAGGATAGGGTGGCTGTTTGCATCATTGGGCATCGTCGCTTTGGGGCTCATGGTCTTATACAGGCAGCCTATCAACCAGTTAAACATACAAACCTTTATTAGTTATCTTTCAGCTATCCTAGGCTTCATCATGGTCCTGTGGTTTGAAGGGACACAGTCGCTGATGCAGATACCGTCTGTGATCAGCCACATACTCTCCTACATGAGGCTTGTCGGCATACTTTTAGCGTCAATCATACTCGCAGAGGTGATAAATATGGGATTCTTATCCTCGCTGAGCGGCTCTATACCGGTGCTTATCTTAGGCATACTTCTGCTGATCTTTGGACAGATCTTCAATATAATTTTAGCATTGTTCGAAGCTGGCATCCAAGGCGCCAGGTTAATATATGTAGAATTCTTTTCGAAGTTTCTGACCGGCAATGGTCACCTGTTTAAACCTTTCAATATAAAGAGGAAACTAACAAGCTATATCTATAAAAATCAGTCAAAAGGCATAGATTAAACGTTTAAATAATGTAACCATTATCTTATAGTGTTCGATATTGATATCAGATACCGAACGAAGGAGGAAAAAGCGTAGAAATATGAAAATAAATGAAATTGTGAATGGGATGAACAACGTGGACGTAAGCGGAGAGATCACAGAGATTTCACAGCCGAGGGAGATAGAAACTAGATTCGGCACAAATAGGGTGGCAACTGCTAAACTCAAGGATGAAACTGGCGAGATACAGCTGTCCCTGTGGGGGAAGCAGATCGATATGGTTAGCGTCGGCGATAAGGTCAAGATAGTTGGCGGTTATACGAAGGAATTTCATAATGACTTGCAGCTAAACGTCGGAAAGAACGGCTCGCTGAGCAAGGAATAAAATCCAATCAGAGTCGCCTCTGAGCTAGCCTTATAATATTATTGTAAGTTCATTGATACTTGCTCTCCAGTCTGCCAGCGGCCGTAAGTCTTACGAATGAAGCATTTTTCCTAAGCTCTGCCAAATTTCTGGCATTCAAATAGGTCATAGCAGACCTTAAACCCCCAACCAGATTGTAGATTATCTTTACAACGCTCCCTTTGTACTGTACCAGCGTCTCCGTCCCTTCAGGCGTGTATTCCCCGATCTCAGTCTCTAACCCCATCCTCTCGCCCCTGTCGTAGAACGCGTTTATAGATGCCATCCCGCGGTAGAATTTATAGTTCTCTCCGTTCCTGGTTACCGTGACACCGGGTGTCTCATCCGTTCCTGCAAGTATACTGCCAACCATCACAGCATCTGCTCCGGCAGCCAGCGCCTTCGACAGGTCCGCAGACTTCCTTATTCCTCCGTCCGCTATTATCCTTGCCCCGGCGCCGGCTACATCGATTATAGCGCTGAGCTGCGGATAGCCTACACCGGCGACTGTCCTGGTCAAACACGCGCCTCCCGGGCCTATCCCTACTTTGATCGCATCTGCTCCAGCTTTCTTCAGATTCAGAGCCCCTTCCTTCGTCGCAATATTCCCGGCTATTATGTCTATCCCAAATTTATCCTTAAGTTCCTTTGTCACATCTGCAGCCCTTGACAGATATCCATTCGCGACATCTACCACAATGAAATCCACATCGGCTTCGACTAGCATCTTAGCCCTCTGCATGTAGTCCCCGCTTATTCCGACTGAGCCGCCGACTATCAGCCTCCCTCTTTTATCCTTTGAGGCGTACTTATACTCCCTGCTTAATTTTATGTCCTTTGAGGTGATCATGCCGACTAGATTATTATCTTTGTCGACTATCGGCAGCTTTTCTATCTTGTTTTTTGATAATATCTTTTCTGCGTCGTCTAGGCCTATGCCTGCCTTGGAGGATATTACATCTTTTGACATCATCTCTTTTACCTTCTTGTCCAAATCCTTCTCGAACTCATAATCTCTCTTGCTTATTATCCCGACCAGCTTCCTATCTTTGACCACCGGAAACCCGCTTACGCCCTTCTTCGCAGCTAACTCCAGGAGATCTCTTAGCGTCGCATCCTCTGTGATTGTATAGGGAGAGGAGATGACAAAGCTCAGCTCTCTCTTTACCTTATCAACCTCTTCGGCCTCTGCTTCTATAGAATTGAACCTATGGATGACGCCTGCACCGCCGAGCTTAGCCATGGCTATTGCCATCGCCGACTCTGTCACCGTATCCATGTTCGCACTCAAGATTGGTATATGCAATCTTATCTTTTCTGTAAGATTAGTGTCAGTGGAAACGTCACCTCTTGATAGGACCCTTGATACCTTCGGCACCAGAAGCACATCATCAAACGTAATCGCATCGTTTATTATCTTCATACCATCATAGATTAGCATCTTCGAATTATAAACGTTTAAAAATAACCTTAATATATTAGTTGGATATCGGGCCCGTGGTCTAACGGCATGACGTCTCCCTTGCATGGAGAAGGCTTCGCGTTCAAATCGCGACGGGTCCATTATTATGACGAGAGACAGCATTATCCGCACAGAATCCTGCCCCCGGCAGGATTTGAACCTGCGATATTCGGTTTAGGAAACCGACGTTCTGTCCAAGCTAAACTACGGGAGCCGGTAATAAACTTAAATATAGTTATAACATAAATAAATGAATGAAAACGGATTTAAAGACCACCATAGCACTGCTGATGATATTCATCGTGACCGTGATAGGCACGCTCCTATTTGCGATATATGTCCTGTCTACCATATCGACCCTGAAAGTAACCCTAATATCCGGCCCTACAAATTCGCTCTTCTATTTGGCGTACCTTATAGCCGCCCTTCTTGTCGGCACTGCCATGGTACTGTTTGCGATAAAGAGGAAGATGTTCAGGACGATGAGGGTCGTATTTGTCATAATAACCGGACTGATATTATTCAGCTTCTTCTCTTTCTTTTTGTCGCCGATATTGGTCATAGCTGCGACTGTGATAAGCTTAACACAGCATTTATCCAGAGCCAAAATCCACAAGTTATTATTAATCAACTTTCAGCATTAGCAAATACTAATAATCCATACCCTAATCTTCATATCCGTCGGAGCCATAATTGCGCTTGATTTAGGGTTCGTGCCCAGCGTGATACTTACAGCTGTGATCGCCGTGTATGATTATATCGCTGTTTTCAGGACGAAACATATGATCACACTGGCAAACGGGATAAAGGATATGGCGTACTTCTCGATGATAACTTTGGCTGCTGTCAAGAAGAAAGCGCGTATAATGATAGGAGGAGGGGACCTTGTATTCCCTGCAGTCCTCGTGACCGCAACCTTCTTCTTTTCGCCCATAGCTGGAGCCTACGTCTTTGCCGGAGCCGTCACGGGCTTAGCAGTTCTGCTGGTCATTGGGCGGAGGGAGAGGGCGTATCCTGCGATGTCATTCATAGGCCCAGCGGAACTCATAGCGCTGGGGCTATTTTTCCTAGTTTCGCTCGTATGAAAAAAAGGATAAATAAGTGAAAAATCATAGTATGTTATGCCAAATAATCCTTTTATAATAATAACTTCGACCGAGAATGACAAGGTTGTCGATAGGGTAAAAGAGAGAGCTGAACTTCAGCTAGCCATAAACGATCTTCTGCACAAAGAGGGAGGCTTGATCGTAGTACATGGGCCGCCAGGGATCGGCAAGAGTACGATAATAAATTGGGTGACCTCAGACTTGAAGATGAAGGAGGGCTTAGCCATCACAAAAGAGGAGTTCAACCTAACGGTCTTCAACAAGCTGAAGACTTTTAATATACCTGAAAATGAGAAGGCAATAATAATATTGGATGATTTCAATAACCTTGATCTCCTCGACAGGCAGACACAGAGCAAACTTCTGGACCTGATAATCGAGCTTTCCAAGAGAATTGTGGTGATCTTAGTTGACAACCGTGAGCAAGGGATACATAAGCAGCTGTCAAAATTAAAGCATGACTTCAGGGAGCTGAAGGTGGGGCCGATGGACAAAGAGGATATCCTGCAGATGATAACAGACAGGCTGAACCTTGTGAGGCCGGTTCCATCATCCGACATAAGCCCATTCACAAAAGAGGAGATAGAGAAGATCTACCATAAGTCCAACGGAAACCCGAGGGTGGTCCTCCTGATCCTCTCCACATTATTCGACAAAAAACAAGAGATAGAATTTTAAAGACCTGTGGATGCTCTAGGGATATGTTAAGGAAGGAGGATGTAATTGAGGCGCTGAAAAAATGCTATGACCCTGAGATACCAGTAAATGTATATGATCTTGGATTAATCTATAAGCTTGACATAGTCGGAGATAATGTCAGCATAGTTATGACACTCACATCGCCGTTCTGTCCGATTATAGATCCACTGCTGGATCAGATAAAGGAGGAGATAAAGAAGATTGGAGCGGAGAAGGTAGATATAGACCTCACATTTGATCCGCCATGGAATAAAGATATGATGTCTGAAGAGGCAAGGGAAGAGCTCGGATTATAGGCTCTAGTCGAGGAACTTTCCCTCCTTCAGCTTATCCGGTAGATACTTTTCAGTTATGAATGAAAGCCCTTTAGCAGTAAAGGCATCTAATTCCACCTTCGCCCCCAATTTTTCCATCTTGTCCAGCTCAGCCATCCACTCCTTGCTGTTCTTGAACCAGTCATAATTTCTTATCTGTTTCATCCTTGCGATATCAACGTCCTTGAACTTTATGAGATGTCTCTTCAGATCATACTTTTCTATGTCCTCAACCGTAAGACCGAGGAACTTCGCCTCTGGAAGCGCAAGCTTATCTGATACATGGGCCAAGGTTATTGAGCCGAACTTTATCGCAGAATAGATATAGACACCCCAAATATCGGCATCTGTAAGTACATAGACCGGCAGGTTATGCTCCCTGCTCAGCCTCTGAAGCAGCCTCCTTATACCCCTCGTCGCCTGCCCCTGGCTTGATATTATGACGCAGTGCAGCTTCCTCCAGGCTTTATCCTCGTTAGCCCGCTCGAACATCGTGCTCTTCTCAAAGTACAGGACGAACTTCGCATCGACTTTCTTGAAGATTATATCCTCCACGTTGCTAGGTATAGCCCATCCCCCGCTTCCAAGCTTAGACCAGTCTATCACGTCCCCACGGTCCTCTATGATCACCTCGCCTGCGACCGCGCCGTTCTTATTCGCATTTATGTTCAGCTGCTCCCTTGTCAGATCTGTTATGAGCTCAAGATCCTCTATAGATTTGTTCGTCTCCGCCTGATCATCGACTATATCTATCTTTGTCCCTGGGATCGTCCTCCTTATCTGATAAAATGCGGATCTAAGGCTGGTGTGCTTGTCGTTCTCTATCAGGTTCTTGCTCAGCGCCGCAACCGCGAGAGTCTGGGTAAATTTCCTTACATGACCGGTGTTCAGGAAGTACCTCTTCGACGTGCTTTCTCCCAGTTTTATCATCCTGTTCTCCTTGTCGTACTTTATATTCGATAGCCCCCTGGTCGTGATCGTGAGGTATGGATTCTCCATCTTCTCTATGTGACTATAAACTTCCCTCCCTATCCCCTCCAAGATCTCTAACCTCTTCTTCTTTGAAAACGCTGAACTGCTCTCTGCCATACTCACTCCTCTGCCTCACTGCCGTTTGAGATGTCGGACTTAACCTTATCAGAGACAACCTCATTCGTATCCAAGCTCTGCTCCACGTTCATCTTTATCTCGTCTTTCCTCCGCTCCAAAAGCTCGGCTATCTTCTTCTTTATCTTGCTCTCCTCTATCCCGGTTAGACTCGAAAGGTAGTACGCAAGCTCTATGCCGTACTTTTCAAATAGATTTATCCTCTCCTGAAACACCGCACTTCTATGCTTCCTGCTTAGGAATACTGACAGGTTCCTGATAAGCTCCTGAAGAGCAAGCTTTATCTCTTTGACTATTATCGGATAGCTCGCCACCGCATTCTTGCTCTCATTCGTGTAAGGGACCCATACTGATGTTATCTCGATTATAAACACAGCCGGCAGAACTGGTATCTTATTCTCCACCTTTATCCCATACCTTGTATAGTCTATGCTTAAGAAACTCTGAGTCAGCGCGCAGGAGGCTGCATCGAACAGCAGAGGTATTTTATTGGCGTAACGCATCAGCATGGCTTTCTCAGAGGTAATCTTTCCGCCGTAGGCTACGGCGACTTCTATCTGGAATGGCATGCCTCTGTAGACCTCCGGCTTACGCTGGATCGCCTTGGAGAACTCTGGAGAAAACTGCTTCTTAAGGCTGCCTTCGAGCTCTTCGACGCCTATTGGCGAAAGACAGTCGGTCTGGGGCTTCATCAGCTGCAGGGATTGAAGCGCCTTAAGTATCGCGTTAGCCTCCTCCCTGGTAACGTCCTGAGGCTTCGTCTTATAATCGATTCCCACGCTCTTCACCACGTGCTCTGCTATGGGCCGGCTGACTCTGGAAAGTTCAGACGATAATGCGGAGACGATGCTCCTCTCTGTGGAATTCTTAAGTATCCTGGTGAATATACCTAGCTCCAAGCCATGCGGATGTGGTTTGATCGATACCGGCTCCAATGGCAGCCTGTTGAGTATTCTCTTGTAAACTGTCTTCTCTCCGCTTGGGTTGATATAAATTATATTCGCATGCGGATTCACAAGTGCTACCCTTCTGACGTATTCATCAAGCCCCTTTGAGCCGCTTACATATAATCCCTCTATCTCCAGCTCCACCTGGGTGCCTGATTCATACGGAAATTCTGCCTCTCCCTCTTCCACGACTATCGGCTCGTTCTTGACGATGTTTATCTCTACCTTCATCATCTTTGCCATCTTGCTGCTCTTTATCTTCGACACCACCTTGACTGGCTTTCCTGTTGTGAGCTGTGCATACAGTACGGCAGAGTGTATCCCTATGCCCTGCTGCCCCCTGTTCTGCTTCATACCTTGGAACTTGCTGCCGTAGAGCATCCTGCCGAATATATCCGGTATCTTCGAGGGGAGAATGCCAGGGCCGTTATCTAGAACCCTTACCAAGAATATAGGAGCATTCTTGCGTATTATCAGCTGCTTGCCGTTCATGAGCACAGACAATTTATTATTGCTGTCAGATACATCGAACCTAACATCGCCGAACTCAAAGCTTACCTTCCCTCCTCTAATTGTCTTCTCCTGGGACTTCCCCTGAAAGAGCAATGTGAAGGTGCTCCTGCTGACCATCATCTGGGCTACATTCTGCTTGTCATCCAGCAGCTGGTAATTGTCACTGGTCGTCTTGACCTCGATCGTTATCTCCGGCAGCGTCACCGGCTGTTTCTGCCTCTCCTGTATATGGCCCAGCTCCTCACATGCATCTAGGGAATTATCTACGGCTTCCTTCACGCAGATCAGGAGCGCCTTCTGCTTGTTATCGAACCCCAGGAGGTGCTTGTTCCTCTCGAAGAACTCCGTTACGCTTATCGCCCTTTGGTTCTTTGCTAGTTCCTCAGCTATCTCTTCCATGGTTGATATATGCCTCTTTTACCTTATTGCCTACTATTTTAAATACGCTTTCAAAGTTCATGCCTTTTAAGAGCATCTCGACTCCGGATTCGGCTATACTTGCATACTCATACTGCCCTATTATACTTATAGTTTTACCATACACCCTCAGCGAGCACATCGTCAGCTTCCCCAGCTTCTCCTTTATCAGCCCGTGCCTGCCTATCACTCTACCCTTCAACTGAATCTGCCTCTTATTAGATTTCGTATAATCATTTATATTGATGACAACCAGCGAATAATCCTCATTCAGCAGCTGCCTTGCCATCTCAGGAGAGAAACCACGGCTGAATGCCAGTATCATGTCCTTGACCATCATAAGATTCGATGCGCTGTCTGAATCCATGGACACCGTGTTCCCGTCTATATCCAACGACACACCCAGATCTTTAGCGGCTTCGAGCAGCTTCTTCTCCTTCTCTAACCGTTCCGCCCTGGATTTAACGATTGTCAGCTCTTCGTGCATAATATCTACCTATATCATTTTTACCATATAATTATCTTCTAAGGTGTATCCTAGACGCCTGTAGTATTCTCTCACGCCGACACCGCAGATGATCCTTATCTTCTTCGCCGAATACTCCGACTTTGCGATGCCTTCCGCCTCTGACAGCAGCCTCCTGCCAAAACCCTTGCTTTGAAATCCCTCCACCTCTTTAGTCAGCGGAACCTGCGGGCCATAAACGTGCAGTTCCCTCACCAGCGCCTCCTTCGCTCCATCCGGTATCCTAAGCCTTAGAAATGCGATCAGCGCATCGTTTGCCCTGTCATCGAAACTCAGGAATATCTCATCCCCTCCTGATGCCCTGTAGTTTATCCTATTCATCGTTATTTCCATCGGCTTGTCAATATTGACATGACCGACCTCTCTGCTGCGGATGTCATTTAACTTTATTCCCTCCATTTTGAGCTCGCGCTGGACTATCTGCCTTATGTTAGTAGATTTCATACCTGCCTCGACTAGGTCTGAAGGAATGTCCCTTTCGACCCTCATTATCCTAAGCCATCTTGGGGCTTTGCTCTCTGCATATTTTATAAGCTCCTTCACCTCATCTATGCTGTATGGTGTATATTTCCCGTCCATCCACATCCTATACAGCCCTGTCCCTTCTATAACTAGGGTCGGATACAATTTTATGGCGTCTGGTTTGAAATCTTCATCCTCATATATGCTCCTTATCGTCTCTTTATCCTTGTCGATGTCTGAAAATGGGAGATTTATCATAACATGATAATCCAGCTTAAAAGCGGCGTCTCTCAGCCTCTTAGAAGCATCCTTCACATCCTCTATGGTGTGTCCTCTGTTGTTCCTTAGAAGGACCTCATTGAAGACGCTTTGAACGCCTAACTCTACCCTCGTTATCCCATAACGAAGCATCCTGTTTATCTCCTGTTCGCCGCATCTCTCAGGCTTCGTCTCGATAGCAAAGAGCACGCATCTTGCCTTGGCTTTCTCGTTTCTCTCCTTCTCTCTGTCTAGTGTGGAGGGAGATGGATTGAAATCTGGGAAGTCATTCATCGCCTTGTATGCCTGCGTGACAAAGTTCTCAGCGTAATATTCCGGCAGGGCTGTGAAGGTGCCGCCGTTGATTATCAGCTCTATCTTCTCCGGTTCATAACCCATGAAGGTATAATGCTTTAGCCTTGAGTTCATCTGGACGTATGGATCATAGGAGCTGGATTTGGCTCTCCTTGCGCCAGGTTCGTATCCTGTGTATCCCTGAGGGGTGCCAAAACGCGGTCCCCCTGGACAGAATATGCAGGTACCATGAGGACATGCAAATGGGGCCGTCATCAGCTCGACGACTGAGACACCAGATGCAGTTCTAACCGGCTTCATCTTCAGAAGCTCTATGAAACGCTCCTTGTCCTCCGTACTGAGAGATGACAGTATCTCGCCATTCTTTACAACATGGTCCAGCCCAAGCGATCTGGAGATCTCCTTCTTAAGCTTTAATATATCTTTAACTGACAGCCTCTCCTTTTCAGAGACCCCTCTCTTAAACTCGCTGGCTAGCCTCAACCTCGTCTCCTCAGACACCACCATAAGATTTTATATCGGTATCTCTATATTTAAATCATGAATAAGGGCGGACAATTCCTGAGCGCGATACTGGTGATGATGCTTGCGCTGATAATGATGGCTGCATTCTCAGTCTACACGTTGATACT
>JAPDMB010000008.1 GCA_025920305.1 Candidatus Parvarchaeota archaeon | reverse complement strand
CATGGAGGTGGACTTCATCCCTATGAGGAACCTCTGGTTTGCCAACTATAATGCAGCAAACGTCTCGATGATCTATTGGGAGAATAATACGTTAGCGGTGAATAAAGTATCTGGATCGACAGGCTTTGTAATCGTCGGCACCGATCCTGGCGGTATCGCCGTCACTCCCAACGGCCAGTACGTCTACGTTGCTAATCAGGGCAGTGCCACCGTCTCAGTCATCTCCACATCCACCAACTCCGTCGTCTCCACAATCTCTGGCCTCTCTGGTCCTTACGGTGTCGCCATCACCCCCAACGGCCAATACGTCTACGTTGCTAATAATGGCGGTACTGTCTCAGTCATCTCCACATCCACCAACTCCGTCGTCTCCACGATCCCCGTCGGCTCCAGTCCTGACGGTGTCGCCGTCACCCCCAACGGCCAGTACGTCTACGTTGCTAATTATGGCAGTAACACCGTCTCAGTCATCTCCACATCCACCAACTCCGTCGTCTCCACGATCTCCGTCGGCGGCAATCCTACTAGTGTCGCTATCACCCCCAACGGCCAATACGTTTACGTTACTAGTAATGGCGGTAGTGTCTCAGTCATCTCCACATCCACGAATCAGGTTGTAGCGACGATAACTGGCACGCCTGCCAACCCATACGGCATCAACTACGGTCCGCTCGGAAGTGCGTGTTAGAATGCAGCTAAACTTTATTTTTTGAGTGGGATGAATAGAAATGTAAATGCCGCAGTAAACATGCTCAACAGAACTACCCACGGAATGAGGAAAAGTAACGCTCAGGGAGATATTTGTCTCCGTGCTCCAAAAAGGAGCGTAAGCAGGGGCTTCTCACTTCTACGGTACTAGTTATGGATGTGGCAGAGATCTCATCCGTAAGGGCGGGGCAGTTCACGTGCTTCGGTAATACTTTTTAGTTGCGTTTCCTCCCCAGCTGTATCTGCCCTCCTCTTGTTTTTCCTGCACAGATACAAGGCCGGCTTTCCTCATCTTGCTCAGGTAGTAGTATACAAGCTTGGCCGTGAGATTCGGATATCTCCCCTTAAGTTTCCTGTAAATATCGTAACCGGTCACCTGTCCTTCCCTCGTGTGATCCAATATATCATCGTATAACTTTCTGTTGATCTTTCGAGCCATATTCAGCGGCATTGCGGAGCGCTGTTATTTATAGCGAGGCATATATATTTGAATATTTCAGCTTCATCCTCGGAATAATTATAGTAGCCGCCTATCTTATAGTATCTGCCGCCGAACACCGCAAGCGGGACGTCGCCGTTCGAAAGCTGGCCAAATATGGCGATGGAGTTCGGAGGCGCGAAAACGGTGCTTGCGTTTTGATCGTACTGCGTCAGGTTCACCGCATATGCGCAGAAGTACTGGCTGTAGAACCTGCTTCCGTCCCATATGCCGAACAGAGAGGTCACATTCTTAAATGCGCTTGACTCCAAGCCGCATGTCCCGCAGGAAGACGAATAGAACAGCAGCATCGTTGACAGGTTATCCGAGCACATGCCGGAGGTGTTTATGTACGTCGTATGAACGGCATAGAATGAATCAAGGTTCTCGACTTCATAATATGAGTACACAGCTACCGTTAATGAAACCGCTATGATCACTACAAATACGTTCACGTAAAATTTAGACCGCTGCATACTGTTTCGTTCCCAATTCATTCATCTCGCTCGCATTGCACGGATTCGTCTGGGTTATCATGCATACGGTGGAGACGTTAACTTTGAATCTGGACAGGACATACTTGTATATAGGATTTTCAAATTCATTCAAGTTTGACACTAAGTCCGTTACCCCTGTGTTATTGGCTGCGAACGGGTAGGCATAAAACGGCAGTTCAAAAGGAGGTATGAAATCTATCAGCTGTATGATCGACGCATTTCCAAAGTATTTAGAATAATCGCTCTTGTTCATCACCACCCCCGGCACCTCCTTCAAATTTATAAGAAGGCGAAGCAGCTGAGTCGAATTTGTGGTGTTCAGGTTAAGGAGCTTCATATCGTTCACTATCGGGCCGTATATCGTACTGTTTGACAGGTTATTGCGTTCTACAAAGGTGTAGAGCGAGTAAACGTTTGGCTTTACAGTGTCCAATATCATTGAGGCATTGATGTTCTGATCCTCAGACAGGAGGCTGAAAAGGGTGGAATTTATCCCGCTGCACGACGATATATTATAGTCAGCGTCGCATATCGTGTTCAGGTCTACAGCCTCTGTCACGGCTATGGCATAGGCTGATGAGTCTGGTCCCTGCGAGTAGGTGTAGTTGACGTAGGGCTGGAAAAGGTATCCTCCGGGCAGGAGTATCGTATTGATCGTATCGTTCGGTATCGCGCTGAGCATGCCTATGGATAGATTGGCTTCAGCATAGTTCGGATTGCCAATCACCACAGAGGCATTGTTAGAGGGCTGGACGGCTTTTAAGCCGCTCGGCAGGTATAATATCAGGATCAATATCGCGAAGATCGCTATGAGCACGATCAGGGACAGTCTGTAAGCCGATTCAATCTTCATAATCTATGTTATCTAAGCCGATGTTTATATACATTAGCTGCCTGCAGGCGTTTATATTTTGAACTTTTCCCTGAGCTTCTTGGCCGCTTCCTCAGGCGCTACGTTCACCTCATTTATCTGCAAAAATCTATAAGCGGAGACGCATCCGGAAAGCACCTCGACTGTCGCGTGCCTGCCGGCGGATTCATATATAACCAAGCTGATGTCTCCGCTGTTCAGCGTCTTAATGAGCCTTTGTATAAGCCCGGCTAAGTCGAATAGAAGCACCTCATCCAGAGCCTCAAATGACAGGTGTTTTATCGGAGATATCACAATATCCAGGTCAGATATCGGCGCGAACTTCGCGTATATCACGAAATTTTCGTCCTTGTAAATCTCCCTGTCCTTCGTATTGAGGTTGTCCTTGCACACACTGCACCCTCTCCTTTCGAATTTCGGTATGGGCAGGATATGGAGATCGAATGCGCCGTGGCCGGATAGGCACCTTGTTATTATTATATTGTCCCCTATCTTATAGTCTGACAGCGCGATTATCCTGTCCGAGATCACGGACAGCAGCTTCGCTGTATCTTCCGGCGACAGATTCGAAAAATTATCCCCATGCTTTTCTCTGTCGACTATCAGCTCCTCATACCCATGCGATGGGGACGATTTGAAGCGGTCCCCCTGCAGTTCGAATTTAGAAGGCTCTACCTCCGTCTTAATCGGATATATTTTAACCTGCTTCGAATCGAATTTTAGCACCTGAGCAGGCTCCTCCTTGATGCTGCAGACCTTGCACGTGCTTTTGTCCTTCGGGAGGATGATCGTGTAATTCAAATTATCCGGATCAAGCCTAAAGTCTCCCATATCTCATCTGAAATCCTTTATCTTCGTGATTATCTGTCCATACGCCGGCCTCGTAACCAGCAGTCCTACCAGCGTCGCAAGGATGGTCGTCAGAGCGAATCCGGTGAAAAGCGTCGAAGTGGAGAAGAAAAGCGGGAACATTATAGCGGCGAATGAAAAGAATGAGACGTAGATGATGAAGAAAGCCCTCTTTATCCTCTTCTTGATGTTGGTGAACTCTACCGTGGATGAGCCGCGGAGTATCTCATCGGTTATTATTATCTGATCGTCGACCGACACGCCTATGCTAGCTATTATACCTGCTATGCTTGGAACATCAAGCGTCCATTTAATAAGTGCAGCTATCCCTATGACGATGAATATCTCGGCGGCGCTCGTCATCAGAATAAGCAGGGATATCTTATAATTCTTATACCTTAGGAACACTACGATCGCGATGCCTATGAATGCGACTATGAGGAGGATATATATCTGGCTTATGAACTGTCCTCCGACTATCGGTGAGACAGAGTTTATAGATGCTATCTTTATGGGCACTGGGAGGCTCCCGCTTTGGAATATCGCCTGAAGCGTCTTCATGTTGGTGTACGCCTGCTGATAAGTAGATCCGCTGCCGGTTATCAGGACCGTCTGTGCAGCTACCCCTTTAAGCGTCGATTCTATGCTCAGGTTCTCCACGACTTTCCCATTCAAGTATAAGACGATCGGCTTGCTCAGCGAATTCGTAGACGGTATTACGCTCAGATTCTCAGTTGCCAGCTTGAATTCATCGGCAGACTGCTTACTGAGCGCCATGCCGAAGTTGAAGTTGTAGAGCCCATTCGAAAGGGTCGGCGGCTGAAGCCCTCCGTATGGACAGCTTGAAGTTAGGCAGACCTGCTGTATCACCTCTGCTGGATTGGAGCTGTTGAAGATGGTAGTATTCCCTATCTTTGCGTAGAACTGGCCCTGGTTGTTTATAAGCGACAGCGCCTGCGCTTCGCCTATGTTCGGCATATTCACCACGATGAATTTTGCGCCTGACAAGGTCTGTATCTGTGTGATGCTCACGCCTGATATCCCATATACATCCAGCCTTGTTTTTAGTACGTTCTCCACGGTCGAATATGTGGAATTCGTGATGATCGTTGAGTTCGGCTGTATGTACATCTCAGTCCCACCTATCAGGTCAAGCCCGTACTGCAGCGCGGAGGAGCCGACCTGGTCAAGTTGGATATATGTGGAGTTCAGCTGCGATGCGTTGGTCAGGAACAGGGAAAGCTTCGAGCTGGTATACACGTATGGAAATACCTCATTCTTATACGAGATGGTGGCATAACTGTTCGGTTTTAAGGCGGCTGCTTGCGCATAGAATTGCTGCGGGCTGCTGATCGTTACGCCATTTAAACCAGTTATGATCGATCCTGTCGTAAGCGTCGTCAAGCCTCTGGAGCTGTAGTTGCCTACCACCCCCTGCGGGGAGAGATACACAACCTGTGCCCCTCTTTGATTGAATATGTTGGGCTGGATCGCAAGGAAGGAGACTATCAGAAGGACTATAAGTATGATCACCCTCCAATCCAAAAGTATGTCCTTGAGATTTTCCATATTCACGTCGTTTTGATCTCCTCCTCAGGCATGTATTTTATGCTGTAAAGCTGGATTGAGCCGTTGAGTATCCATACGGTGAAGTCATCGAATATAAGGCCTATTATCAGTACGATAGCTATGCTCTGGATCGTCGCGTTCGTCGTGCCGAAAAATAGGATCAGGAAGGTCGTAAAAGCGGCCAGGTCCATCGTCAGGGATGTCCTCAGAGTGTGCAGCAGCCTGTACTTTATGCTTCCCTCTCTCCTCTTCAGGATATTCGTAGCGAGGATTATATTCCTGTCAGCCGAGTAGCCCATAAGCATCAGTATGCCCGCTATCGATGCGGTGGAGAAGCTTATGTTGAAAAGATCCATGACGCCGATCACGTTTATCACATCGCTGACGATGCTCACGACGTTAGAGAAAGCCTGATACTTATTCCTGAAGTAGAAAAGGGAGACTATGGCGACGAGTACGAAGGCTATCCCAAGGAGCAGAACGGAGTCATAGAGCGCGCTCTGCGCGAGAGTGGAGCCCACATAGCTTATGCTGTAATTTGAACTGGTAAGTTTTATGTCGAATATACTGGCGAGTACTGCCTCTAATTTTGTCATATTGGCGTTCTGCCCGACCGTTACAGTGTACCCTGCGATCTTATTGGAAAAAGGCGGATGAAGCACTGATACGCTCGCCTGTTTCTGGTTCAGCTGCGAGGATACGGATGAGAGGATCGACGAAGCGGATATAGATTCGTTCGTATAGACCGTCGCTGAGATCCCTCCTTTCAGGGATATATCTTCATTCACCAGCTCGCCGTTCGCATGGTAATAAAAGAGGATGACCGAGCCGAATATGATTATGAATATTATAGGTATTGCAGTTATCCTTCTATAATTGCCGGTGTAGAAATCGACCAGCCTGATCAGACCCCTATTTATTTTCGCCCTTATTCCCATAGATTGATATCTACTATATCCAAGCATTTATAAATTTAGACGCAAGGACTGGCATTTTCGGAGGATCCATTCTCAGATGGCAGGCTGCTGTGATCCTATAATCCAGCCTTGGATGGGGGTTGAACCCACGACTTCCTGCTTACGAAGCAGGCGCTCTACCACTGAGCTACCAAGGCCCGTCATATCTCCGTGCCTTTCTTGAATTCAGGCTCCTCCTTCTCATAGTCCTCTAGTCTACCATCGGAGAGGTGTTTCTTCGGGTCAAATGTCCTTCCGCAGAACATGCATTTGACGCGGGTTTTCGATGAAGTTCTCTGCTTTCTGCCGCAGTAAGGGCAGACAATCACATAGGTTTGCATTTTCCTCCTTTTTTATTGTATGTCATGAGGATTGCCATAATCCTCCTCGGCATGATATCCTCATCTTATAATCTCCTTTGCGAAATTTATAAAGGCTATAGCAGCGCTGTCCCTGCTGTTTCCCACCACGATCGGCACCCCTAATTTAAGGGCTTCCTGCATCTTTTTGCTCTCCGGGATCTCAAAGACCCTGCTGAACCCGCTTCTGCTCTTTATATCCTGTATATTCATCTTGTCCCTGGACCTTCTGTCGTATAAGTTCACGACCAGATACATATCATTTATGCCAAGGTTTTTAAGGTCGTCCCTCAGCTTCTTCGCCTCGATGAGGGAGACTATATCAGGCGTCGTCACGACCACCATAGTCGCGTAAGGTATCAGCTTCACGAAGTCGAGATCCTGAGAAGGCCTGGTGTCGACTACGATAAAATCATAGTAATTTACAAGCTTGGAGATATGATACGGCAGGTTTAGGATCCTGTAATCTGCGTTCGAATCGCCGAGCCTCTTGAAGACCCGGGATGGTATAAAATCGAGGTTATAACGCTCGTTTTTGTATATCGCGTCCTCTATCTTAGTGAGGTTGTTCAATACGTCCTGCAATGCGCTTGAGAACTCATTAAATCCATAGTGTATAGCCACATGGGGGGTCGTCAGGTTCGCGTCTATTATGAGCACCTTCTTTTTCAGCATGGACAGCGCCAGGGCCAGGTTGACGGATACCGTCGTCTTGCCTACCCCTCCTTTGTAGCTCGTCACGAATATGACCTTCTGCCCCATATCAGTTTGGCATCAATTATCTTATCTATGTTTTCTCGCTTATTAACCTTTTTGGCGGCATGAGTTTTGCATTATATCTTCGAAAACATATTAATTCAGGGACAGCCTGTATAGGTTATGGTAGGCTGTATGAGCCGGCGCTTCAGCCGCACTCTGCTGTAAACGCATATGGATAGGAAAGGTTCATTGGAATGGCGGGTAGTCTGGCTCATAGTGGTGATAATTGGCCTCGTCGTCATGATCTACGTCATCTATAATATGTACATCTCTTCAGTCAGCCAGGGCTCGCCTTTCTCGTTCTTCTCTGGGCTGTTCGGAGGCAGGTGATGTCGCAGCCTCTCTGGTTGGAGATAGTCGAAGTCGCTGCCCTGACGATAGCCGGCGCAGTGCTGGTCTTCTACGCCATTCTAACCCCAATATTCTCCTCGACAGGGGCTTTTAACTTCGGATTCAGCTGCACATTCTCATTCTACGAATACGGACTGATAAACAACGTGCTCAACCCAGCCTCAGCTTTAGCCAGCGATTTCTTAGGCACCCCGGTCATGTCAGTCTTGCCCGCCTCCGATGTGCAGTCCTCCTGCCTTCAGTCCAGCAACATAAACGTCAACACAGTCAATGACTTAGGCACTCAGCTGTACTCAAAGGCATCCTCATGTTTTGGCCTTCTGTCAGGCAACGATCAGACCATCGGGCAGAAGGTGCTAAAATCATCCAGTGAAAACTTCGTATTCAGCTGCTACAATGGCAAGATATTGACGACGAATAAGAACGGAAATATCTCGAACTTCAGCGCGCTGATAAACTATATAGACGAAAATTATTATAACCCCTCTGATCCGCTGCAGATAGCCATAATAACGAACGGCAGCGAGGACACTTCAGAATTTCCCCTGCTCTCTCAGAATGTTACGAATGGTTCGTATTACTCCATAGCCATGTTCGGCTTCCCTGGTGGTTCATTGCCAGGCGATTGCTACTCGGATTTCCAAGACCGATGCAATTATGTCACTTCTTTTGATCAGCCGAGTCTGCCAGGCGGATGTACATACCCCTTGAATAATAATACGAAGGTTGTCAATTCGCTGTCCTCTTCGTTTCAGTTGCCTCTAAATAGCAACCCTCCCCTGCATGTATGCTCAGGCAATTATACTGTAAGCTTCTGCGGGCATCTCATTAATGCGATGGTCTTGTCCCAGGACAGGGTCTTTGTCTGCATCACTACGCCTTGATCTGCGGCGTCCTGCCGGCTGCCGAAGGATACGGGAACCCCCGCTCGTCCTGTTAAGCCTTAAATTCAAACGAGTCCTTAGTAGAATTAGGGTGTATTATGGCTGAGACTGGCGGTGAAGCTTTTGTACTCATGATGCTTACGGTCATCGTAGTGGTCTTCATATTCTACATCTTCGGCCAGTTCCTTCTCTTAGGATTCAATTTTTCATCCGCATCTTTGTGCTACGTCAGCTCGAACATAAGAAACTACTTCTATAATGATCTGTGTTTGACCCAGTTCTTCTGCATCTCCTCATTCTTATCGAGCATGCACCTTACCCCGCCGATGCTTGGCTGCTCCACGACGGTCAGCACATACGCAGGAAATTATCCTACATCAGCGATGTTCACAGGGATAACCAACACGCTCTCGACCTGCTTCTACCAGTATGGGGCGTTTAACCATCTTTCAGTCTTCAGATACGGCCCCCAGATATGCAGCGTAGTGAACATAAGGACGGATTATAATTTCAGCTTTTATAACTTCACGAAGTACCTGAACTCAACGACTTACACGAAAGTTAAGAGCTGCATAGGGTATACCGCTTCTCAGGCCTGCCCTCACGCTTCCGAAGGGTTTTCATGCGATTCGCAGGCGCCAACCACCTGTACGATGTCAGAATCCAATTATTTCACATGCAAAGTTAACGGCTCAAATTATGTGCCTAACTATCCGAACTATAATGTGGTTGAGATGCCTCTGAACGCGTCGAAAGGGACGCTGGCTGCGGACAACAACGCTTCATTAGACCTGTGTGTCGGCTCCCAGGGCTGTACATTTAACAGGTACGCAGGGGAGAACGGCTTGTGCGAGAATGCGACAGGCTATTCGAACGTATGCACCCAGTACTACACCAACTTCTGTAACGTCTCCAAAAACACATGTTATATGAACTATGATCCCGTCACGGATTCGGTTCTGCCTCCGCCGAGCTGCACTTTGAGCGAGCCGGTATTCAGCAACGCGACCACCAATGAGACCTATTTCGATTACTTCCAGCCGGGCGTAGACCTGTTCTTCAGCTATTACAATACGAGCAGCGGCAAGAAGGCCGTTGCAGTCAACCCGTTAAGTAAGATGTATGACCTGCAGAAGTCCACCCTGTATGTCGTTTATCTGAATTCGATGACAGGCACGAGGTTCCCGCCGGTTCAGATACACCTGCCTAGTGAATGCGTGCAAGGCACTTTCATAAATAACTACCCAACGACATGCTATGATTACTGCGCTAGATCCGCCTTGGTCTACGGTTCTGCGCTTGCAGGCGTGGCCGCTTTGAACCCAGGACCGATGCTTGTGACAGGGGCATTTGCAGCCGGCGCCTTTTCAGGCGCTGTTTTCAAAGAAGCGAGCGGCTACGGCCTTATCTCTTCAAGTATAAGCCAGGCCGCTTTGGAGGAGGCCGGAGCTCTGTTCAGCTTAAGCGGGCTGCCGCAGTGCGCGTCATGCTTGCTTTCAAGCTTTACCAACCCAGCCAGTGTCCTTTCCGGTGCTAGCATGTTAGGGAGGAATATAATTTACGTATGCGCAGTGACGTCTTAAGCGGTCGCAGGGGAGCAACGGTCGTAGAGACAGTCACAGTCCTCGTAATATTGATCATCTTCGCGATAGTATCTGTGTTAATAATAAGGAGCGGGTTTTTGTCCTCCCTCTTCCCTTCAAGCAGGCTGGTCTATGGAAACACCACCATTCAATGCTCTATAACCGCGAAAGAACTGTCATCTTCAGCCACCTCGTGCACCTACCTTATAACAGCCTCGCAGGGCACGTCCGGTGCGGTGTATTACCTCTATGGCCAAGGCAGAGAACAGTGCTCCTACCTTGCAGGAGACACCAAGTGCTCACAGGAGGTGTCCATATCAAATTATGCGGTCTTCAAATGCAACACCTCCGGTCTCTCCTCAGGCGGTGCGCAGATAACCAGTCCAGGCGGGGCATACCAGGTAAACGTGTCATGCGGCGGTTAAGCCTCAAGGGATAAATAGGCAGAGAATATATATTTGGATATGAGCAGAAAAGGACAGGTTCCTGTGACGGAGGTCATAGCCGTTGTAATAGCCATCGTCATATTAGCCGTGATAGTGGTCTTACTGGTGCATTTTGGTGGTTCTTCGTCGACCCTCATGAATGACTTTTGGAACGCAATATCGTTCAGCTGGTTGTTTGGACATGTATAGCAAAGGATCCGTAGAAGGTGCAGTGCTGGTGTACATAGTGATTCTGATAGTGATGATAATCATAATAATATTTGTCCTGCAGGTCTTTACTCCGTATAAGATAACAAATTTAGTAGGCGAACTTTTGAACTCAAGCGAAGGTATAAACTATGCTCATTTCATCTAAAAGGGGGATAGCGGACTATATACTGATGATAATAATCATAGTTATCATCATGATCGTAGTCCTGATATTCTACCTCATAATATTCGCGCCGAATCTATGGACAAGCCTGCTTCCTGGCGTGCCGAAGGTGTCTTATTTCTGAGTATGGTAAATGAAAAGGCGGTGCTCGAAGCCACGTTTTTGTATATAGTGGCCTTGGTGCTTGGAATAATACTTGTGATAATTTACATAATATTTTTAGGCCCGAGCCACTTTCTCTCGGATATCTACTCTTTTTTCTCCAAACAGATAGGTGCTTTATTCGGCGGGCTTAAAGCCTTCTGATAATATCCCTTTAACAGTATGAGCTGGAATTTTCACGCTCTTCAGAGACTGGATGAAAACGAACCGATAAATATGAGGAAAATCTATAATAAAAGTATAACAGAATAAAGATGTAAAATGGAACGGATAAGGGTCCATAAGTTCAGAATCTGCCCTGCAGGTGCAGGGGAAACCCATATCGTCTACAGGCGGAAAGACGCAACTGAGGAGAGGCATTAGTATCGATATGATAACCTATAGCGAGTTCATAAGGATCTTAAGGGATGAATCCAGCAGCCGATCCCTGACCAGTCTGACGGACAGCAGGATAGTCGACATGATAGAATACATGTCTCTGACAAAGAGGTCATTGGAGGAGGCGAAGAAGATCAAGGACGAGGAGAGGGTCTCCGACCTGTCAAAGCAGATTGAAAACGTCATAAGCACCGTGAACAAGATAATCGACATAAGGTTGAAGAAGATCTACCAGCTCTCCCTTCTCAAGAGCGTGGATCAGGGCACAAAGGATATGATGAGCTCGAAGGAGATCGTAATGCTCGATAAACTGACGCAGATGCTGGCTGAATACAAGGCGGCATTCATAAGCCAGATAAAGGAGGCTGAACCTGCGAAGGAGGAGCCGAAACCGGTGCAGGCCGAAAAAGAGGATGGGGACAAGATGGTCATAAAGATCATGTCGGATATTCCGCAGTTTATATGGAGGAATAATAAGACTTACGGCCCGTTCTCGTTCCCGAACGTCGTTGAGGTTGAGAAAGACGTCGCAGACATACTTATAAGGAGCGGAAAAGCTGTGCCAGCTTAGCGCAGACATGCTAAGCCCCTCTGATTCGTTCTGAAGAAAGCTTTTTATACTTAGTCTTATATAGTAATCATTATGCACGCAAATAAAGGCGCTTCAGGCGGCGCAGTTGTAGCGATCGTCTTCATATTGATCATCATCGTGGCGTTTCTTTACTTTGGTGGATATCTTCACATACCTACCACTACAACGACTACTAAGACAACCAGCGCGGTCACAGCCTATACCTTCTCTTCGACAATTACCCCTTCGCCCAGCTTGAACCCCGGTCAGTCGGGCCAGGTGATAGTGACGTATGGCAATCCTTTCGACGAGCCTATAGCGACTAACGTCTCATTCAGCGTTAACCAGCCAGCTTTCCTAAGCGAAAGCCCTTCATATCAGGCGTTTTCAATGCCGGCTACCATGTCCTCTCCAGCCAGCATAACCTTCAATGTAGTTTGCAGCAGCACGATATCAAGCACAGTTTCATCCACCTCGGTGCTGACAGTCGAGTCGACAGGGGTGAGCCAGGTGGTAAACACGTCAATAGTAGTCTATCCATACACGACGCCTTCGTCCTTAATCCCAAGCACAGTGTACTCTTCACCAGCTGGATTCCTGTCTGTATCCGCCAGCCCTATGGTCGTGCAGACGAATGACCTATCCGCGAGCACGCAGACAGCTAACACAAGCATGGATATAATCATCACTCCAACCGTATACTCAGGCAATGTCTATACACAGCTTCTGCCATCCGGGGCGAATGGGGAGATATCCTCTATAACGGTTACGATCGACAATTCGAGCGGAGCCATAGCGCATGCATTCCTATACTATGCCGGCGTGGCTTATCTTCCCGTAGTATCTGGAAACCTATTAAAGATAACCATACCAAACGTTCAGCTATCGCTGGTCTCATCGGGTCTGCCCCTGACAATCTCCGCCTTCAACTCCGTGAAGGCGCCAAGCCAGAACCTCGTAGGCATATCGATCGATTATAATTATCTATATTCTCTGCCTGGTCCGGTCATAACCTGCAACTCATAGGTCGCAAAGGTTAAATAAAGCGGATTTCTTATTCATAATTGCTGTGATACACTATGTTTAACAGGAAAGCTGCCGGCGCCGGCGTCATCGTATTTCTGCTGATCATAATCGCCTTAGCAGCCATAGTGTTGTACGACCCGGCTGTCCTAAGCAGGATAGGTCTCGGTAAATCTACAAACACAAGCGCTATAGTCTACTATAATCCTATAAGTTTCTCTGCTTCCCTGCAGAATCCAAGCGCTCAGATATACTCCGGCTCGCAGTTTAATGCCGTGATAACCTTGACGGATCATTCCAGCCAGCCGATAAGCGTATCGGTGTCGCCTGCAGGCTGCCCTTTTATAACCTCCTCTGATGACAAGCTCGTTAATCTGGATGGCGGGACGACCACAAGTCTGCTTGATAGCTTTTTATCCGCTAAATCTCAGGTGTGTACGCTGAGCTTCACAGCCTGCTTTAATTATACCTCCTCCTACACCTATTTTTTTTCATTTGAGAACTCGTCCTACACCGGGATCGTGCCGACGGTTTCACCGGTAGAATCGGTCTCGCCTTTCAATATCTCAGTATCGGACATAACGCAGGTCATTCCAGCCTCCCCTTCGCCTAAGAATGAGACTTACACCCTCATATTTTCCCCTATCTCTACGTCAGGCTACGTCAATAACAATGCTTTGAGGTGGCTCAGCATCGCATCTACTTCGCAGATATACGTCGCCTCGCAGAGCCCGCTGACACCAAAGCACACATCGATAAATATAACTTATCCATCTGCAGACCTGTATCTGCTCACCGACGGAGCCCTGCAGCTACCGTTCTTTTTGACGTCCCAGCCGGTTGAGGGAAAGAGCTACTCTAGCCTGCAGAATATAACCATCGAGGCCGGTTATACTTACTGCATGCAGTCAAGTTATATCCCAATATCTGTGAGTTGAATGATCTGCCTGATGACGTATCTCAACCAAGCAGGATATTCATGTTCTCCTCCTCTATCTTGCTTATATCCCCAGGTATGATCAGAGAGAGAGGCGGCTTAAGAGGCTCATCGATTCTTTTGAACATAGATATCTTCTCGTCTTCGCTTCCAATCCTTGACAGGACGATGACTTTATTCTCGTCTATTATGTCTTCTCCGTTTCTTTTGATGGCTTCGACTGCCTCCTTCTCGCTTACGAACCGGCTCTCATCCAGCGCTTCAAGCAGTACAAGCGAGTGAAGGCCGTTCTGTTTGTTCCTCCTGATCGTATCGATGAAACTGGTGATATTGAACCTCTCATGGTACATAGGTATGCTTGTGACGGCTCCGAATTTGTAGAGGGAGAGGCCGGTGGAGCCGGCGGCGGTGAATATACTGGAAGCGTGGACCACCTTCACCTCGATCCCTGCCTTCTTCGCCCCAGCCACGAGCGAGATGTGCGTCGTCGCTGCGAGAGGATCGCCTGGCACAAGTATGGCGATGTCCTTGGCCTTCCCTATCCTTATAGGTTCTTCGCTTTCAAAGAAGTCGCGGCCTTTTATTTTTATTGTCTTCCCGATGGTCCTCTCGATCTCCTCCATGCAGGATAGATCATTGAGATTGGTGTACCTCTCAAGAAAGACCTCATCCGCCTTTTTAAGCAGATCTACCGCCCTCAGCGGGATGTCATTTAAGTAATATAAACCAGTCCCTATTAGATATATCATATGGTGTACTCTCCACTGTTAATAGTAATCTACGGCTTTATTATATTTATCCTAGCTGCCGCCTCCTTCTTCGATATTAGGAACAGAGAGGTGCCGGACTTTATAAGTTACGTCTTCCTCGCCGGAGCCATTCTGTTGGTCATAGCTCTTTCAATCTACACCGGCTCCATACAGCTCATAGAGTTTATTCCTCTGTCCGCCGCATTGCTGTTCGGATTCGCCTATCTGATGTACAGGCTCGGCCAGTGGGGCGGGGGAGATGTGAAGCTGATGCTCGGTCTGTCCTTCCTATTCACGAATATAAGCGTCCAGTCTGGACTCTCCTTCATAGACCTATTCATAAATATCCTCCTCTTCGGCGGGGCATACGGGCTGCTTGCGATGATAGTTTTAGGGGCGGTGAATTACAAGAGCATGGGAAAACATCTCAAATTTTACGACTATATCCTGTTTGCAGTCGGCGCGGCGGCTGTCGCGCTGATATACTTCCTCTTCCCCTATCCGTTTAATATGCTCCTGGCGCTTATGGTCTTCCTGCTGGCTGTGATCAGATACATCTACCTTGTTTCAGCTGAGCTGATGTACAGGGAGGTGGACGTAAGCAGGCTCACAGAGGGGGACTGGCTGGCTGAGGACATAATAAACCGGGGCAGAATCGTCGTAAGGAGGAGCAACGTAGGTCTGACAGAGGAGGAAATAGAAAAACTTAGGAAGGAGAACCTGAAGAAGGTCAGGATAAAGACAGGCCTACCGTTCGTACCGGGGATACTGATAGGAGCCGTTATAACCTTATTCTTTGCGAACCCGCTGCTGAGTATGCTGATCCTCTAAATCTCATCGAATATCTCGTCTCTCTCGATGTCGTAATCTTCATCCGGATCCTCTCCAACGTCATCGGTTATGAACATCTTTCCCTTCCTTCTCATAATACTTATCTATTATCTATAATCTTCACTATTATGTAATAGCGCATTGCATATATAAATATTCCACTGCCCTTCGATATCCCCATGTATAGCTGTGGAATCAACATATCTAGCAGAGTCTTTCGCTCTAACTTGACAGAACGACTAAGTTTCTCAGAAGGGTAAACTTATGCTATAATGTTTCCCCTTATAGGAAACTATTTAAAGGATGAAGAATTCATATTTGTATGGAGCGCGATGCAATAAAGCAATATCTTATAAACAAAAAGGAGGAACTTAGAAATCTGAAGATAAAGGATAGAGATGTTAAATTTGAAATTTCAGAGCAATTCGTGACGGTGATAATAGGCGCTAGAAGAAGTGGGAAAACATACAGCGTGCTCAATTTTCTCCTAAATAAATTAAAGCTAAGGGACCAGGATTTTTTGTATTTGAATATGGAAGACGTAGAGCTAGACGGCTTTACAAATAAAGACATCTTAGATGCTGTTGGAATGCATCAGCAGTTGTATGGAAAGCTCCCAAAATTTATATACATAGATGAACCGCAGGTGGTAAAAGGATGGGAAAAAGCGATATACTCGCTTCATGAAAAAAGGACCTTTAAGGTGATATTAACAGGCTCCTCATCCAAGCTTTTAAGTAAAGAGATTGCATCGAGTTTGAGGGGCCGAAGTTTGACGTACACTGTATATCCCCTATCTTTTGAGGAGTATATGTCCTTTAATGGGTTTACAATAGAGAAGGAAACATTACCATCTACATCTGCAAAAAATCAGATCCTTTATGAATTATCAAGGTATCTGACCATCGGAAGCCTGCCTGATGTAGTTATAAGCCCGTCCATTGCGCCAAAGTTATATGCTGATTACATAGATCTTATAATTTTCAGGGACATAGTTGAAAGATTCGGGATAAAGAATATAGGTGTTATTAGATTTGTAATAAAGTCATTAATGCTCTCTTTTTCTAAACAGTCATCTATCCACAGCCTATACCGGGCGCTAAAAGGCAGCGGTCAAAAAGTCAGCAAAAAGATCCTGTACGCATACATCTCTCTGCTTGAGGATGCCTATTTTGCTTTTCAATTGAAAAAATTCAATTTCTCAAGGAAGAAAGCTGAACTAAGCTTGCCTAAAATATATCTAAATGACTGGGGGGCAGCTTCCACCGTGTTAAGCCTTGATAAGGAGATAGGAAGGGCGATGGAAAATGCAGTTTTTATAGAATTGAAACGCAGGCAACAGCATGATGAATCGCTTTATTATAGCGACGCAGCTAACGAAATAGACTTTATAAGAGTAAAGAAAGAGGAAGTTCGTGAACTTATCCAGGTAACGTATGCTTCTAGCAGGAACGAAATTAAAGACAGGGAAGTGCGGAGTATGTTAGAAGGAGCAAAACGGTTTAGATGCAACGATTTAACGCTAATAACGTGGGATTACGAAGCTGTGGAAAAAGTAGAAAACAAAACTATAAACTTCATTCCATTATGGAAATGGCTTTTGAACAGGGCAAATCTTCTTCCGCATAGAATCAAATAGGGTCTATTTTGTGAAAAAGCCAGAGGATAGTTTCTGTCGTAATTTTATTACATCTATTTCAGGATTATAGGATTTAGTGCATTTGTTACGACTTGAGCAGCTTTATTAGCATTGTTTACAAAGAGGAGTATCGTCCTGTAAAAACGTACATATTCGACAGGGACAATCATGTCCGGCGAAATCTACAGTTATCTTTATA
>JAPDMB010000007.1 GCA_025920305.1 Candidatus Parvarchaeota archaeon | reverse complement strand
GAGATAGCTAGGGAGCAGTCAGTGAATGATATCATCGCAAATGGGCTGAAGATCATAAGGGATACGATAAAATCCTCTAAATCCACACTCATATTCACGAACACGAGGGAGACTGCGGAGATGCTCGGCTCTAGACTGAACCGCTTTCTAAAGGACAGTAGAATAGAGGTGCATCACAGCTCTCTCTCCAAGGAGGTCAGAACGGATATAGAGAACCGGTTCAAGGAGGGGAAGATAAACGTCGTCATAGCCACTAGCTCCATGGAGCTTGGAATAGACATAGGCAATGTGGACATGGTGATACAGTACATGTCGCCAAGGCAGGTGATAAAGCTGATACAGAGGGTCGGAAGGTCAAACCACAGCCAGACAGGTATATCCGAAGGGAAGATACTGACGATAAACGTCGACGATTACCTTGAAAGCGAATCCATAGATTTCAACCGGCGGAACGGCGTGCTTGAAAAGATAGAAGTGCCGAAGAACAGTTTTGACATACTGTGCCACCAGATAGTCGGATGCGTGATCGACGGGATGAACGACAGCGAAGAGATATACAAGCTTATAAAAAGTTCGAGCGCATACAGTTCGCTTAGAGTCGAAGATTTCCGCAGATCTCTGAGATTCCTGACGGACCATTTCATGCTCAGAGATTACGACGGAAGGCTTGTAAGGACGAGAAAAGGGCTGATATTCTACGTATCTAACATCTCTTCAATACCAGACACCAAGACCTTCATCGTCGTAGACAGCCAGCTAAATAAGAGGATAGGCACGCTCGACGAGGAATTTATAGCGGAGCACGGCAGTCCGAAGACGGCGTTCGTGATGAAGGGGGAGACGTGGAAGATCGTCAGCATTGAGGGCAGGAAGGTCAATGCGGTAAGATCCGAAAGCTCGCTCGGGGCGATCCCAGCATGGGAAGGAGAGCTGATGCCAGTGCATAGATTCGTCGCAGAGAAAGCCGCAGAACTTAGGAAGGAGTACGTAGGCAAATTCTCAGTGCTGAAGGAGCAGGATTCGGATTTCATGATGCCGGACGGCAAGAAGATGGTGATAGAGAGGATACAGGATTACATCATAATACACTCCACCTTCGGGAACAAGATAAACGAGGGCTTATCCTACATCATAGGCGAAGAGCTGAGCGAAAGGATCGGAGAAAGCGTCCTAAGCAAGGTAGACCCGTACAGGATAATAATTAAGACGATGCTGCCGCTCGATGAGATAAAAGGGATGATCACAAGGGTCGAAAACGTGGAGGAGACGCTCAGGCGCAACCTGCGCAAGACCTCCCTTTACACGTATCGATTTATAAACGTAGCAAAAAGATTCGGCGTCATAGACAGGTCCGCAGATTACACAAAGTCGTACATAAGGAAGCTAATGGAGATCTTCAAAGATACGATAGTGGACGAGGAGGTTTATAATGAGATCTTCAGGGACAAGATAGATCTGGACGGCGTCAAAGATGTGATAGACAGGCTGAAGGAAGGGCAGATAGAGATATATGTGAATAACGATAAGGCGTCTCCCCTATCATACGAGGGGCTTGAGGCAACGTATGGAGGATCGGTCATAAGGCCGTCGGAGGCCAGAAAGACACTGAGGGAGCTTGTTGAGAGCAGGCTGAATGAAACCAGATTGTACCTACAGTGCCTAAACTGCGGAAACAGGATAGGAGAGCTCTACGCCGCCGACACAGACGACTTAAAATGCAAGAGATGCGGCGCAAAGCTGATCGCATTTTACAAGCTGAAGTATAAGGAGGTCTATGATCCGATAATAAAGAAGTTCCTCAAGAAGGAGCCGCTGGATAAGACGGAAGAGAATATAATGGAGGGCATAAAACAGAACGCTGCGCTCTACCTCGCATACGGCAAAAAGGCATGCTTAGTAGGGTCGGCGTATGGTGTGGGCCCTAGGACCGCCAGCAGGATACTGTCTATGTATGCGAGAGATGAGGAGCTGATGATCGACAAGGTCATAGAGGCTGAGAAAAACTATATAGAGACGAAAGATTACTGGAATAACTAATCTCCTCTAGCTGTATAATAACTACTCTATAATACATAAAATGCAAGAAATGTTATGAATATAACCAAGTGACGTATAATAAATAATATATGCAGTTTGAAAAGATCCTGAATCCTGAATCAATAGCAGTGATAGGCGCATCTCGGAACCCAAACAAGGTTGGGAGCGCAATACTGAAGAATATCAGGCTCACCTACAGAGGGAAGATATTCGTAGTGAACCCGTTTGCAGAGGAGATACAGGGGATAAAGAGCTATAAGTCCATCATGAACATAAGGGATAAGGTAGATGTAGCTATCATCTCAATACCTGCAGATAGTGTCCTGAAAGCCCTAAAGGACTGCGAAAAAAAGAAGGTCAGCGCAGCGATCATAATAAGCGCCGGCTTCAAGGAGATCGGAAAAGAGGGGGAGAAGAGAGAGAACGAACTGAAGGCTTTTCTTAAAAAATCCAGGATAAGGGTCATAGGACCGAACTGCCTTGGCATCATAAATATGGATCCCCCGGTGAACATGACTTTCGTGGATCCGAATACCAAGATCTCAAAAGGCAGCACGGCTTTCATCTCGCAGAGCGGTGCGCTTCTAAGTGCGATCGTAGACGATGCATCAGCGAATGATATAGGCTTCAGCAAGATAATAAGCATAGGAAACGCTGCGGATATAGATGAAGCCGATATAATAGATTACTTGAAAGAAGATGAGAAAACTAAGTCTATCGTGCTCTACATCGAAGGCCTCGTAAACGGAGAAAAGTTCCTAAGGAGCCTGAAGGAAGCTACCAAGAAAAAACCAGTGATAATACTCAAAGGAGGACGGTCAAATGAGACCTCATCAGCCGTCATGTCGCACACCGGCTCGCTGGCAGGGAATTATAAGGCGTACGAACTGGCATTCGAAGAGGCCGGTGCAATAACTGTATCGAACATCGACGACCTATTCAATTTCATGAGGGACGCGGCGAAGTTTGAGGTGAAGACGGATGAAGTGGTGATAGTGACAAATGCCGGAGGAGGAGGCGTTATCACATCTGATCATATAAATGAGGAGGGATTGAAGCGCGCGCAGATAAATGAGAGGACGGCCTCGGACCTCTCCAAACAGCTGCCGGCCGAATCAAACCTCCACAATCCGATCGACATACTTGGCGACGCTTCTCCTGACAGATACAAGGAGACATTGGACATAATCGCAGAGCTTAACAGGCCCACGATAGTCATATTCTCGCCGCAGGAGATGTCCATGCCGATGGAGACTGCAAAGGTCATATATGATCTGCATAAGAAAAAACCGAATCTGCCGCTGTTTTCCATCTTCTTAGGAGGCACGAACGTCGAGAAAGCGAGAAGATTCCTGATAGAGAGGGGCCTTCCGGTCTATGATTACCCTAATGAAGCCGTTGACATAATAAAGGGGCTATACTTTTACTACTCCCATAGAGACCCCACGTATGAGAGGTATAAAAAAGAGAAGATAAAAACCGTCAGTTTCAGCGGAAAGAAGAATGCGTTCGGCATCAGTGCAAAGATGATATTTGAAAAGATCGGCATAAACACAGTCAATGGCATGCTAGTCAGCAGCGGAAGCGAACTGAAAAAAGGCGTGGACAAGATCGGTTATCCATGCGTCCTAAAGATATCATCGAACAGCATAGCTCACAAGAACAAGATAGGCGGGGTCATCACCGGCATAAAGGACCACATTGAACTTGACAAGGCATTCAAAGACCTGAACCAGGTGATAAAGGAGAACAAACTAAACGGCGCCAAGATCGAGCTGTACGAGGATGCTACAAAGGATAAGAAGGGATACGTGGAGATCTTAATCGGCGGACACAGAGACCCGGTATTCGGGCCTATGATCGCCATTGGAGTAGGAGGGATCTACGCCAATGAGATAGCCGAGGTTGAGTTTGTTCTTCCCCGCATCTCAGACCAAAAGATAGATGAATTAAAGCGTACGAATGTAGGCAAGGTGATAATGTCTGCGGCTAAAGGCCAGACCTTCGATGAGCTTATCGGTTACGTCATCAAACTTGGCAGATTTATGGAGATGAACCGCAATATTAAGGACATAGATCTAAACCCTATAATCGTCTCTGGGAATTCTGCAGTGGCGGCAGACTTCAAGATATTCGTAGAATGAAGGAGGAGATCATTTCACCCATTTGAACAGGTGTCTTCCCCTCTTTGGAGCGTAGTCCACTTCCTTGAACTTTAGATCGGCTCTTGTGCCTAGCTTTACGTTCAGCTGCCTGGATATCTCCAAAGCCGTCTCAGGCATGAATGGGTAGATCAATATCGACAGGATTCTAAGCCCCTCCAGGAGATTATAAAGCACGACCTTGAGCTTTTCAGCCTCGAGCTTCCATGGTTCTTTTTCAGCTATATACTTGTTCATATCTTTTACGAATTTGAGTATCTCATCTAAAGCTTCATAAAGCATGAGACCATCCATCAAGCTGCATATCTTCTCTACGTCACATTTGATCTCCACTTCTCCCTTTATCCTCCCAAAGTACGTCCTATAAAGGGATAGGGTCCTGGACAGAAGATTGCCCAGGTTGGACACCAGTTCGCCGTTTATCTTTGATATAAGCTCCTTCTCTGAAAAATCACTGTCCTCTCCTAGTTTCACGCTTCTGATGAGAAAATATCTAAGGGCATCTGTGGAGTATTTGTCAGCTATCTGCACAGGATCGACCACATTTCCAAGCGATTTGCTCATCTTCTGCCCATCGACTGTCAGCCATCCATGCACCATGACCTTCTTCGGCAGTTCCAGCCCGGCTGACATCAGCAGGGACGGCCATATCACCGAATGAAACCAGTTTATCTCCTTGCCGATGATATGGACATCAGCTGGCCAGAACTTTTTGAATAGATCCCCATCCGGCCATCCGAGCGCACTTATATAGTTCGTCAGCGCATCCACCCATACATATACTGAATGGGTCTTATCAGGCTCGAAGGGGATGGCCCATGATATTGATCTCCTTGTGATATCCAGGTCCTTCACATCCCCTTTCAATCGATTCTCCATCTCTACCATCCTGAATTTCGGCATGATAAAATCAGGATTTTTCCCGTAGAATTCAAGCAGCTTGTCTCTGTACTTGCTCAATTTAAAGAAGTATGCCTCCTCTTTGACCTTCTTTACCTCCCTGCCGCATACTGGACACTTGCCGTCGATCAGCTGGGAGTCAGCGAGGAAAGTCTCATCTGGGACGCAGTACCATCCTTCATACTCTCCTCTGTAGATATCGCCTTTCCTATAGATCCTTTCTATGAACTTGTTGACGGCCTCCTCGTGCTCCTTGTCAGTCGTCCTTATGAATTTGTTATATGAGATGTTGAGTTTCTCCCAAGCCTCTTTATACTTCTTGACTATCTCATCTACAAATTCCTTAGGCTTTAGATGTTTTGCCTCAGCCGCCCGCTGTATCTTCTCCCCGTGTTCGTCCGTCCCTGTTAAAAAGAACACCTCATCCCCACTGAGCCTGCGCCATCTCGCAATTACGTCAGCTATTATGGCGGTGTATGCGTGGCCTATATGAGGCTTGTCGTTCACGTAAAATATAGGCGTAGTTATGTAAAACTTCCCCATCCTTTACTCTTATTCGAGCTAAAATATAAACTTGAGGATCAAACCATGGCCGTATGCGGCTCAAGGTCTATCACTGCTTCTTCACCAGATCTATGCATCTACCTGCAGCTATCGTCGAACCCATGTCCCTTATCGCGAAGCCTGCCAGCTGCGGGAACTCGTCGCTTTTCTCGATTGACAGCGGCTTTAGCGGCTCCAGTACGACTATTGCTGCATCACCTTGTTTAATGGTAGCAGGGTTCTCCTCAGCCGATGCGCCTGTCTTTGGATCCAGTCTCCTGATTATCTTCTTCACCCTTACCGGCACCTGAGCGGTATGCGTGTGAAGAACCGGGCTGTAACCGGCTGATATAGCCGTAGGATGGTATAGGATAAGTATCTGCGCTGTGAATTCAGTTACGACGGTCGGGGGAGCTGAAACCAAACCAACAACGTCTCCTCTCTTGACCTGGTCCTTCTCTATCCCCCTGACATTGAAGCCGATGTTATCGCCTGGGACAGCCTGCTCAAGGCTCTGATGGTGCATCTCTATCGATTTGACTTCGCCCTGCACATGGGAAGGCTCAAATATTATCTTGTCACCGGGCTTCATGACGCCTGTGACGACTCTGCCGACCGGGACCGTGCCTACACCCTGTATTGAATACACGTCCTCGACTGGGACTCTAAGCGGCAGATTTACCGGCCTGTCCGGCATCGGCAGCGAATCCAATGCCTCCAAGAGGGTAGGTCCTGTATACCAAGGCATCTTATCGCTCTTCTTTGTGATGTTGACACCGTCCTTTGAAGCGATAGGTATGACCAGGAAGCTGTCTGCGTTCGCGTAGAGCGTCTTAACCATCTTTAAAGCCTCCTGTTTTACTGCGTTGAATTTATTCTGATCATAGCCCAGAAGGTCCATCTTGTTTATAGCTATGAGGAAGTTCTTTATGCCGAATACTCTGGCCAAGTAGGTATGCTCCCTCGTCTGAGCCATTATCCCTTCCTTCCCATCTATCACTAGGACGGCGGCGTCTGCCTCGGAAGTACCTGTTATCATATTCTTTATGAAGTCGACATGGCCCGGCGCATCAATTATAGTGAACTCATATTTGTTCGTGTCAAACCTTTCATGGCTTAAGTCTATCGTGACTCCCTTCTTTCTCTCCTCGCCTGATGTATCAAGGAAGTATGCGAACTCGAACTCTACTTTTCCCAGCGTAGTAAGCTCTTTTTCAATCTTTGCCTTATCCTGCTCGCTGAAGCTGCCTGTCTCATAGAGCAGTCTTCCGACCGTCGTAGACTTGCCAGAGTCTACATGTCCTATGAAGATAAGATTCATGTGCGGTTTTCCTTCTGCCATATTTCACCCCTATAACCAATTCAGCAACTGGTAATATGTATCAAATAGAATCATTTAGTATTTAAATATTCCTATTCTTTGATTTTCTGCCGATTGCACCGAACGAATACAGCAGAATGACGATGAAGACAGGCAGCTGGAAGAGGAAAAAGAGACCATTCCATACGATTTCATACCTGAATTTTGAGAAGATACCATTAAATACGCCTAAGAACATCCAGAAATTCACTGAACTCGCCAATTCATACACAAAGCCCAGCGGGATGGTTTTTTCTCTATTCTTGCCCAGGGATATTATTGAAACGATGGAGAACAGTTCCAGGGCGAAGGCCAGCACATACCAGATGATTCCGAGCGTATAGAAATTTTTGTAGAGAAAGGGCAGGATGACGACCCTGCGGATGGCGAAGTCCTTGTTCCAGTTGGCAATGCCTATAGCAAGGGAGAAGAAGGCGATCAAAGTGTACCTTATCTCTCTTGGTATACTATCGATGAAGTTATTGAACCTCCTGCGCAGACCGCCTGATCCATAGCCGGATTTTCTTCTGGTATGTATCATACGAATCCTGTGTCTTAGTATAATCATCTAAAGTTAATAAAATTTCACGATAATCCCGCCGAATGAGTCCAGAGTGTACTGTGATTCATCCTGCTGATTGAAGATGACTATATTCGCCGAAAGCCTGTCCAAGGCTGCCAGCAGCTCTTTATTCCCGCTTATAAAGTTCTTTGATACAATAGCCTCCTCTGGCATGGACGAAGAATCGAGCCTCCTTCTTATCTCATTTAATCCGTAGACGTAGTTTTCATCCCCGGCCGATATATTCTTTAGGTATTCATCCATCTTTTTCTTCTGATTCAGTATCTCCTTCTCTGCGAGTTCCCGGTTTACCACATCTTTGTCCATCAGCTCTTTGAGCCCAGTGTCGGCATACGAGACTGTCTCATATATGATCCCGTCTGCCCCAAGACTCTCTCTCAGTTTATCGTTGTACATCGTGGTGCCAGCGACTATGAATAAGTCCCATCTCTCTTTCAGCTTCTCAAGCAGCATCCTCTCAAGCTTGTCAAAAAATAGCCTGTTACCTGCGGTCTTGAAGCGTTTCCCAGGGATGCTCTCCCTCAACTCACGCACCCTCTTTAGGGAGTAATTCGTAAGGGTGTAAAATATAGCATATCCAGCCTCGTAAACACATATGAACACCCTCGGTGAACGGGCCGACAGCGCCCTTACGGCTTTTATTTGATATCCCAGGAATTCCTTCTTCTGAAGGGCGAACTCTGTCTCCAGTTCTAGCTGGATCGTATGGTATTTATGCAGAGGAACATCTTCATCTGAAGACTCAAATATCTTTCCGGATACGCTCAGCGCGCTCTCAGATAGCTCGACACGTTCGACATCGATGCCTATCCTCACGCTCTTTATCTCCTTCTCCTTGCCGAACTCTATCTTCCTTCTGGTGTATGATACGAGCCTGTCGCCTGGCTCTATCACATAGCTTAGGACTATCAGGTCTTCTGGAGATTTGACGACGGACTTCAGAACGCCTTCGGATGGATAAAACTTTATGATTTTCATATGACGTTTAGGATGGTATAGACAAGTCCGAGTACCATGATTATCCCGGTGAACAGCAGCGTATAATTGCCTCCAAACACAGAGTATGTCCGGCTGATACCTTCCTTCTTCCTGCTTACGTATACTGCGAAGATCACAGATAAGGAGAGAAGAGACAGGAAGACGCCGCCTATTATATCGACTACGCTCTCAAAGCCTATATTGAAGGTGGCTATCACCGCCGGGATCAAGACGGCGATAACGGTGCTAATCCACCTGTTTACCTTGAAATCGTAATAGAACGTGTCCGCCATCACAAGCCCAAGGGCAAGCAGCGGTGTGATCAGCATGAATATCGTAGTCAGAAGCAGAAGGACCTTCAGATATCCTGATGCGATATAGTTGGTAGCTATCTGCGAAACCTTCGCTCCGAAGGCACCCAAGAAAGAGAGGGAGAATAGGAGATATATTAGGATTGATATGATGAAGGACACAAGTATGACTTTCACTAGTTTTCCAACATTGCCTGCAACCTCCTGCTTTACCTCAGGGATGACTGTGTAAGCGGTCAATGAGAATAGGATCACCCCGAATGGGGAGAAGATTTGGAGCAGATTAGAGCTCATTATGTTGCTAAAATTGAAATAGTGGAGGACGACTACGGATGCGATGATGAGGATCAGCACCTTTACAAAGAACAGCGGCGTTTCAGACTTCTCAACGATGTCGAACCCTTTCAAAACCAGCGGGAAGCTTAAGACGAATAGTATTAAAAGAGACAGGTAATAGGGTATCCCAAATAGGATGGAGATCGCTGAACTAAGACCTATGAAGTAAGCTATGAGCGCGCCCAGTATGGTGACAACCTGGAGGATAAGCACAAAAATCCTGAATCTCTTTCCAAGCGAATCGCCTATCAATATCGGCAGCTGGTGCATCTTCTTCGCCCTTAAGGACAGCTCAGCTGTGTAGAGGGTTATAAGGATGGAGGCTATAGCCACGATGAAAAGCATCAGAAGGCCGTAGAAGAAACCAGACTTTGACATGGCGTACGGAAGGGCAAGTATTCCACCCCCGACAAGCGTGCCTACGACCGTGCTCACGGCAGCCAGAAAGTTCTTATCCATATGTCAGAGCCCAATAATTGGATGATTTGCACTTTTTTATAGGTTTCAACCTGCATATTATAAGCAGCCAGTTTGAAATATATTTATTGGCACAGCTTTTTGATATCTAGTCCAACGTGCTCCCATAGTCTAGCGGCCAAGGACAGTGGCCTCTCGAGTCACAGACCCGGGTTCAAATCCCGGTGGGAGCATGATGGATATTCGATTAAAAGAATTTATATTATAGCATACCCAATAGTATGAATGATTGATGTAAGCTGGATGACCGGCGGAAAACAAGGCACGGGTATAGACTCGGCCGCCAGTCTGTTCTCCAAGACTCTCGTAAGGAACGGATACAACGTATATGGCTACAGAGAGTACTTTTCGAACATAAAGGGCATGCATAGCTTCTTCACCGTCAGAATATCCGACAAGGAGATAAATTCACAGTCGAGCAAGGTAGATCTGGCGGTTTTCCCAGACAAAGAATCTGTGTTCGGGGAAAGAAACGAGCATGGAGAGGTGATACATGACGGGCATGTAAAAGACATAAAGCCAGGCGGCACGCTTGTCGTAGATAAGAGCGTAGATGTAAACCAGATAGGCAGACACGATATAAAGGTAATCCAAGTAGATTTCGACCAGATAATAAACAACGTCGCGAAGAAGATAGATGCAAAGGCAAGCGACGTGATGATAGCCAAGAACACCGCTATAGTCACGATCTCCGCCTACCTATTCGGGATAGACGCAGAAACGCTTAAGGAGGTCTTGAACAGAGAATTTTCAAACAAAGGGGAAAACATCATCAGGATGAACATCTCCACTGTCGACGAGACGAATGAGCGCCTGAAAACACTATCACCGGCTGTCCTTACCAAGCTGAGTCCTATAAAGGATGAGAAGAAACTCCTGCTTGAGGGCTACGAAGCGAGCGCGATAGGGAAAGCGATCGGCGGATGCAAGATGCAGGTATACTACCCAATAACACCGGCAAGCGATGAGAGTGTCTTTCTGGAGTCCCATCCTGAATTAGGTATAAGAGTCATCCAGCCGGAAAGCGAACTTGCGGTCATAGGGATGGTCACCGGAGCGTCAATCGCAGGCGTTAGGGCCTCTACCTCCACCTCCGGCCCTGGATTTGCATTGATGACCGAGACAATCAGCTACGCTGGCATGACAGAGACGCCGATAGTTGTCATCGACCACCAGCGTGGTGCACCGGCCACTGGCCTGCCGACGAGGACCGAACAGGCGGATCTGGAATTTGCAGTCCATCAGGGGCATGGAGATTTCGACAGGATAGTTCTGGCACCAGGGGATTTAGAGGAAGCGATGGAGATAACAGCAGATGCTTTCAACTACGCGGAGATGTTTCAGCTGCCAGTCATAGTGTTGAACGAAAAATCCATCTCCCAGGTATACAAGAGCGTGAAGAAGAGTTATATCGATGACTTAAAAGCATCGTATAGGATAGATCGGGGCAAACTTACGGACAAAGCCGGTTATGAGGGCGACTTTAAAAGGTTCAAATTTACAGAGGACGGCATATCCCCCAGGCTTATCCCTGGAAAAAGCGACCATGTCATGTGGATAGCCGGAGACGAACATGATGAGTACGGCCATCCTTATGAGGAGCCCAGCAATAGGATCAAGATGATGGAGAAGAGAAACAGCAAGGGAAAACTCATACTTAACAGCCTGGATAGATCTAAGAAGTTCAATCTCTACGGTTCGCCTGAAAAGGCTGAGCTGCTCATAGTCAGCTGGGGCTCTCCGAAGGGTGCAATATTGGATACGCTCGATGAGAGGAGCGCATTCCTGCAGATAAAGCTTATAGAACCGCTTGACGAGGAGATAGGAAGAATAATCAGAAGCGCAAAGAGAGCTGTATGCATCGAGGAAAACATAGGAGGCCAATTAAGGCAGCATATAGCATCTAAGACTGGAATTAAGATAGAAAATCAGATACTTAAATACAACGGGAGGATAATGGACAAGGATGAGGTCAAGGATGCGATAGATAGGGTATTGAAGGGGGAGAAGAGGGTGATACTGAATGGCTATTAGTTTAAGCGATCTGAACTCGCATGAACAGAATGACTGGTGCCCGCAGTGCGGCGACACGGGCATACTGCTGAGCGTTAAGAATGCAATAATACAGGCTGGTTTAGATCCTAAAAAGGTAGTAGATGTGTCTGGCATAGGGTGCTCCTCCAAGCTGCCGAATTTCGTGAACGTAAACGGCATACACACTTTGCACGGGAGGGCGATACCATTTGCAGAAGGTGTGAAGATTGCGAATCCTGAGCTTACGGTGCTGGTAAACGCCGGTGACGGGGACACCTACGGGATAGGTGTGGGACACTTTATAAGCGCCGGAAGAAGAAATGTGGATATAAAGCTCCTGATACATGACAACGGTGTCTATGGTCTGACAAAAGGGCAGATAAGCCCGACGCTTCAGGAGAACCTAAAGGTAAAGGGCTGGCCTGAGCCGAACATAAACAGCGCTCTTGACCCGCTTTCATTGGCTATACTGGCCGGATATACCTTCGTCGCTAGGACGCAGAGCTATAACGTCAAGGAACAGACCGAACTTATCGTCAAAGCCATTCAGCATAAGGGTCTCGCGCTGATAGACATACTCCAGGGCTGCCCTACTTACAACCCGGAATTCACATCTACAGCATGGTTCTCTGCCCATACCCACCCTCTTCCAAACACATACGACGGCAAAGTCAAAAACCCCAGCGATCTTAATGAGGTGAATGATAAAAAGACGCAGGCTCTTAAGATCCTGATGACAGAGACAATAGAGGACAAGCACACCGGACTTTTCTTCCAGTGGGAAAATCCGGACACGTTCGAAGAGAGGATGAAGACTAGGGGGATGCCGCCGCCTATAGATGCGGAGATAAAAGACTCTGATGGGCGATCGACCGTAGACCTGAGCAAAGTTATGGAAGAGTTGAGCGTCTAAAGACAGAACCGATTCAGACCTTTAGCTCTGATATAGGATAGTTCTTTCCGTGAGAGACGCAGACTAGATCAGGATTTGCGTCCTTTATCTTCTTTACGCTGTTCAAAAGTGCTATATAATCTTCGTAGAATGGAGGAGCCTTCAGGCCGTTCCCTCCGAACAGAAGATCTCCTACAATTATGGTCTTCGAATCTTTAAGGAAAATCGATATTGAGTCAGCTGTATGGCCCGGCGTCTCCAATATCCTGGCATTTACCCCCATACTCTCCGGGAAATCCCCTTCCTTAAGCACCATATCAGGCTTTATATACTTCGGCCTGGAAAATCTGCCCATGATCTTGATGAAATCCACCATCATCCTGTTCTTGAAGTCGTGCGCCACCGGATACAGCAGACCGGCTTCTCCATCCACATATTTCATACCCGCTTCGCTGATGCCTACATGTGCGCCGGACAGCTTCTGTATATCATACGCATTCCCAAAGTGGTCCATATGAGCATGCGTCAGTATGATATACTTCACATCTTCAATCGAGTGGTTTATGCTGTTTATGTAACTTATTATCGTGTCCTTGCCCTTTCCCGGCAAGCCTGTGTCGACTAGTATCAGTTCCTTTTTATCCTTTGGTTCTATCAGAAAAGCCTTGACGTAGCCCAGGTAAATCTCATGCAGTTCTGAATTTATTCTCCTTCCAAGCTCCTTCTCTGCCATTCAAATGAATAAACATCTTATATTTAAAACATTTACACCTCTAGATTTTGCTACTTCTTATAGAAGACAGCCCCGCTTGGTAGTGATGTGATATAGGAGGCCGACGGAGAGACACTGCTCACATTCGATGAGAAATATACGCTGAGTCCCATGCCTGTGAACAGGCTGGAATTTGCTGGTGCCGGCTTATTCGGGATGGCCTTAAACTGCAGGTATAAAGGCAGCCCCAGCGAATCAGAGAAGCATACACTTCCGGTGTACGAATAGTTTCCTGCGGCTACCGGGCCTATATCATCAAGCGAACACTGCTGGCCGTCATAAGTCGACACGCCTTTGTATGTGAAGACCGAATAATCCGACGTGTTTATCTCCGACAGCAGATTTGAGTAGTTGACCGGCTGTATCGGTTCAGTGGCGTTGTTGCTGCCAGAGTTAAGCAGCTCATAAAGTATGTCCTGCTGCGGGACTACCATCTGATCATATGAACAATTTGCATAGGAGGCATTCTTGATGCTGCAGAAGGTGATGCCTGTGCCGTTGTAGAACAGAAGCCCTGAAACGAGCAGTGAGGATGGCAGCAAAGTCTGATTCTGAGATGAAGCATTCGATATACTTAAGTTGATTATGCTGCGCAGGAAACTTAAGAAGGAAGAGTAGTTTACGTCAAATGAAAGCCTAAAGAGATTTCCATTCTTTGCAAAAGCTATGTCAGCCGGCAAGTTTATCGTAGTTATACCCGCGGTCAGCCCCACTCTGCCGCTATAATTTATCGAAAAGGCTGAATTGCCGCTGATGTGGGAGTTTATCACCCCCATAACCTCCTGCGGGGTCTGCGCCGTAGAGAAGGCGTTGATGTTTGACTGGGTAGAAATGTTCTGTGCTGAGACCGGCGGTTTGATCACGCCAAAATGCAGGAGAGCTACGACCGCTATGACCAGCACGGCCACCAAAACGATGATCCATATGGACTCTCCTCTGCCTTTGCGCCTTATGACCGGCACGGTCGCAACAGAGTATGCGGGTTTGGCGGCCTGGTTCAAACCCTTGTCTTTAAGGATATTTGGAGTGATCTGTAGATCCATATTCAATAGATATTCTCCATGTGGATTTAAAAACATTTTTCAGCCATGCGAACGGAAGGCTATCCTTCATAGGACAGTTCAGAGGCTGTAGTCTACGGGCCTGACATCCTTTACAGTCAAACTTAGAACACCGTTGAAAGATTTTGCTACTGCTTCTATCTCAACCTGATAGATCCCGAAGGAGATGTCATTCAGTCTTGCCCTGAGGTCACCTTCCTTTGAAAGACTTAATAGCTTCTCAGCCACTCTATCGAAGAAGACCACCTTCATGTTTGAAAGACCGTCGTCTATCACAGCAGATATCATCAGCGTCTTTGACAGCGCCTTGTCCCCATGCACGTCGCACTTATCATCCACCCTCTTCCCGCATATTCTGCATCTCACTATGAAGGTATTATTCGTAAAAAGCCTGGTTATGAAACCTCTGACCCTATACACCTTATTCTCCTCGTTTATCTGACTTATCCTTGAATAGTTATCCCCTTCCTTTGCTGCCTGTCCCCTGCGTTCGATCATCTTCAACAGCGTGTTCTTCCCTATGTTCACCTCGAAGTTGCTGCTGAAGCTGCTGAACTTTGAATACGCATTTATTATCAATATCTCATCCCCCTCATTGAATGAAGATTCCAGCTCAGCTATCTTGTTTGTATCCCATACGACCACTCTTATCTGGCCTGTCTCGTCGCCGACGATTAGATTCAGTATCTTGCTCCTTCCTCCCCTAAGATTCACCTCCCTTGCCTCGAATTTCCTGATGATGCTGCATCTCAAGTTCAGATGATTTATCTCCTCTTTTATATCCGATACCTTATAGTCCCTCCTTATCAGGATGACGCCGCTGTCCGCTGCCACCGCCCTTATAGCCGCCTCTCTCGTCAAAGCGGGGAATTCCTCCAGTTTCTTCTTTAACTTCTCCTCGATCTGCTCCCTTGTGAGATTAGTCTTTTCCAGTATCTGATTTATCGACCAATCCTCTACTTCCATGGCATTATCTTATAGGCTATCTCCCCCATCTTCATGAAAGAGCTCTCGTCCACACCTTCATAGAAGACCCGTATCAACGGCTCCGTCTCAGACTTTCTCACGCATATTGAGCCGTCATCAAAGTATACCTTTGCACCATCAGTCCTGTCAATTCTGCCGTACACTGACATCCTCTTTTCAGCCTCCTTAAGGGCAGCATCCATCTCCTCGCTGCTCCTCATCTTTACGGCTTCCAGCTTATAGTAAGGCCTTGGAAACTCCTTGGCCAGTTCGCTCATAGTTTTTCCCGATTTCTTAAGTATGTTCAACATCAGGATAGAAGTAAGTATGCCGTCTGATGCCGGGAAGTACTTTCCAAAGTAAAAATGCGACGAGGTTTCAAACCCGAACTCGACCCCCTCAAGACGATTCCTCCCGACCGCTACGAACTTGACCTTTGTGAATCTTTTGAATATACTCGGGGACATGACATTTATAACCGCCTCCTCTATATGCAGATATCTTACAAATATCAAGGCTGAGATGACCGGATCTATGAAATTCCCATGCTCATCGGTGAATATCACTCTGTCCGCATCGCCGTCCAGCTGCATACCCATATCAAGATGGTTCTCTTCCACAAAACTAGAGAGCTCTGAGATGTTCTCCTTTGATGGCTCGGGTGTTTTTCCGAAGAAGTCCATTGAGATATTTGGATGCAGCATCTTCGGCTCTGCACCGATGAGCTTCACGGCCAACTTCGAGGCAAAGGTTCCTGCACCGCCCATGGCATCTATACCGACTTTAAAATTCACGCCATTGATGCCCTTAGTTATCCTAAGCAGATACTTGCTTTGATAGTCCTGCTTCTTTATGGTCCCCTCGCCGCTTAAGAAAGACTTAGAGGAATAAATCGATTTGATCCTCTCAGGATCTAAGCTCTTCCCGTTGTCAAAAGTGAGTATACCAGTATATTTAGGAGGATTGTGCGAAGCGGTTAAACATACGCCGTACGTCTTCTCCTTAAAAGATGCAAAGGCAGGGACAGCGATGGGAACCATGCCCAGGTCTAAGACCTTTGCCCCTGCGCTCAAAAGACCGCTGATGAAACTGTCCTTTATCTTGTATGTCCCTGCTCTTGTGTCATTCCCAACATATACTCTTTTCCCATTGGCTATAGAACCTACCGTTCTGCCTATCTCTCCTGCTTTTTGTTCATCCAGCTCTTCCGGATATAGACCCCTTATATCGTAGCCCCTAAATATATCCATGCTACTTCCAAATAATTTCCTATATTTAACTCTGCCAGTGGCAAAGATCCCAGGCCATCAAACCGAGTATGCGTATGGCTGAAAGGGGTTACACAGAATTTATTTGTGGGAGGACATCAGTAAGAGAGCGAGGGACCGACGCCCTTCGTGAACTCCACACAAAGACTTAAGTAGTGGCGTCTCTTATGATTTAAATGCAAGAGAATGAAAAGAAGGCAATATCATATCTGAATATATTTGCTGTTCTTCTCGTGGTAGCGATAATACTGGCATTCCTACCGCTGATGTCCATCATCCCCCTCATCCTAGGCATAGTCAGCATTGTCATTTTGATGCTGGCTTTTAGAAACCTTCTGACAATCGACAATAACTTCAAAACTCCCTACATATTCACACTTATAAGTTTCATCGGGCTGATAATCATAATCGCAGCGCTGTTCGTAATGATCGGGGGAGATCTGCTGTCCCTAGGACTCAGCACGACCGCAATCTACATGTTGCCACTTATCGGCTTCTTCGGCGGGCTGGCTATCATACTTATCGCCGGCGTAATATTGGAGCTAATTGGAGGGATTGCCGGCGTCATATTAGGCTTATACAGGGTGGGAAAGAGATACAATAAGACAGGCATCTCCGTCGGAGCTGTGCTGCTTATATTTCCACTCGTAGACATAGCAGGCCTCATACTCATCATAATTGGGCTCCTGAAACTAAGCAAGTAAAAAAGTGAGGATCTGAACGCCCTCAAATATGACGTGGATAAGACTATATATGATATTTACAATATAACATAGGAGAAGAAGATAAATTGAGGGCGGTTTAAGATGAAAAACAATTTTACCCTAAAAAAGGCGATGAATTTATTAAAACTCAGTCTGATATTCTCACTTTTGTATATATTTGCAAATTTGGCATTTATTTTATTTCTAAAATTGATACCTGAGAATATTCTAATCTTTATTACTGCACCGTTCAATGCATTGGAAGATTTATCTGCATCTTATGGAAGCGTTTATGTAGGTTTTTTGTTCAATTTTCTGCCGGTTTTTATAATGTTGCTAATAGCTAGTTACATATACACAAAAAATAATAGACTAAATAAATTCTTGAAGCCGTCGGACGTCTTTGTAGTCGGGATACTGGCTTCTTATCTTTCTTCCGCAGTGTACTGGCTTGCCTTTAAGGTCCCATCTAGAGGGACTTCGATACTGGCAATTACATTGCTTATCTATTTCTTAATCTACGTCTCTACTTACGATTTTAAGGCTTTATTTGTTAAGAGGGCTAATAAAAATTACAGCAAAAGGACTAAGGAGATCGCTGCTTACATTACATTCATACTATTATTGATAATTATCATCTTGGTGCTAGCTTCCAATTATGGATTACTGCTAGTGCATATAATCGGTGGTTTGATAGCGTTGTCGTCGATTGAATTTCTAATACTGTGGCGTGAACACTACACAGTTCTTATAAAAAATTTTAAAATTTAAAGTAGCACAAAACAAACACGCCTTTGATTTACTGAATTATAAAAACCCAGTAATCAGCTCCATTTTATTAGATAGCGCTATCCCCCATATAAGATAGCCCCGCTCGGATTTGAACCGAGGTGTCAGGCTCCAAAGGCCTGCGTGCTTGACCACTACACAACGGGGCTTAAATTCTGTCTATGAACATTAATATGAGATCATCAAATTATTAATATTAACTCATGCATCTAAATCTAATGTTACTGGAGATACTCATCGCGAGCGCATTGGCGTTCATAAGCTCTTTGCTCGCAGGGTTTTACTTCATCCCGATACTTGTCAAGATAGGGATGATCGAGACCGATATAAACAAGAGAGGAAAACCCCTCCTTCCTGCCAGCGGGGGGCTTATCACCGTTTTCGGCCTTTTGATAGGGGAACTAGCGCTCATATTCAGCCTTGACTACTTCATAACCTCCGATATAAATGTGACTTTTCTCCTGCTCTCGCTCCTATCCATACTCATAGTGACGTTCATCGGCTTCATGGATGATATGGCTGGGAGCAAGATAAGGACGGCTAAGATCAAAGTTAAGACGCTCGTGAAGAATTACTCGCAGGTAGGAGGGGGGCTGAAGCAGAGGGAGAAGCTTCTGCTCACTCTGATCGGCGTACTGCCCCTTCTGGTGATAAATTTCGGTCCGGGTGTCATCCCCATACCGCATGTCGGGACCATATATCTGAACCAGCTCCTGTTCACATTCATAGTAATCCCCATAATCTTCCTATTCTCATCCAATGTCTTCAACATGCTCGAAGGATTGAACGGGTTGAGCCTGCAGATGGGGCTGATCGCTGTGATCGCGATGGGGATCCTCTCCTTCCATTACGGAGACTTCACTGAATTCAGCCTGTCTGCGGTATTGTCAGGATCGCTCATCGCATACCTGTACTATGGAAGCTACCCTGCGAAAATCCTTCCTGGAGACAGCTTCACTTACTTCATAGGCTCCGCCTTCGCCGTCCTTACGATAATCGGAAGCACCAGAGCCCTAGCCCTCATACTTATACTCCCATGGCTGGCCGAATTCGCATTAAAGGCGAGGGGCAGGTTCCATGTGCACTCTTGGGGCGTGCTCCAAAAGGATGGAAGGCTCACGTCGCCAAATGGGAACAGGATATACTCATTGACGCATCTATTCTTAAGGACTGGAAAATTCAAGGAATGGCAGATCGTGCTGTCCTTTACGCTTCTAGAGTTTGTGCTTGCAGTTATAGGATTGATTATTTTCTGGTAGATAAGTTTATATCTCTCCAAATTCCATAGTTAAATATGGAGATAATACCTGTTGGTTCCACGTCTTTCCAGCATGAAGGATCCCTGGACGACCAGAAATTCTACATTTTTGCAAAGGAGAGCTTGAAGAAGGAGGGATACAATGTCGTTGAAACCAGCTATGTGCAGTTCGGAGGGAACAACTACCACATAGAGTGGCTGGCGCAGAAAGCTCTGGATGATTACATGGCCTACAGAATAAACATGATAATCGACTTCGCCAACATAACTGAGAGCAGCGCAATGAAGGAAGGGAAGCCTATAAAGGCCAAGACAGGGAAGGTCACGGTGCAGATAGTATCATCCATCGTGCTTGACTTCCTGAACAGATGGACTAGCGGGGTAACTAAATTAGTGAAGCCCTTGTATGACCGAATGAACTCCGAAACGCTGACACAGAGAAAGGAGGCCTTCGAAAACGAGCTTGACAGCATAAAGAACGCGCTGCAGAATTTCCTTTCTTTCCAGGCTTCCTGAAAGTTCGAAAAAATAAAGATTCTTAAAGATTAAATCCAAGCCGGCACTATCATTGTAATGAAACGCGAGATGACCTTCCTTGATGCATTCAAGCTTTTGAAAGAGCTTTCGTATCTGCAGGAAGGGAGGATAAGGGATGTAAGGAGCAGGAAGAACGAACTTCTCCTTATGATCTACAAGGACAGAGAATACTGGCTCAGGCTTGTGCCAGGGAAATTCTTCTGCATGCAGTACAACAAGCCAGAGGATACGATATCCTTCCCGTTCACGCAGAAGCTCAAGGAGCTGCTCCTGAACAGAAAGATTAGACTTTCGCTTCATGGATCTGACAGGATATTGAACATAGACATGGACAGCTACGGGCTGACAGTGGAGCTCTTCTCAAAAGGGAACATCATACTGACGCAGGATGGGAGGATAATCTGGTCCATGTTTACGAGAAGATACGGCACAAGGGAGATAAGATCCGGGCAGGATTATGCTTATCCTCCAAGCAAGATGGATATTACCTCCATTGACTACGATGGTTTCAAGAGAGGTGTATTAAGTTCAGACAGGGAGAACATTGTCAAAACGATGGCTATGGATTTCTCCTTTGGAGGGGTATATGCGGAGGAGCTCATT
>JAPDMB010000006.1 GCA_025920305.1 Candidatus Parvarchaeota archaeon | reverse complement strand
GCTGAACGGCATAGGACAGATTATCATATACGCTATCTTCATGACTGGAAAGGTAAATAGAAGGCTGAGAGATTATTACAGGCTTTCCACCTTTATCAGATCGGCTGGGTATCTAATAGCTGCCCTCTCCGTTTTTGTAATCGCTGGGATCGTGTACTTAAACATGTTTTCATACCTGGTAGCCGGCATAGGATATGCATTTTGGAACGTATCAGCCTCCGTTATAATGTATGTAAACATAGCGGGGAAATCTGAAGCGCATTACATAGGACTGTGGTCCGCTGTAATAGGCTTTTCAGGCGTTGTTGGATCGTTCTTATCCGGCTTCATATCCTTCTATTCAGGGTATATGCTCACTTTCGCAATAAGCATAGCTTTTACCCTTCTGTCTACCGCCGTCTTCAGCCATGTATATAAAGACGGGGAGAAGATCGCCGATTTTGGAAATAGAATCTGATGCTTACTAAGTATGTGCTCGGCGTATCTTTCTTCTTCACTACGCTTACAAGGGTCATAACGAAGGAAAGAAGGATACGCTGACGGCCGGCGGACTGTGGAGCTTTCAAACCGCGCTGCTTATCATCTTCTCCAGCCCTTTTATATAGGTTAGGGAGCAGACCGGCGCTGTATTGTTTATAGTCTCACATATCTGCGCCGTCAAAATATTCGCCCCTCCTAAGACAGTCTGGCCGAAAGAACCTTGGACCGGATTCTCCAGTGAATTAAGTATGTCCTGCTGGCTTGAATACTGCGGAAAGACGGTGCCGGTGCTTGTATCAAGTATGGTGCCTGCATTGTCTATGGCTCCGTCAAATACGAACTGGTTGTTTATGTCAAAGAATGGCACGCCTCCTAGGAAAAAGTTTGTGATGCCGAATCCGTCCGCTGTCATAGCCGAAGGATTAGTGACGTTGAAGCCGTTCCCTGAGGGGAGATAGACCTCGCTGTATGCGAATGGGCTCAGCTGCTCTATGCCCGTCACATTCACAAGAAAAGACCCGCCCATCTCATCGAATGGCTCGAAGTTGATGTATTTTGATGTGTAGTAGGCGCCAGAAACTAAGGGCGTAGGATTGTTGTCGCCATACGGCGCCTGACCGTTGGATATAGCAGGCTGAGCTGTCGATTCATCGAACAGCTTGCTTGAGAAGTTGAACATAAAAGTGGGCACGTTCCAGTCATTCGTGGCTGACCTATCATAGAACAGCTGGCTGAAATTTCCGAACCTGGAAAGCGCAACAGCCAGTATCCATCTCATCTGTGCACAGAAAGGACATCCCTGCGCCCCGAAATAAACGATCGTAGGCTTCCCGCCCTGGACCAGAGAGATATTCGAGAAATCCGATGGGACCTTTAGCGGTATGATGTTGTAAGTTCCAGAACCGTTGCCGTATTCAAGTACAGAGTAGGCTGGTGAAGGAGAATATCCCTGGTTCGAATTGCACTTCGTAGCATTGGCTATAAACTGCCCTGTGCTGGAACTGAGGCACCCGTATGATTCATTTACTATACGCCCTGCCAGCTCTTCACTGCCGACCTGCTGGAGCTGGGTGCTGAGATCAGATAGTCCCGCTATAAATGCAGATCCCAGAGGCTGGCCATCAGGTCCCACGAAGAACTTGCCTGACGCCCCTGCATTTACCGTCGGCTGCAGAGTCGTAGAAGAAGGTACGATATTAAATATATGGAAGACAAACACCAACAGCAGCAAGGCAACGATTATTACAGCGACAAATCCGCCGTACATGTAGACATTCTTATTCAGCCTGAATTGCTTGACTCCTTTAGGAGATGCCCCGCCCTGCACGCTCTGCTTCAGCCTCTCGTTCTCCTCCCTAAGTCTATTGATCTCCTTAAGCCTCTCGTTCTCTTTTCTGAGCCTCTCAAGCTCGTCTTCTTTGCTTATCTCCGGAGCCTTCTGCCCCTCATTGGGCGCTGGATTGCCATCTGCAGGTTGCATTCTTATTATGAAAGACTTTCCATTTAAATACTTTAAAGGAGCTGCCAAAAAAGTAGAAGATAAAAATAGCGGAGATAGGATTTGAACCTATGACCTCTGGGTTATGAGCCCAGCGAGCACTCCTGGCTGCTCTACTCCGCTTCACTTATCTAATAGAAGCCGGTGTTTAATATACTTTCCGCGATGTCCTTCTACTCTTTTTTATACTTCATCGGCAGCTCATGTCTCTCGTCCTTCTCATCGTAAAAGTATATCACACCTTCCTCTTCGGTCTGTGTCTTCAAATGGCTGCCATCGCAGAACGGCTTGTTGTTAGACAGCCCGCATGCACACAGGTGGATTGACAGATTTCTCACCTTTTCGTCTGTTATCATGCTTTTGAAGGCTTCTATATCCCCTAATTTTACGATGTATGGTTTCTTCGCGTCATGCCTCACAAGTCTTGCCATGCTCATCCCTCCTAAAACTTCGCAGTCTCCACTCCTCCCTTATTCGCGTATTTGCCTCTGTATGGGTTCTCAACCGGTGAAATCGTCCTTGAGAAGACCAGGTGCAGGAACCTGTCATCAGCATGCAGCTTTATCGGGAACTCAGAGCCGATCATCTCTATCGTGAGCTTCCCAGAAAAGCCCGCATCGACTATAGTCGGGGGGATGATTATCCCTATCCTTGCATATGAGGACCTGAGGTTTACGAAGCCTATTAGATTGTTGGACAATGAGATATTCTCCTTTGTGACCGACAATATCCTCTCATTGGGGTTTATGATGAACTCCTGGGCCTTCTCCTTCGAAAAAGCATCATATTTTGCCGCTGAATCGAATACCTCTCCCTTGAAGCTCCTAAGCCTTACAAATTCATCGCCGAGCCTTAGATCCACCCCGTCTTCCCTTATCGTGTCCTCCGAAAGAGGATCTATCTTAATCTCTCCGCTCTTTATAGCTTCCCTTATATCTCTGTCTCCAAATATCATAGATTCTATTCTAATTCCTATACGTATAAAAACCTTCTTCAAACAATGCTGGCTGGGTCTATATTTTACGCTTAGAATGGGTACAAACACCGATCGTAACAGTTACTGAGAAAGGATATGGCTGCTAGGATGCAAAAGCTGCTGGATGCAGAGGTACTGGAAGATAACATACTGATAGAGGAGTTCGCTGGATACTAAGCAGACGCCGCAGGGCAGAGCACGCCTAAAAGACTTTATAAACGAAGACATCCAAGGTTTAAAGATGCAGATGATAATTGCAGAGAAGAGCACGGCAGCTGAAACGATAGCCAAAAACTTAAGCGAATCAAGGATCTCCTCAAAGGAATACGGGCCAGTAAAAGTCTGGATAACTAAGATAAATGGGGAAGAGTCGGTTGTCATCCCTCTGAAAGGGCACATAAAGGAGGTTAAGTACCCATCCAAATACAAGAAATGGAGCTACGATACGCTCAAGGAGATGATCTATTCAAAGCTTGATTACGCTGATACGGCGATAGACAACATCGATGTCCTGAAAGATTATGCGAAGAAGGCTGAAAAGGTCATAATAGCCACTGACTATGACACCGAAGGAGAATCGATAGGATTCGAGGCGATAGACGTCGTGAGATCCGTAAACAGCAGGATAAAGATCTACCGTGCGGTTTTCTCCTCCCTTACCAAATCCGAACTGTCCGAGTCTTTCTCCAATCTCAAGGAACCGAATAAGAATCTAGCCGACAGCGCGGACGCAAGAAGAGAGATAGATCTGATACTCGGTGCGGTCCTTACTAGGTTCATATCCCTGTCCGCGAGGAGGCTGGGGAACTCATATCTCTCCGTGGGAAGGGTGCAGACTCCCACCTTGACCTTCATCGTCGACAGAGAACAGGAGAGGAGGGACTTCAAGCCTCAAAAATTCTGGAGTTTTACAGCCAGGCTGGATTTTGAAGGGAACGAGATGCTGGCGAATTACAAGGAGGAAAAAATATTCGATCCCAAAGAAGCTGAAAAGATCAGAGCTGTTAAGAAGGCTAAAGAGGCAAGGATAGTGTCAATAAGCAAAAAACTTAGGAGCGTGCTGCCTCCAAAGCCTTTCGACACCACGACTTTCCTCAGGAGCGCCGCCTCTGCAGGCTTCTCCATCATGAATGCCATGAGGATTGTGCAGGGGCTGTACATGAAGGGATACGTGTCATACCCGAGGACAGACAACCAGTCCTATCCACCGACGCTGAATCTAAAGGAGATACTCAATGAGCTCGGAAAGGATAGAAGATACAAGCAGTTCACAGATAAGGTGTTAAGCGCTGAACTGCATCCGACCTCAGGTAAGACCGCTAAAGACCATCCGCCAATACATCCTGTGAAGCTTCCGGATGAAAAACTTACACCGCAGGAATTTAAGATATTTGATCTGATAAGCAGGAGATTCCTGGCTACTTTCATGGACCCGTCCAAAGAGGAGTCTATGCTTGTAACTTTGGACATAAATGGGAAGGAATTTGAACTGCATGGAGCGAAGGTCTTGGAGCCCGGCTGGAGATCGGCTTACATCTATTCAAAGTATGAGGAGAACATACTGCCTCCAAAACTGAAAGAGGGGCAGATATTAAGGGTAAAATCGATAGATGAAGAGGAAGCCGAGACTGCGCCTCCTCCCCGCTACTCGCAGGGAGGGATGATAAAGTTGATGGAGGAGTACAGGCTGGGGACCAAATCCACCAGGCCGGATATACTCTCTAAACTTATGCTGAGGAGGTATATCTCCGCCAGCAAGACGCTGATACCAAGCGAAGTCGCATTTGCAGTCACGCAGAGCCTGAAGAAAATATCACCTGAGCTTACCGGACCTAAACTGACGGCTGATCTAGAGGAGGAGATGAACAATATCACCGAAGCTAAGAAGAGTAAGGAAGAGGTGGTTGATGAGGCCAGAAAGGACGTCTCTGAGATATTAAGCGACCTTGAGAAGAAGAAAAAGGAAGTAGGGGAGCTGATGCACAAGGCCCTGCTTCAGCAGTATGTATTCGGAAAGTGCCCTCTCTGCGGGCATGATCTTAAGATGATAATCTCGAAGAGGACTCATAAGAGGTTCGTAGGCTGCTCAAATTATCCTAACTGCCATTTCGCAATGCCGCTGCCGCAGTCCGGGTATATCTTCATCTCTCCCCAGACATGTCCGAAGTGCGGACTGCATGAGATAGAATGGAGGGGAAAAGAGAGCAAAAGAACCTACATATTCTGCGTCAACCCCGCATGCCATACAGAGGCTGATAAGGAGAAAACCAAAGAACCTGCGAAGGCCAAAGAGAAGTAGTTATATTCCTATACTTAGTTTATAATGTTGATCGCCCCGATAGTCTAGAGGCCAAGGACACCGGCCTTTCGAGCCGAAGACCCGGGTTCAAATCCCGGCCGGGGCAAGCTTCAATTTATAATGCCCCTTGTCGTCTTTAAAAAAAAGTAAAAACACGAGGTGCATGTATGGATGACAAGAAAAAAGGGTTTGAGCCTGAGCTTAGTTCTTTTTTGAAGGATAAAAGTATTCTGGATGAGAATAAGAATATCCTAAAAGATTTCATAATGTGCATATCTATTCGACAAAGTGAATGAGGCGGGAGAATCCATGTCAAAGGATGCAAAGATAGATTCACATCCTATCAAGAGGCACCATTCCGACGATACTCGCCGCATCTGTTAGGACCTGCTTCGAAGCCTTTACCAGCCACAGCCTGAACCTTCTCAAGTCTCCTTCTGCCTTTAAAACCGGCTCCTTCGCATAAAAGTTATTGAAATCGGACGCAAAACTGGACATGAATCCGGCTATCCCCACCAGATCAAGATTTTTTGCAGCCGCTTTTATGACCCCGGGAAACTCGATTATGCCGCGCAGAAGCTTCCTGTCGGCATCGCTCAAGTCAGGTATCGGCACGCTGCCCCCGTCTTCTTCAGCGGAGTTCCTGATGATGCCGGCCATGCGGCTTAGAGTGTACTCTATGTAAACCGCGCCTTTAGACTCCAGGTTGAGGGCTTCGTCTATATCGAAAACTATCATCTTCTTCGGATCCGTCCTTATCATCTCATATCTGAGGACAGACACCGCAAGCGACTCGGCAACCACTTTGCATTCCTCTTCACTTAATTCATGGTTTTTATCCTTCGTTTCATCTAATATCAGCCCATAAAGTCTGTCTAAGAAATCATCGGCGTTTATGTATATCCCCTTTCGCCCGCTCATCTGAAGGACATCTTTTTCCTCAGCGTTCATGCCAAGCTTATTCGCAGTGTTTGGAGACAGCGCCACGACCTCGTAGCCGTAGTGCACATATCTAATAGGCTTTCCGGCGCTGAGCCTCTCGATGGCTTCTTTTACGATGCTTTGCTCATAGCTCTGCCGTATGTCTACCACGCTTATAGACTGGTCGACTCCGTTGAAAACAGGGTGCTTCTCCTCTGACTCTTCATCGAGAGTGGTAGTCCACAGCTCCTTGCCATTTCTCTGCATGCCAAACCTCTTGTATCTAAAATCGCCCTTCAGAAGGCCGTGTTTCCACATAGCGTAGGCTATATCTTTACCGGCGTATACGACGGTCCCGTCCGAGCGCACAAGTATCTTATCATCGCCCTGCGGAGAGGAGGAGAAAACCCAGCAGCCCTTCTTGTCCCCGTCTGTAACCAGTTTCACGGCTCCGATCTCCTTCATCTGCGAGAAGGCGGTCGCCCAGAACTTGTATGCCAGTATGTGGGATTCATAGTTTATCAGATCGTAGAACACGCCGAGTCTTTCCATCGTCTTCAACTGCCCTTTAAGCACGTCTATTACCATATCGCGCGCCAGGGCGGCAAGCTCCCCGCTGCCTTCCTCCATCGCCTTCAATACCAGGCTCCTCTTTTCCATCAGCGCCGGATCCTTTTCATACAACTTATTCACCTTTACGTAGACTTCGTCTCCCAGATAATGATCTGCCTTCACGCCCTCTTTGCTCCTTGGAAAACCGAGGAACTTCACGCCGACTACATTATCGGCTACCTGCGCACCGGTATCATCGATGTAATTCGTAACGATTACATCATAGCCGACGAAATTTAACAGCCTGGATAGAGCGTCCCCGATGGCAGAGTTCCTTACATGGCCTATGTGTATCGCTTTATTCGGATTCACGCTGGTATGCTCTATCATTATCCTCTTACCCTTGCCTTGATCGTCCCTCCCATAGCTTTCATCAAACCCCTCTGACAGCGCTTTTACTATCTCTTCAAAATCGTACCAGAAGTTGACGTATCCATTCACAGCGTCTACTTTTTTGATAAAACGCATCCCTGAAAGCTTCGATTTTATCTCCTCCGCGGCTTTTTCAGGCGGGATATGCTTGACTTTGCTTTCTTTCAGCGCCAGGATCAGGGAAAAATCCCCTCCGTACCCGTAAGTCTTATTGCTGATATAAGTCCTGACTTCATCTGCGCTGCTAAGGTTCAGGCGCGCAGCTATATCGCTTAACGTCTCCTCAACTATATCCAGACGACTGCCCATTTTACACCTTTAATTCTGTTATACCTTCATTATAGTTTTTCTTCTATTTATCGGTTCGCTTTCATCGCGCGCCTGAAGCTGTCAAATTATAAATATTCAACAAATTCATCATATAGATGATGGAAGGAACTGATGAGATAAAGGTAGGGGGAGTCTATATCTGCAAGGTGAAGAAGATCCTACAGCATGGTATCATCGTGGAGATAGGCTCGACAAGAAAGGAAGGCTTCGTCCACATCTCAGAGCTCAGCAACAGATGGGTCAAGAACGTAAAGGACCTGGTCAGGGAGAACAGCCTGGTGGTGTGCAAGGTGCTTGAATCCACCCCGCAGTCGATATCACTATCAATAAAAAGAGTAGGAGACAATGAGAAGAGGCAGACCCTGAAGGAATGGTCGATCAGCAACAGGCTCCAGAAGCTTATAGAGAAGTATGACAAGTCGCCGCAGAACCTGATTGATGCCATAAAGGGAGAGTATGGCAGCTTATATAACCTCTACTCAGAGCTGTTGGACGGGAACACAAGTGCGCTTGATAAATTCAAATTGAAACAGGACTTGAAGGATGCGGTGTTGAAGTTCGTTGAAAGCACCAAGAAGAAGCTGGTAATCAGAAGCCTGCTTACCATAAGGTCTTACGGCGAGGACGGAGTAGATAGCATAAAGAGGCTGCTTTTAGAGCAGTACTCTGACAGGAAGACATGGAATTTCAAGTACATAAAGGCGCCTAATTACATGCTGGAGGTCAATGCAGGCGACGCGAAGAAGACCCTGGCGGAGAATAGGAAGATAATTGACTCCCTTGAGAAGAGGAGCAAAGAATTAGGGCTTGAGTTCAACTACAAGGAGATAAAGTCATGAAGAGAATAAGATACTGCGAGAGCTGCAGGATATACACCTTAAAGGAGATATGCGGCATATGCGGAGGCTCCACCGTCCTGAAGGCTCCATTGAGGTATTCAAACGACGAACAGCTTAAGAAATACAGAAGAGATCTAAAGAAGGAGGAGATAGGCAGAGCAAGCGCGTAAATAACATGCGGCAGTTATGGAAGACTATATCGAAGGTTCCCGTGTAATAGTTGCCTTTCCAGGGATAGGGAGCGTCTCTATTCTGGCTGCGAATTACATACTAAAGAATATGAAGCATGATACGATATTCTCGATTTACAGCGATGACATGCCTGCCATCCTATTGAATGACTCAGATGGATTCAGGCTGCCAGCCGTGAGATTTATAAACTTGAAGGCAAAGGAGAAGACCATACTATGCTACGGAGACTCCCAACCTAACACCGACTCTGGCGCGTATAAACTTTCTAAGGACATAATCGACACGCTGAAGAGCGGGAAGGCAAAGGAGGTGATAGCGCTCGGAGGAATAGGAATAAAAGGCGAAAGGAAGAGAGATATCTCATATTACATGTCTAACTCTAAGGAAGCCGCCCAGAAACTTGAGAAGCTCAAAGCGACTGACAAGCTGAATGAGCGGGTGAATGTAATCTTCGGCATGACCGGCCTGATCTACGGGATGGCGCAGAGGGCGGGTCTGACCGCTTCTATGCTGCTGGTTGAGGCAAACAGCGCCCCAGGATATATGGATACTAATGCGTCCGCAAGGATGGTACGGCTCTTATCTGGCTATTTGGACCTGGACGTGGATCTGAAGGGCCTCAGAAGAGGTAGGAGAAGAAGAAACACTCTGAAATTCTCTGTGGAGAAGAAAGGCAAAGCCGAGGAGGAAAGCCATTCGAAGGAGCATTATCTTGGGTAGTATGGATATACTGAAGGTGAAGTCCCTGCACAGGTATATAAAGGAGACGCTGCCTAATTTGAAGTTTGAGAGGATACATGTAGGCAGCCTGGAGGGATTCACGCCCCCTTCTTTTCTGGTGGGAGAGTATAACTATCCAAAGGTGTCTGTGGGGGTCATGTTCTCGACTGAAAACAATTCGCAGATATTGAGCATGCCTAATCTATGGGTGCAGAACAATTATACTGTCTCGAAGATATTCTCGCTTAGGAGAGAGCTGGTAAATGCGAGGAGCAGGTTCAACGTGTATGAGCCGGAGTCAGAGAAGCTCCAGCAGATGCAGCTTGCCTCGATGTCCAGCACCGAGGTGAAGGTGGGGATGGAGATCTCAAAGGTCTATGATTATTACTTCAAGTCAAAGGAGATAGGCATCTATGGGAAGAGCGCTGACATGGAGAAGTTCTCCTTCAAGGATGACGTCAAGATAGACAGGCAGGTGGAGAAAGTCTACTATGATAAGGATCTAAAAGCTTCAGACGGCATAATAACTTTGTACTCGTCAAATATTCAAGAGAACAAGATAAGCGATATTCTGAGTTTAGGCGCGATGGGCGTTAGAAGAAAGATCGTCCCTACGAAGTGGAGCATAACTGCGGTGGATGATACGATAGGAAGAAAACTTATATCTGATGTAAAGCAGTTTGAGGAGGGAGATACATATGCGATAAAGTCCGGAGGGATACTCGGGAATCACTTCACGTTCCTGTTCATAAAGGGAGAATGGTCATTTGAACTTATAGAAGTCTGGAACAACAGCTCAAAGCTGTTCATAGGCGATGGAGATTATGAACTTTATGAGGGCAGGAAGACGTATGCAAGCAACACAGCTGGGGGATACTATGCGGTGAGGCTGGCTGTCCTGGAGGAGCTGAAGAGGCTCAAGAGGCAGTTTACCGTGGTGGCCATAAGGGAGATAACACCCGATTACTTCGTGCCCCTCGGGGTCTGGGTCGTCAGGGAAAGCGCAAGAGCGGCTTTGAAGGGCGACCTGACTCCTTTCAAGGATCTCCATTCTTTGATAGACGGCGCAAACAGCTCCACCCTCTACCTAAAAGATATACCTAATAGGAGCAGGCTTTTGAAGCTTATAATGAGCCAAAGGCGCCTGTTCGAATTCGCATAACCGCAATTTGATTTTATAGGATGTCCCTAGTCTCCAGAGCTTCCATTCAATACGATGAGACATGAGATTGGGTTTTATCCTTCCTTTCCAGCCCAAATACTTGTTCGAGATATTGGAATGCATCTAAGAGGTTCGTAAAGCTATAATAATACACAGTTCTAATAATTATCAGGTGCCTTCGTATGCTGGAGTTTGATGTAGTCACGGTTGGTTCTGCAACAAAAGATATATTCCTATTCAGCAAGCAGTCAAATCTAAAGCAGGGGATAAATTCGCATTTCTTGGAGGTGCCATTCGACAGGAAAGTAGAGGTGAACAAGGTACTGGAATTCACAGGCGGAAGCGCCACAAATGCGGCAGCCACCTTCGCAAACTTTGGCAAAAAAGCAGGAGTGATAGCCAGACTCGGCAGTGATTCAAATTCAGCGTTTATACTTGAAGATCTAAAGAGCAGAGGCATAGCCGATGAGCTCGTGATCAAATCCGATGGAGAGACCCAGTTTTCGGTCGTCATAGTCTCCAACATAGGAAAGGCTGTGATATTCGTATACCGTGGAATCGAGAAAAACTTAAGATATGAAGATATAGAAAGGGAATTCAAGGCAGGATGGATATATTTGGGCCCTCTCCCTGCGGAGGATACATCCATAATAGAGAGGCTCATAGAGACACACAGAAGCTATGGCGCGAGGTTTGCGATGAACCCAGGCTCGAATTTCCTAAACCTTGGAATAAAGAAGACCGAAAGCATCCTGAAAAACATAGACATAATAAGCATGAACCAGGAGGAAGCAAGGAGATTCGTCGGACTGAACAACGATGTGAAGAATCTAATCGAATTGGCAAAGCGCGTGAAGTCGGCCGCTATAATCACAAAGGGGAAGGAAGGCTCGATAACCGCCGATAAAAAGTATATCTATTACTCCACCGCAAAACCAGCAAAGCAGATAAACTATGTGGGGGCAGGAGACGCGTTCTTCTCAGCCTTCGTAAACGCGATCATTGATGAGAAATCAGTGGAGGACGCTATAAATCTCGCGAGCTATAATTCTGCGGGTGTCGTGGAGAAATACGGTGCAAAGAGCGGTTTGGTCAGCCGCTATCCGTCTGAGAAGGTCGTTAAGATAAAGAAAATGGAATATGCAAAATAATTCGATAAAGTATAATAATAGGTAAAGAGATAGGTAAAATGTAGAGGGATAATGAGAAGCAATCTTAAGATGAGAGGAGTTTTCCTTGCCTATGATCATGGCTTGGAGCACGGACCTACTGATTTCAATGAGAAGAACGTATCACCTCAGTACATCGTGGACATAGCCAAAGCAGCCGAGGTCGATGCGCTGATAATGCTCAAGGGAGACGCAAGAGCCTTTTACAGGCGGGAGCTTGGCATCCCCCTGATACTCAAATTGAACGGCAAGACCGATCTCTACAAAGGAGAGCCTTTTTCGACCCAGAACACATCAGTGCAGGAGGCGGTGAAATTAGGGGCTGTGGCTGTCGGTTATACCATCTACTTTGGAAGCAGGTATGAAAAATATATGATAAGAGAGTTTGGAAAGATCGAGGAGGAAGCCCACAGCATCGGCCTGCCTGTGGTCATGTGGTCATATCCGAGGGGGCAGAGCATAAAGGACGACGAATCACCAGATATAGTGGCTTATGCAGCAAGAGCCGCATTCGAGCTTGGAGCGGATATAGTCAAGCTGAAGTATCCATCGGATGACTCAGATCTGAACTGGATCGTAAAGAGCGCGGTAACGACTAAGGTCTTCCTTGCCGGAGGGAAGAAGCTGGATGAGGAGAACTTTGAGGACAGACTGATAAAGGCGGCAGAGGCTGGCTTCAGCGGAATGGCGGTCGGCAGGAACATCTGGCAGAGCGAGTCCCCTGTGGACAAGATAAGGCGGATAAAGGAGATATTCAGATGAGCTATGGATAAGGGATTGAAAGTGTGCGCTGATATAGGCGGCACGAACATGCGGGTCGCCCTGATGGATAAGAAGCTGAGGATACTGGATGAGATCTATACGTCTACTCCAAAGGTAAAGGATGAGTTCTTTGACGTCTTTCTGAACGCAATAAAGAAGTTCAGCGGGAAGAGTGATATTTTGAACGTGGCCGTAGCGGCCAGGCTGGACAAGAACGGCAAGGTCATACTCTCATGGAATCTGCCGCTCTTAGGTGTGAAACTCAAGAAGATACTGTCAAGATACTTTAAGAAGGTCAGCATAGACAACGACGCGGCATGCGCGGCGCTCATGTTTATGCGCAAGAAAGACCTGAGGAATGCGCTTGTAATAGCATGGGGGACTGGGATAGGCGGCGCCTTCCTGGTCAACGGCAAGCTCTATAGAGGGAACGGCATAGCGGGGGAGATCGGTCATATGCAGGTCTTTGACGGGTACGGAAACGACGTAGAGGACCTGATAGGCGGGAAGGCGATGAAGCGCAGGTATGGAAGATGGGGAGAGGAACTCCATAACCTCGCAAAGAGGGGAAATCAGGAGGCTCTAGAAGACTTTGAGGAGATAGGCGAGAAATTCGGCAGATACCTAGCATCCATCATATTCATGTTTGATCCGAAGACGATCGTGATGGTCGGCAGCTTCTCATATTCCTGGGATTTCATGAAGAGGAGCGCGATGGAAGAGCTGAAGAGATTCGGTCTGAATAAGAGGATAAAGATCTATGTTGTAAAGGATAAGACATTTGTGATAAAGGGCGCCTACCTGATGGATGATTATAGGGAGAAGTGAGGCAGAGGCTGATATGAGGAAGATCCTGCTGATAAATTACAAAGCATATAAGGAGTCATTCGACAGAGGCATCGAGATTGCGAGAGCAGCTTCGAAGATATCGAAGGAAACCGGCGTCGAAGTGATAGTTGCCCCTCCATTTACGATGATAAAGGACACGAAGGGCATCGTTAAGACGATAGCCCAGGGCGTCGACGAAGTGGACCCAGGCGCCTTCACAGCCCATATAACATGGTATGAGGTAAAGGAGAGCGGAGCGGCCGGCACACTGCTCAACCATTCAGAGAAGAGATATACCTATTCAAAGGGAGGGGAGATAGCCTACGATGCATTGAAGCAGGCTGTAGACCGCTGTAAGGCGGCAGGTCTTGAGACATATGTGTGCGTGCAGAACATAGAGGAAGCGCGCAGGGTCGCAGAGATGGAGCCTACGGCGGTAGCCTACGAGCCGCCGGAGCTGATAGGGGGCAATATCTCGGTGACATCTGCCCATCCAGACATAGTTAGAGGGTTCGCAGACATGATAAAAAAAAGCAGCAGGTCCGTGCCTTTGATAGGTGCAGGCGTGAAGACAGCTGAGGACGCGATGAAGAGCGTTGAACTTGGAGCTGAAGGCGTCTTAGTGGCATCGGGAATAATCCTAGCTGCCGACTTCGAGGATGCGATACGCAGGCTTGCATCAGCGATGTCTGATCATGAGAGGACACTGCTTTCGTAGCCCTTCACCACTGGACTGGAGCATACTGCTGCGGAGTTGCCAGAGAGGGAACATAGCATCGAATCTATCAGATAGACGCTGTCGTTGAATACGCTCCCTACTGATTCATTGGATGATATCTCCGCCTTCATCTGCTGCAGGCTCATCCCGTCGAATACCGTCGGCTTCATCTGCGACGAGACCATTATATACTTCCCCCCTATGTCGATGAGCGGCACAAAGTTCTCGTACGGGGAGCCGGAGGATACCGCATTCTGGTCGAATTGAAGTATAAGGTCCCTCGCATAGCTGCTTTGGACCGATGAGATATTATAGAGGTAGAATGAGAAGAACCTGCTGGTATACCTATTTTCGGAGAGCAGGTAGCCGATCTGCGGCCCGAGCGTCTCGTTTGAAGTTATGCCGAAGCTGTTCGAATAGCCGGTGGCATTGCCTGAGAAGTTTCCAAAATTGTCCAGCGCGTCCGTCAATATTATGCTTTCAAGCGAGTTGAAAGGGGAGTCCCCCGCTATGTAGACGATCCTTGTAGAATTGGCGGCGCTGAGTCCTTCGATCATTATCGGATCAATTGGATTTATCAGTTCGGATTTGAAAGTCGTCTGATTTCTAACGCCATAGACATCGGTTATGTTTATCGGCAGCGCCGTGTAGGTGGCGTTCTGAAGTATATCGTAAAAAGTCACGGGTCCGAACATGGACGACGCAAACGGAGTATTTAGCACCAGATTATCGTTGTTTTGATTGAAGGTAAGTATGTTGGAGTATATGAGGGAGCTGACAAGGTTCAGCAGGTTGCTTTTCGAGCTGAATATGGAAGAAGGTATGACGATCGACGGGAGAGTCGTTACGATGTCAGATGATATTATGGAATCCCCCTTAGCCGTCCCAAGCGATCCATTGTAAACATGCGGAGAGTATCCAAATTCGGAAAGTATGTACGAAAAATCGTACGGTATGGTATTGGAGCAGGAGGCGCAGTTCTGATCCAGAAGGAGTATCTGCGACTGGTTCAGGCTGTAGGCAGGCGTCCCTGATGATGCAAACTTCAGCATGAATATGAGCAGGATGAGCACCGCTGCCAGAAGCGCTATAATCAATATAAATCTTATCTTGTTGATCATACTCCCTTAAACCACCTGCCCATGGAATTTAAGTTTTTCTTGTCCGGTTTGGATATCTGAAGGGGCGTCAGGGTTATATTGCCTTTGAGCAGCGCGGAAACATCGGTCTCCGCCTTATTATCTGTGATTATATCTCCGAAGATCCAGTAATATCTCTTCCCGCGTGGGTCCCTCTTCACATATACTCGGTTAAGGAAGACCTTATTCTGCGGAGCGATCGTCTTCACCGCTGTATTCTCCCTCACGACGTCCGGGAAATTCACATTTATAAGGTGCGCATACCTTGGGAAGCCCCTATCCTTTATCACCTTCAATATCCTCTCGGTCTTGGTGAGCAGAGCTTCTGTATCGTCCTCCGTATTTTTCTTGGTCTTGTGCTTAGATAAAGCTATGCTGGGGATCCCGAGTATCGCGCCGTACATCGCGGCCGATACGGTCCCTGACGAATAGATCGTCTCTATGCCTGCGTTCATCCCCTCGTTTATGCCTGACAGTATGAGGGATATCTTCCCCTTGAACAGGTAAGTATCCGCTATGAACACGCAGTCGGCAGGGGTACCGGACAGCCTGTAAACTCCCTTTCCGACGGCGGATATTTTATCCAACCTCAAAGGTTTATGGAATGTAAGACTCATCCCGCTAGCGCTGCGCGGAGAATCCGGCGCAATCACTGCGACATCATCGCCGAATACATTTATGGCTGCCTTCTGCAGTATGCTTATTCCCTTTGAAAAATATCCATCGTCGTTCGTTACCAGTATCATCTCATCTAACTGTCATCCCACCGATAAATACTATTTGAACCTTCAGATGGACTCAACCGAACAGACTGCTCAAACCGGCTGCAGCTTCCTCCGGCTTGACCGCGGGTTCCTCCTTCTCCTTTTTCTCCTCTTTCGGCGCGGATGGAGCCGCAGCTGCAGGAGCCACAGCAGTCGCTGACTGCGCTTCCTTTATTATCTTATCTATATCCACATCCTTCAGTGCGGACACGACGGCTTTTATCTGCCCTTCGTCAGGCTCAACACCGGATGCAGATATCACCTTCTTGAGCGAATCCTCATTTATCTCCTTGCCAAGACTGTGCAATAACATTGCAGCGTAGACATACTCCATATCTATCCTTTCCTCCTCATCCCCGAACTAATTTAGCCAAAGCAGCGTTTTCAAGGCTGGCCCTTGCTAAAATATCTTTTATGGTGGATTTTGATATAATTCCTCTATCTACAGATAAAAATTTTACTCCTATATAAATCTTCTTTATCATAGGCACGATGGAAAATCTGTTGATTATCCCAGCCTTGAGGGACAATGCAAGCGCCTCTGTAAATGCATCCAGCGTGTATCTTAGGTAGTCCTCCTTCGTAGTATACAGAAGGTCTTTATCGAACTTGACTCCATCGCTTATAGCAGATTCGACGTCGAGGACAAGTTCATCCGGCTTTATATCCATGCTCGCCAGTATCGCGGCTACCTTCGCATCTATCACGTTTCCTTTCCTCACTACGACCGTGTCCGAGACGATAGAGATCTTCCCCCCTTCCGTCTTCGTCTTTACGCCGATCGACGAGAACTGCGAGAGCATCGGCCCTGGCGGAAAAGGCGTGGGCCCGCTTGGGAGAGAGATGTCCTGTTTTGCTATCTCCCCGGCCTTTGCCTTCTTATAGTCCTTATTCTCGAAAAAGACGCGCATCAATTCAAAGGGATCCAGGTTAGAAAGGATAAGCATGGGTATCCTAGCCTCCTCCGCCTTTTCAGCTACCTTTTCATCGACCTGCTTGAGTGCGTTGCATATCACCACCTTGTTTGTGAAGAGCATATCCGCCTTGGATCTGAGCTCCTTTTTAAGTCTCTCCAGATTCGATGAGGGGAACCCGCTCAGTTCGACCAGTAGCAGGGTCTTATACCTGTGTATCATATCTAGGGTCTCCTTCACCTTCTTCTCCTTCCTCAGCGACCCGTTCGATCTCTTTGCGTTCATATCTTGACCGGTTCTCCCATCGTTAACTTCAGATACACCTTACTTATATTGTTTTCTCCATCTGGCAGGCTGGACCTCACACCTTCGTACACTGTGTTTATGTTGTCTATGATGTCTTTGTCCTCAGAATTCACATCTCCGACTTTAACAGACACCGCAAGGTTTTTCTTTGACGCCACCCTCACCGCATCCTTCATTGATTCAGCCATCGCAGGCAGGTTCATCCTGGGATCTATTATCGTATTGGTCTTCGGGTTCGGCATCTTGCCTGCATTGGTGAGGTTCTTCCCGAATTTAGCAGCCATCTGCGGCATTATGGACGCCTCGGCGAAGAAAAAATCGTAGCCTTTCACGAGCTTTCTGACGCCCTTTTTGTCGTAGTCCTTGAATTCACCAACCCTGATCACCTTTGAAAACCCCTTCAGCTGCTCAGAAGGTATGTCATCTCCGACGAATGCGCATGTCTTGATGTCTTTGATCCGGTGCGGCAGATGCAGGAGCAGGTCCACATTTATCTTCTCCTTCTCAGATTTCTTCTTGAACACCATTATCAGATCTATCGACTGCGTGAATTTCCTGCCCTTCGCAGACTCCTTCACCTTCTTTATCGCCTCTTCAAGTAAGCCGGTCTCCATACCCTCTTTATGATGTTTTGTTTGTTTTTAAATATAATCATATATGAGTCCTCAGCTGTTTTGGAGTCTTTAAATTATCCGAGTATATAAATATTCTTATAAGGTTATTTTGCTATGGACGAAAAAGTTAAGGATTATACCATATCAAGGGAGGAAGGGGATATAGTCCTAACCCTGAACGTCAAGCTCAGCGTGCTATATCCAAACCCGGAGGACAATGAGGACATATTCGAAAAGATAGTGGATGCTATAATAGAGTCCGGCGGGATCACCTCGCTGGTAATAGTGAGCGACAGGAACTATATCTACGTGAAGGATGAGGTCGATCTTTTCAACGACATCGCGGACAAGTATAAGGGGCTGTTCCAGACCGACACCGTCGCGCCTTTCGGAGTAGATATACAGAGGGATTTTCCGCATGAGGTCTCGATGTTCAATTACGTCCTGTACTCAAGATTTAAGAGAGACCCTATAGGCGCATTCGTCTACGGTTCAAGGGCGATAAGGGAGATAAGGGTGAAGGTAGAAAGGTCCCCCTCGGATGAGATAAACCAGATCCTGGATAAGTTCACGAAGCTTGTGAACGCATTGTCCTCCCTGCTCATAGTCAAGAGAGCCATGCAGTATATCCTCGGGTACAAGGTCGGAGACAGGGCCCCATATAAGGCGCTTCTTAAGCCGATAATTCGGCCGAATTTCACGTATACGCGGATTATGGCAGAGGCTCCCGTCTCGGCGGTGGAGGTGGAGAGCTACAGGATACCGAATTCAGACAACTCAGAGGTCACGATATACAGGATACCAGGGGTGTCAAGCTTCCTCTACCATCTTATGCCGCCTGAGCTGGCGCTGAATGTAGACGAATACAACCTTCTCGATCAGGTGCGGGCGTCATTCATTGACTACAAGCCGCAGGAGAATGAATTCGTCAATCCGGTCAGGATGAGGGAGGTATTCTTCAACATAGGCAAGGACCTCCTTGAGGAGCTGAACACGAAGCTGAAGTACAATCTCCCGTTCGAACAGCTGACAAGGCTTGCAAATATTCTGGTCAGGCTGACGGTGGGATTCGGGATAGTCGAGGTGATACTGGCGGACGAGAATGTGGAGGATGTCTACCTGAATTCTCCGATCGGCGACTCGACCCTGTTTGTAAAGCATTCAAAGTACGGAGAATGCAGGTCGAACATAATACCGAACGCGAAGGAGGTGGATGCATGGGCTTCCCGTTTCAGGCTGATGTCTGGAAGGCCCCTGGATGAAGGCCATCCCGTCCTTGACACCGAACTTATCACGGAAAACTTAAGCGCTAGGGTGGCGATAGCCCAGAGGCCACTGTCGCCGTATGGACTGAGCGTGGCCTTCAGGAGGCATAGGAGCAGCCCCTGGACGCTTCCGCTCTTCATAGACAATAAGATGGTATCCCCGTTCGCTGCAGGGCTGCTATGGTTCATGGTGGAAGGCGCGCGCACCTTCCTGATAAACGGGACAAGAGGCTCTGGAAAGACCTCCTTCCTCACCGCTCTCATGCTTATGCTGATGAAAAAGTACAGGATAATAACCGTGGAGGACACGCTGGAGCTGCCGACATCCTCCTTCATAAACCTAGGGTATGATATCCTGTCGTTCAAAGTCCAAAGCGCGATCGTCGGAGAGAAGGGAGAGATGTCGGCTGACGAGGGAATACGAACGACGCTCCGCCTGGGCGACAGCGCGCTGATCATAGGGGAGGTGAGAAGCCTCGAGGCGAAGGCGCTCTATGAGGCCATGAGAGTGGGTGCGCTGTCGAACGTCGTCATGGGCACGATACACAGCGAAAGCCCGTACGGTGTGTTCGACAGGGTCGTAAACGACCTCGGCGTCCCAGTGACGAGCTTCAAGGCGACGGATATAATCGTGTCAACGAACAAGATAAAGAGCGTCGACAGGCTGACGGAAAGGAGGAGGGTGCTCAACATCACTGAGGTCAGAAAGGAGTGGAATAAGGATCCCCTCTATGAGAATGGATTTCTGGACCTGGTCCAATATGACATTGCCAGCGATGAGCTAAAGCCGACAAAGGCGCTCCTGGAGGGAGAGAGCTACGTTGTGAAGCAGATAGCATCGAATGTGAAGGGATGGGCCGGCGACTGGGATATGGTCCTGGACAACATATACTCAAGGGCAAACGTATTGGATTCACTGGTTAAGTACGCAAACAAGGTCAACAGGCAGTTTTTAGAGGCTGAGTTCACATCCAAGGCTGTGGATAAATATTATGACATCATCTCAAACCTCAATGAGAAGTATGGATATGCGGAAAGCAGGAACATATTAGAGTTATTTAACTTATGGCTAAACACTCAAAAGTGAACCCGTCTTCGTTCGCTTCGTTCATACAATATTACCTCAGCGGCGAACTCGTGCCGAAAGACCTCTATGACTCAGACAAGAGAGTGAGGGAGGATCTGAAGTCGATAGAGTACAAGATCTTCAAGTCAAAGAACCTTTCCCTCCTGGGTAGGCTGGTGAAGTTCGGCTCGGATACGGTCGGCAGGTTCATAAAATTCAGCATGAAGCCGAGCGACGAAAAGAGGATAAACACGCTCCTCTACATGGTCGGGGAGGATTTCGACGCCAGACAGCTCTACGGTTTCTCCCTGTTCACGCTGATGCTTGGGATCATCATTGGGATAATCCTCCTCGTCGTAGGCCAGATACTCGCAGGCATAGGGCTGATTGTCCTTGGGGTCATATCGATGCCTCTCATCCAGTCATATCCTCAGAGGGAGTTCCAGGCCAGGATGAGCAAGGCATCGAGCGACCTTGTGACGTTCGTGCTGTATATGATAATATCCATGCGCCAGACATCCAACCTAGAGACTGCCGTCCAGTTTGCCGCCGATAACTTGAACAGCTACCTAGCCTTCGACCTGAAGAAGCTCCTCTGGGACACGGCAAGCAGGAAATACAAGAACATAAAGGAGGCTCTGGATGAATATTCCATCAGATGGTCCAAGGCAAACCAAGGTTTCACAGATTCCCTGTTCCTCATAGAGAGCTCAGTCTACCAGAGGGATGAGGAGGTAAGGCTGCAGCTGCTGGACGAGGCTTCGAACAGGATATTGAGCGGTACCTTGGAGGACATGAGCAAGTATGCAACGGAGCTCAAGGAGCCTTTGAACACAATATATATGATGGGCATGATCCTTCCCGTCCTTGGACTTGTTCTAGCTCCGATGATAACCGCCTTCGTCGCCATACCTGACTTTGGTCCGCTTCTATTTATAATGTATGATATAGGGCTTCCGCTGATGGTATATTTCCTCATACACGAAAAGCTTTTGACAAGGCCTTCAGGCTTCGCCCCTCCTGATGTAAACAGCATACCAAACCTGCCGGGGATAGGCTATTTCTTCGTGAATATAGGCGGGAAGAGGCACCGTGTGAGCGCGCTCATCCCGGCGGTCATAGTCTTCCTTCCTTTCCTGATATTGTTCCTGCTGTTAACGCCGGAGCTGGCTGTGTTCGGGCCCTCACAGGTCTACATCTCCCTCATACTGAGCGTCGGCATAGGCATAAGCCTGTACACTTACATGAAGCTTTCGATATTCCAGCTGGTCAGTGCGAGGAAGGAGCTCATGGAGATAGAGAATTACCTTGCATCAGTCGCTTTCCAGACCAGCTCCTTTCTGTCGCAGGGCAACCCGCCGGAGACGGCTATGTTCAAGGTAGCGGATACCATGCAGAACACGCCGGTGATGAGCTTCTTCAACGTCACAGTGAACAACATCCAGAAGCTAGGCTTGAGCCTCAAGGAGGCTCTGTTCAACCGCGACGTGGGCTCCACAAGATTCTTCCCATCAAGCATGCTCATCGTCATGATGAAGATATTCATAGAGTCCGCGCAGAAAAGCGTCAGCGCTGCGTCTTCTGCGATGCTCTACATCTCAAGGCACCTTTCGAACCTGAAGAGGATAGACAATGATATAAAGAACCTGCTCGACGATGTCACCTCCGGGATGAGGGTCGAAGTCGGCCTGCTTAGCCCCATAATGGCAGGGATAGTCGTAGGGATGACGGCGCTGATAGGTTCTGTCCTGACATCCCTTTCATCGAACATAAGCACCATCCAGGCGAGCATATCCTCGAGCTACAGTTCGTCCTCAGGAGCGGCATCCATGGTGCCGTTTGCATTCAGCCTATTCAACCTCTCCGGGGGGGCGATACCCCTATATATCTTTCAGATGGTGATAAGCATCTATATAATAACGCTGAGCGCGATAATAGGATATTCGATCTCGATGATAAACAACCCGAATGATTCGATAGACATAAGGGATAAGATAGCATCAACCCTGCTGATAGCAATAATCCTCTACGCGCTTATCGCAGTCATAGTGACGTTCGCATTCTCGGCGATGGGCGGATCAGTCCTTGCAGCCACGCATATAGTCTGATCAAGAGATGATCGGTTCACCTTCAATCTTGATAGCACAAAAGTATCTATATATAAAACTATACTCCTGAATGAAACGTCCTATAACAAACTTGCAGATGCAAAGAGGCCACTTTCAGCGGAGCTGAATAAAAAGGTGAGTTTCAACGACCTTATAATGTATCTATCGAGTAAGAACATAGGGTTTCTTAACATAGAAAAGGAATTGAAAGGATATATTCTCGCGTTTGCGAATAAACTGGAGGGCATTGAGTCCATGCGCGGTGCTGTGCTTTTCGGTTCGGTGGCAAGGGGCACATATACAAAGGATAGCGACATAGATATA
>JAPDMB010000005.1 GCA_025920305.1 Candidatus Parvarchaeota archaeon | reverse complement strand
TCTCATATTTTTCTTCTTCTTCGTCGTGCTTATCTCATCGATGTTCATACTTCTGGCTTTTCCATTCCTTGGCGTAGCCGAACTTATAATATACAATGGTGGGATAGTCGTCCTGCTGACGGTGGCTGCCTCGCTCATGCATGAGGAAAAATCGAATTTCAGCGGATCCAAAATACTGGTGATTCTGCCGATAATCATCCTGATCCTGATGCTGATGATCCCGTTCGGCCAGGTCAGCTCAGCCGCGAGCGGCCAGACCAGCCAAGCAGACCTGGGATCTTACCTATTTTTGCATTATTCTACGCTGCTAGTGGCAGCCGCTGTCGTCCTAATAGCCAGCCTTCTAACGGCGGTCTATTTCATAAAATCGGAGGATGAAAGATGATACCGTACAGCTACGTGTTTTACCTGACGTCTGCTCTCTTCGTGATAGCTGTATTTGGAATCCTGATCAAAAGAAACCTCATAAACTTCATAATCAGCATCGAAATAATAATAAATTCGGCGCTGGTAAATTTTGCGGCTGGCTCATACTACTTCGGCTACTTGAATGGAGTATCGTACGCCCTGCTGATCTTAGTCATCGCGGTCTTTGAAGCGGCGGTGGCCATAGCTCTGGTGGTGTTCTATCAGCGCATCACGAACAGCCTTGACATGTCATCGCTGAAGGAATATAGAGGTTGATATGATATATCTGATCCTCCTTCCGATGATCGCCGCACTGTTTCTTATAGCATTTGTAAGGGAGAGGACGATCCGAAGCAGCTATACGGCGATATCGATGGCTTTCCTTTCTTTTATCACATCGGCAGCCATGTTCTACGCATATTTTTCTGACAATCTCATAGAGAATTATAGCTGGTTCAAAATAGGCGGTTATTCATTCCAGATATCCCTCATAGCTAACAATCTTCATCTGCTCATGGCAGTCGTGGTCTCCTTTATCTCCCTTCTCATACTGATCTTCTCGATATTCTACATGCGCAGGGAAAAGCAGAAGAGATACTACTTTGAGATGTCCTTATTCATATTTGCCATGCTCGGCTTGGTTATATCAGACAGCCTCATACTGTTCTATATATTTTGGGAGCTGATGAGCATCTCATCCTACCTTCTGATAAGCTTCAGGTACGACAAAAAGCCTGCCTCAGACGCCGCAAAGAAAGCGCTGATTCTCACAAAGATAGGCGACGTATCGCTGCTGACCGCGATAATAATACTATTTGCAAACACCGGAACGTTCTCCATAACCTCCATATTGTCCAGTTTAAGCACGATACCGCAGATTTACGTCATATCTGCCTCCATCCTGTTCGTAATAGCCGCACTTTCCAAATCGGCCCAATTTCCATTCTATGTATGGCTGCCTGACGCGATGGAAGCTCCGACAACGGTCAGCGCACTGCTCCACTCCGCGACGATGGTTGCATCTGGTGTGTTCCTGCTGGTGGTGCTGTCGCCGCTCCTGCAGGCAAGCGGGATATTCCCGTATCTCCTGACTGTAAGCCTGATCACTATCTTCATATCGTCCCTGCTCGCATTGGACAGCGTTGATACGAAGCGCATCCTTGCCTATTCAACCATAGACAGCTTGGCATTCATGTTTCTGGCGGTGGCCACTCTGAACGCCGACGGTGCGCTGTTCTATCTGATAATGCATGCTGTGTTCAAGTCCCTGCTGTTCCTGCTTGCAGGCGAGCTCTTGATCTTATTCGGGACCAGGAATATATTCAGACTTAGGGCGGACAGGATCGGAAAACCTATATTTTATATACCGGCTTTCATCGGGCTGGCATCACTGGCCGGCATCCCGCCATTCCTTGGATTCTTTGCGCATGCCGCTTTATCATATAATTTCTCCATAGGCGTGGAGCTGCTTTTCTCGATTGCAACCTTTTTGACGTCATTGTTCTCATTCAGGCTGTTTTTCACAGTCTACAGATACAAAGGAACGGGAAGGGTCAGAGAGGACATTACGGCGAAGATACCGATTATTATCCTTTCAGTGCTTTCAGTGGCCGGTGGATTCAGCTTGTTCGCATTCAACTCCATAATACCCATAAGCTATTCGTTCGGACTGTTCCTGCTATTCGATTCGATAGTAGCACTGCTTGGGATGTCCGCAGCTTACTACCTGTATTTTAACCGTAATGTCTCCTATGCCTGGCTGGGACGCAGGTTAAAATCGGTATTCCGAGGATGGACATATGACCGTGTACTGACAACGATCGGCCTGGCTTTCACCAGGTTTGGGGATATGGTTGGCTCATTCGAAAACACACTAAGAATATTGGTGGATAAATTAGGCTCGCTGTCCCTCAGCCTATCCTATCATTCCAGGAGGCTGCAAAACGGCGATTTAAGCAGCTATATGGTGATCTTCATCATAGGGGTAATACTCCTGATGATTCTGCTGCTGGGGAGCGTGAAGCTATGGTAGATCTAGTGTATCTGCTGGTACCGGGAATTCTGGGGATATTAGCCCTGTATCTAAATAAGGCGGCTAATTTGAGGATAAGGGCGAGCTGGATCAGCTACGCCGCGATGATAGCGACCGTGCTTATCTTTGTATCCGGTGTAATCACAGGGTTCAGCGGATTCAGCCTTGTTATATCCAGAGCCATAGACTTCTCCATCCTCTTTGCATTGAATGGGATAAGCCTCCCCTTCCTCCTGCTTGCGGTGCTTCTGCCCATCCTTATATTCCCCTCGCGCAGATATGACATCCCTGAGGAGAACACCTTATTTGATACCATGTTCCTGCTGGTCTACATTTCGCTCATCTCTATGTTTATGTCATCGAACCTCCTCGGGCTGTTCATGTTCATGGAGATTGCGCTCCTCTCCGCCTTCGCAATGATATTCTTATGGGGAAACAGGAACTCCTTCAGCTCTGCGATGAAATTCCTCATATTCACGCAGATCTCAAGCATGCTTATCCTGACCTCTTTCTTGATGATATTCCTGTACACCGGGTCGTTCAGCCTGTATGCTATGCAGTCAATTTTACGGTCCATGAATCCCGCCTACCTTATCCCTATCTTCAGCCTTGTCCTCATATCCGCTTTAATCAAATTCCCTGTGTTTCCCCTGCATGAGTGGATGCCGGATGCCTACTTCGACTCTCCGACTAGCATCACGTCGATGCTCTCCGGATTGTTTTCTAAGCTAGGAGGGTATGTGCTTCTCCTATTCATCGTATTCCTTATGCCGAGGACGGTCAGTTACTTCTCAACGCCGGTGATGGTGTTAGCCGCGGTATCTGCATTCTATGCTGCATTCGTAGCCCTGTCCCAGAGGAACTTAAAGATGATGTTCAGCTACTCAAGCATGCTGTATATGAGCGTGGCACTGCTCGGCATGATGTCAAACAACCCGATCGGCATAGACGGAAGCATATTTCTTATGGTAAGCTATGGGTTCATCTCCCCTATGGCGTTTACCCTGACCGGATACCTTAAATCACAGACATCTACCGACGACATGAGCGCTTTAGGCGGACTTATGAGGAAGCTGCCGCTGTTCTCGCTTTTCTTTGTGATAGCTGTGTTCTCGTCAATAGGCGTGCCGGGGTTCAGCAACTTCATAGGAGAATTCCTGGTCTTCCTGGGGGCCTTCAAATACAACCCGGTGTTTGTGGCGCCGATCTTATCCCTGATCATAGCGACTGCCTACTACCTATACTCGATAAAGAGGGTGCTGTTCGAGAGATTCACCTCTGCCGTGAAAAAGCTGCATGACCTAGATGCGGCTGAGACGATCCAGATGGGTGTATTCTCTTCGATCATAATATTACTTGGGGTTCTGCCCTACATCATAATAAATAGCATAAATCTCGGAGGGATATGATAGCAAATGCGCAATACGTCCTGATAGCGGGTGCTTTGATAGTCCCGCTGTTCGACATGCTAAGAAGGGCTCTAAAGTTCGGATCCGCCAGACCTGTCCATATCTTAACGATAGCTGTCCTCCTGCTTGCGCTCGTATCTGAATTAATTTTTGGGAACATGCAGTCAGCGCTGTTCGGCTCCGCCCAGTACTCTTACTTCATAAACGGCTTCATACTATCCCTATCCGTGCTGATCTTCAGCTTTATGGTGCTGCATCTGGACGATCTTAATACGTATATGGACCCTCTATTTTTGATCGCCGTGCTTGGGGCTACCCTTACGGTGATCTCCAGCAATTTTCTGTCCTTAATAATATCTCTGGAGATGATGACGATACCTTCCTATGCGCTTGTGATGATCTTCAAGGACAAGAGACACCTGGAGGGGGCGTTCAAATACCTCTTCATAAGCCTGCTTTCAATAGCTCTGCTCATGTTCGGCTCATCGCTTATATACCTGTCGTCAGGCTCCCTAAGTTTCCTGAGTGTATCCTCAGTCAACTACCTATTCTTCCTGCCCGGCATAGCGGTAGTCCTTGCAGGAGTATCATATGAAGCTGTAATCGTGCCGTTTCATTCCTGGGCGCCGGATACGTACGATGCAGCCGATTCTACCGTGACGGCTTTCCTGTCATCCGTGCTGAAAGCAGCCGCATTGATCGCGATAATACACATATTTACGTACGCTTTTCCCCTTGCAGAAAGATTCATGCTGACAACGCTGATGACGATCGCCATAGCTACCATAATCATACCAAGCATAACCGCGATCTCTCAGTCCAAACTCAAGAGGATGCTTATATACTCCAGCATAGCCCAATCCGGGTTCGCATTCGTCGGCGTGTCTCTTCTCTCCACATTGAGCGTCTACTCGGCGGTATTCTATGTCTTTGCATTCGCGACCGCAGACGCCCTGGTGTTCCTCTCCCTCTCCATGCTGGAGAAGAGAGGTGTATCTGATATAAGTGACCTAGGCCGCCTCAGAGGCTTGGATAAGTTGCCTTTGATCGGGCTGGGCGCCGGACTCCTATCGCTGGCTGGGTTCCCGCCTACCATAGGCTTCTTTGGGAAACTACTGATATTCTTATCTTTGATATTTCAGGGATATACATGGATAGTTATCATACTGATAGCCCTGCTTCTATTTTCAACGTTCTACTACTACAATGTTTTCAGAAACATGTACAGGAGAGGACAGGTGCGAACGCTGATCAAAACGATAAAACCCGAGCCAAAGAGCAGGCTCGAGGGATCGATCATCGTGATATTGACAGCGATGCTATTCATCGGGATAATTTTCTTAAGCGGAGCTTAGAGGAAGCTGATTCAGGCTTTTCCCTTCTTCAGCTCGTTCATTCGAATCTCATTCTTCAGCTTGGCGATCTTCTTCTTCAAGCTCCTGTACTTCCCGGCATCAGCTGGCTGCAGGCCCTGGGTTCTCTTTATGTTCATCTTCAGGAGCTCCATCTCCAGGTCCTCTAACTTCTCCTCCATTGTTTATATTCACACCTCCAAACTTATTAGTCTTTGTGACTATTGTAACTTTTATACCTATGGCTCCCCTCTTCAAAAGGAGCTGCTTCTTTCCTTTCCTAACGCCATAGTCCTCCACCTGACCTGATTTCGGAAGTATGCCTCCATTCGGCTTAAACTTAAAATGCGCTGCCCTCTCCTTTATCACCCCGCCTATCTCTATCTCTGCTCCTATCGCCCCAGCTGCCATTACAGAATCAAGGATCTTATGCGCTACCACCTTATACTTCATCGGACCGAATCTGGATATCCTAAACGCTATGGCGTCGGCAACTACATTCGGGTCGAGCATCGGATCTTCGCTCTCCTCCACCTCTATCTTAGGCGGCGCCTGCTCGAAAATCTCGCCTAGCTTCTTTGAAGCAAGCTTAAGCTCGTTGCTTGCACGGTTTATTATGGACTTGGGCTTCGGAGTCTTTATCACGACCCTCACGCCGAGGGGCGTCTTCTCCAGCTTTATATCACTTACTCCAAACTTATTGAAGAGTTTAAGCAGATAGTCTCTTGTCACCTGCTCCCTCATCAACGTGTTTATCATTTTCTTCGGTTGCATTGTCCTTACTTTCCTCCTTCTGTCCGCTCGCCTGCGGCTTCTCAACTGAAGCCGGCGCGCTAGCCTTCGTTTCCTCCTTCTGCTTCTCCACTTCGACCTCACTAAACACAGCTAGATCCGTATACTTCCCATGCCTGTAGACGGCTCCGCTCGGAAATCTAGGGTAAGCTCCCCTGCCGAGCGAATATCTCTTAATGACCATGGAGACCACGCCAGAATTAATAGTTTTAGCATTTGACTTTAATTCCTTCAATAACGAGATGACAAATTTTGCGGCTTTCTTTGGGTATCCTCTTGGTACGCCGGATTTATGGCCTTTGCCGCCGTACTTATTGAAAGGTATAAATCTCTTCCTTTCAATGACTTCCTCAAGATATTTTATGGACTTATCCACATCTTTGCCTTTCACGCTCTCCATTATCTCATGCACATGCTTCAATGAGACCTGCACCCTATCCCTTCTAGCTGAGACTTCTTTTATCATAGCTACTTGATCGGTACGAAACTGCTTGACCTGGTAGCCGATAGGCCCGGTGTACCATGTTTGACCTGCTTGACGGTTATAGCGAACTCTCCGAGTCTATGAAAGACCATGTTCGGTTTTATCTCGACTGGAACGAACTCTTTGCCATTATGGACGTTTATCGTAAGTCCTACGAAGGAGGGCAATATGAACATCTCACGCAGATGCGTCCTTACAGGTTTATTGGTCTTCTTCGACCTTTCTATCTTATCTATGAGCTTCTTCTCCTGATCTGTAAAATTCCTCTTCAGTCTCCTTCTCAGATCTGAGTTTACCACTTTGAGCAGTTCATCCTTTTGCATATTCGACAGGTCGCCTATGCTCTTGCCTCTGAACTTCTTCTCTTCCATATCACTTCACGCCAGTCCTCTTCGGAGCTATAGCGCCCACCTTAGCGCCAGGTGACGCTCTCCTGGAGACGCTCTTCGACTTGTGCTGGGAACTCCTTCTCTTTCCGCCGAATTTATGCTCATAAGCGTTCATGGCAACGGCAGCCGTCAGTGGCCAGTACCTCCCCCTTGCCTTCTTCAGATGGTAGTTATTCCCTGCCTTGTAGAGAGGCTTGTTCTTCCTGCCACTGTTTGAGATGACCCCTATAACCGCCCTGCAGTTCTCGTTCACATCGATTATTCTGGAGCTTGGCAGCTGGATTGAAACTTTTCCCTTCTCCTTCTTTATGACCTTCGCGCTCAGGCCGCCGGCTCTTACGAGTTTGCCGCCGTCATTCGGTCTTAATTCCACATTATAGACATCTGCGCCGGTCGGTATGTTCTTGAGCGTGTCTATGCTGCCGTTCTTCGCTTCACCCTTTAAATAGGGCAGGATTTGGCCGACGTAGGCGCCGTTGAAAGCCGGAATATAGGAAACGATCCCATCCTCAAACCTGATCTTCATCAGCGGAGAGGTCCTGTAACTGTCATGTATTATATCTTCTACCTTGAAATTCATCGGGTTGCTACTCCTTATTATCTTAGCCTCTGCAATTGCCTTGAAAGTGTCGACTCTGAATATCCTACTCTTTCCCCTCCTTCTAGACCTAGGCACCTTCATAATCCCTTTTATGACATCTTCCCATCGCTAAAGTGTGTATAGGATCTCATACGCTCCATTTACACCTTTATTCTGTTACACTTTTATTATATATTTCCCCCTATTTATCGGTTCGCTTTCATCCCGCTCCTAAGGGACGCGGAAACTTCCACTCACGTCGCTAGAGGTTGATTCTAAATTGATTCCAAAGTATTTATATCTTTCTACATATTATTAATACTATCGTGGCGCTGTATGTGACTTACCAGCGGAGGAAGTCCGTTCACGACAAAAACCGCACCGCAGCAATGCGGTACACCAATGTGTAGGCTACCGAACAGAAATGATACCATTCCTGCAAGCTAAAGATGAGGCGAGGCCGATTTTTGCAGGAAAGAGGATGAAACAGCGGACCTGCGGCGTGCAAACCCTATTTGGGCGCTTAGTCGAATGTCACAACGCATTACAGTGATGCCGCTTTAAATGGCGGAGATGCGACAGAAAACGGGCTATTCAGCGCCACGACTTCAACTGCGCCTAAACTTATCGGCATTCTCTCCCGACTGAAGGCTGGGCGCTTCTAAGGGTGTTTTTCGATCGGTCATCATGAAGCACAAAATATAATTAGACAGATGCCGGCGAAGCCGAAACCTGCAGAAGATCTTATATCCCCTCCTATCTTAAGGAGGGAGGTTTCCCCCGCTCACCTTTATATAAATAAGAAACATGTTATTATTTAGATGGAAGCACCGCAGAAAGAGAGGATACAGAAACTTACAAATATCACTTACTCCATGATTACGAATATAACTTCGATCGAAAACTCCCTCAGCAATATATCGATGATGCTTGGCAAGGGGGGCCTTTCGAAGCCGTACCAGCAGGGCAGTGCGTATAGTCCGCCTGAAGCTGAAACAGCGGCACAGGAGAAGAAAACCGACACCGTCCTGCAAAATAGGATACCAAGCTATCACGAAGATGAGAAGTACACCGGCCTGCCTGAATCTACCGAAGAGACCCACAAAAGAGGGTCAGGTGAACTGAAGGAGGAGCTGGAAAAGCTAAATTCGATGACACTCATCCCCCAGGAGAAAAGGACAGCCAATGTCAACGAAGAGATGGAGCTTCCTGAGACACAGCAGGAACTGTACGGAAATCAATCTAAAGTGAACCCAAACCTAAAGAAGGAATTGAGCGAATTAGAGGGTAGATTCGGCTTGAAAGCGGCTAAGTCCAGCAAGACAGCGCAAAAAGAGCCGGCAAAACCGCAGGAGACAGAGCCACAGACGTATCCATCTACAAACCCGATGGAAGCGCTTATTGCCCTTGTAAATGAGAGAAAAACCATATCAGTTTCAGAAGCCGCGAAAACTTTAAATTTTGATGCCTCATTAATAGAGACTTGGGCAAAACTGCTAAGTGACAATAATAAGATAAAATTGGAGTATAAGATCATCGGCAACCCGATACTGAAGGCAAAGTGAAAAATGGAAACGGATAGAGTAATCTCAGGCATAGAGGGATTCGATGAGGCAACGAAAGGAGGCATACCTAGGGATGATATAACGCTCCTGACAGGCACACCGGGCTCAGGCAAGACCACATTTTCACTGCAGTTCCTGGCGTATGGGGCAAGGCACGGCGAGAACGGTGTATATTTCACGTTGGAAGAGAGCTCGGAGTCCCTGATAAATACGTTCTCCGCGTTCGACCCCGGCATCCGCGACCTTATAAAATCTGGCACGCTGAGGATAGTTGATGTTCCGCTTATAGATTATGATGCATTGAAGCAGACGCTAACCACGGAGATAGAGGCTATAAACGCGAAAAGGGTGGCTATAGACTCAATAACTTATCTGCAGATGTTCTTCCCGGATATAATGTCGATAAGGAAGGGCATAATGGAGATCTCCTCAATCCTTAGGATGCATAAATGCGCTGGATTACTGATAGGGGAGATACCATACGGGGAGAATAAACTTTCATCCTTTGGCGTTGAGGAATTTGCAGCGGATGCGGTGATAGCTCTATATCTGATAGAGAGGCAGGACACGTTCATAAGGGCGATGAGGGTCGTCAAGATGAGGGGAACAGACCATCTGACAAAGTTCTGCCCGATGGAGATCATAAATGGGAGAGGTTTGGTCATATATCCAAACGCTGAACTGTTCACAGACGTCGAAAACCGATGAATGAAGCCCAAAAGCACGGGGGATTTTCAAAATTATGGATCTTTGGATAGAGAAGTACAGGCCGAATACATTCGATGATATACTCGGGCAAAGGGACACCGTAGAGAAGCTCAAAGCAATGGCTGACAGAAAAGAGGTCCAGCACATGATACTCTCCGGGCCGCCAGGGGTTGGCAAGACCACCTCTGCCATCGTCCTTGCAAAGACGCTGTTCGGCAGCCAATGGTCGCATAATTTTATGGAGTTGAATGCGTCTGACGATAGGAAACTCAGCGTGATACAGGGGAAGGTAAAAGAATTCGCAAGGTCCAAGCCGATAGATGCTCCGTTCAAGATCATACTGTTCGATGAGGCTGATTCTCTGACGCAGGAAGCCCAGCAGGCTCTGAGGAGGATGATGGAGGAGTACAGCGGGACGTGCAGGTTCATATTCAGCGTAAACTACCAGAACAACATAATAGAGCCGATCCAGTCGAGATGCGCAATATTCAGGTTCAAATCACTGTCGGAGGAGGAAGTCTATAGGTTCATAGATAACATCGCGGCGACCGAGGAGATAAAAGTCGATGAAGATGCGAAGAAAGCGCTGTTCTACGTATCGCGCGGCGATCTGCGCGCCCTTGTGAACCTGATGCAGTCGCTCTCCACTGTCTCAAAGAAGATAGAGGCTGATGTAATCTATAAGAGCAGCGGTGCTGTCAATATAGACAAACTTAGGAAAGCAATAGAGCTTGCATTATCCGGCGATTACCTCGGGGCTAAGGCTCTAATCTCATCGTTCATAGAGGAGGGCATCGGTCCAAGGGAGCTGATCTCCGAAGTGTTTGATATAATAACCTCCAGCGACATCAAAATCGACGAAAAGAAGAGGGGATACGTGATAGAGAAGCTGGCCGAAGCTGAGTATAGGATAGTGGAGGGGGCGACCCCATTCATACAGCTGCAGTCATTCTTCGCATTCCTGTCCTCCCTTAAAGGCTGATATGCAGCTTCCCAAGGAGACGCTCTCGAACTTCATAGAAAACAGCTACGGACGCATCAAAAACCAGTTCCTCTCAATGTTTAACAGCGGACAGAGAAGATTCATATTCAACGGACCGTGCGGAGTGGGGAAGACGTTTTTAGCCAAAGCCTTTGCAAATGACAACGGCCTTGACTTCAAAGAGATAAATCTATACACTTTGGAGTATGGGGAAGAGGAAGACATATCGAAGGTTATCTACTCATACATAATTCAGGAAGCCGTATCAACCAGCCTGTTCTCTCAGAGGAAAAAACTGCTCTACATAACCGATATAGAAAAACTCATGAAGGTGGACCCGTCCATACTGAAGAGATTGAAAAACGCGGGGGACGCTCTGATAGTATTTGAATCGCACGGAGGAGACATCTTCAGAGCCGACAAGCGGCAGTTTATATCTGGCTATGCGGTCATAAGTTTCTATAAGATAAACATTAGGACGCTGTCCGAATACCTGCACAAAATTGCATCCATGAACGGGCTGGACTTAAGCAATAAAAAGATCATGGAGATCGCATCGAATTCTGACGGGAACGTCATGAGCGCGATAACTGACCTCCATATTTATTCGATTATAGGCGAGACGGAACTTGTCCACAGGAACCCGGACTCAAATATATTCTCAAGGCTAAATTCGGTGTTATCAGGCGATGTATCAAAGATCGACACTTATTTCCCATCCCAGCAGGACGCCAAGAACTTCGAGATATGGATGGCTGAGAAGCTTCCGCTCGCGTTCAAAGGGGAGAAGCTGTATCTGTCATTTGAATACCTATCCTCCGCGGACATCATACTAAACAAGATAAAGGCGCAGAACTGGATGCTGTTGAAATACATCAGATACCTCCTATTCGATGCGATAAGCTCTTTATCGGATAATGCATCTTATAGGATAGATTATACCGGCCCTAAGTGGAACCTTTATTACTGATCATCTCTCTTCACGGTTATCGGCAGAACGCCCTTATCGAACTCTCTGATCGCTATCTGCAGATAGGTATCTGTGGACTTGTTGACCTTCACTAAAGCCGGCGCACCGAACGAGAGCTGAAGAGCTCTTGCACCGATTATCCTTGTCTTTTCGAATTTAGTGTACTTCTCCATATCTATCTCTCTGTCTTTCCAATCAGCATATCTTTGATCTCCTCCTTATATCTGAAGGCCTCATCAACGCATCTCTCTATCTCTTCCTCCTTGAAGTATCCTGTCCCTCCCTTCTGCATCGAATTTATGCCCCTGCTTACGCCTATGCTGAGCCTAGCATCAGATATGTTCTCCTCCAGGGAATTCGCATCCAGAAATATGGCGTCCCCTATCTTGACGAATGTGCTGCTTATAGGCATGTTATCAAGATTAAACGGTAGCTTAAAGGTTTCTTCCTTCCCTTCGACCTTGTAATTCGCATCTAGAATCGCGGCCAAAGCCGCAATATTTGCGGCGTCAAGCAGGTTTCCGCCGTTGTTTATTGCATATATATCTATGAAGACGAACAGCACCTTCGATCCTGGAGTTATGCATAGTTTTTTCATGTCTATGAACTTCGATTCCCTTATGGCTCTGTCGGTCACCCTTCCGACTTCCACGGAGTATATGATCCTGTCAGCTGGGTAGTTGCTGCTTAATTCAGAAGCCTCAAAATTCACATTCAACGAGCCTTCATCCGGCCGGTCCGGGTAGGGCTCACCGGGCAGGACCTTCACACCGGCTATTACCTTCGTCTCCCCAAGCTCCACGTAGGCGGATCCGTCCGCATGGTTTGAAACTTTGGTCCTAAGCGTAATCTTCCTCCTTTGGAATGGGCCTCTCTGATCCAGTCTCAGTCCCCCCATTGCCAGCTCCTTCAGATACGAATAATTTTCAATGCTCATATCTTCTCCATCTCGGAGAGCTTCTCCTCAAGCACCTTGGAGAACTCCTGGGTTATCTCCCCTTTCTTCAGCATCTTGCTTATGGCCTCGCTGCCCGATGACTCCAATGTCTGCCCCTTCATCTTTACGTGCACGTTCACGTCCACCAGCTTCGCGAACTTCGGGAATATCTCTATCCCTAGGGATAGCACTCTCTCCTCGCTCTCCTGGCTTCTTACGGTCAGGATACCGGTGGTTGAATCTATCTCATACTCTCTGCTCCCCCAGTTGCCTTTGATGAGCACCTTCATCCTCTTCACCTCCTCCTCTCTGTGTATATCCGTCGCAATGCCCTCTACCCTGTAGGATGTGCCATTCGGCCTGGTTATGATTATCTTATACAGCTTACTGTCCACCGGGCCGTACCTGTCAAGCGTCTTTCTGATGCCATCGGCCACCTGCTTCTCATCGATCTTCCCAAGCATCTCCTCTGCAAAATCGGTCAGGATCGTGTATCCTGCGGATTTAAGCGAATGGTGCCCGGTTATCGTAGGCATGGCTTTGCCCCTGATCTTATCCAGCTCATACTTGTCTTCCTTGCTTATAAGGACGAAGTATTTTTTGACGCCGCTGTAAAGCAGCCCCGGTTTGTCCGCTTCCTCAAACTTCCTGGATACTTCCTTCTCCTGCTCTATGAGGCTCGCCAGTTCCTCCTTCAAGACTTTCTCGTCTTTGTCCTCTGCGCTCTGAGTCCAAAGGATGCCCCAGTCCTTCAGATCGAGATTTTTGGCTATATCATAAAGCTTATCCTTCCCCTCCTTTGAGTGTATCCCTCTGCTCATCTTCGTGAAGCCGTTCTTTATTATTATAAGGTCCTCTCCAAACAGCCTTATCTGAGTAGACAGCATGGCCTTGCCGTCATAACTGCCTTTTGACTGCACAAGTATCTTCGAACCCGGCTTGACATAACCCCAGTAATTCTTAAGGTCCAAGACGCCCTGCTCTCCGTCGCCCAGCGATACCACTATTGATTTAGACGCCTGGTCCGTGCTTTCTATTATACCGCAGTATATCTTCCCTATGTCCTCCTCGTAGAATACGCTCGACTTGCACACCTTCCTGAGAATTGGAATCACCTTATCGCTGTCGCTTCCGTAGACGTATACGCCGGCCTTCGTCTCGATGTCCTCAATTATAACCGAAGGACGCTCCTCGCTATCCGCCTTAAACAGCTCCTTTATCGCATCGTTGGCCTGAGTTATCTCCACGCCTTCGTCGACCAGCAATTTCGTTATAGCTGTAGAGTATATCCCCCTAACCTTTACTTTCATACATGAACCTCCTCTTAAGAGCAGCCTTCTCAAGCTCATATATTTTTTCTGCTTCTTTCCTGCCCAGCTCTATCGCCTTCTTAAGCTCCTCTTTGCTGACCTCCCCGTCAAGCTGCAGAAGGACTATCTCGTCCTTCGAAGGCAGGAAGGCTATGGGTATATCTGTAGCTCCGCCTTCATAATCCTCCTCGGCTTTGCTCAGATCCGCCACTATCGAGTCGCCTATCTTCCCTACGGCAACGGCCGCGATCAGGTCCCTCATCGGCAGGCCTGCGTCTGCGCATGCCATAGATGCGGCTGTAAGGCTTGCGCACCTTGTGCCCGCGTCGGCCTGTGTTATGTACACATAAACACTTATCATGGACTTTGGGAACTCGTCCAGCATTATAGCCCTGCTCAATGCGTTCGATATGACCAGGGAGATCTCCATATCCCTCCTATCTACGCCAGGCTTAGCCCTGTCCGGCACGGAGAAAGGCATCATATCATATTTGCATACGATGATTCCCCTGTCTGATCTCTCAAGGTGCTTCGGCTTTACCTCGGCCGGCCCGTAAACTGCCGCTATCGCCTCAGTCCCGCCTATCTTGAACCTTGCACTTCCATTCGCATTCGGGATTATGCCCGTCTCCAGCTCAATTGGTCTGAGCTCATCAAATTTCCTCCCGTCAAATCTTTCCTCGTACATGAATCCTCCTTATCTTGCCTCATCCTTATTTATGCTGAATTTCTCCAGGGTCTCCCTGACTCTCTCGAAGATATCGCCCATATACGCATCCGTGTCTATCATGTTTATCGCGGACAGCACCGCCTCCTTCCCAAGTTTATCTCCATTGACCCATGCAACCCCATTCTTCCCGAGTATTATGTCGCATTTCGAGCGTTCCCTTATCATGTTTATCATCGATCCATCCTTGCCTATTATCCTCGAAATCTTCATTGGGTTGAACTTTATAAGCATATTCGCGGGAAGCTTTCCGAATCTGCCGCCCCTTAAACCCAAGCTGGATGACATATCCCTCCCTACTCTCAGTATTTTCGCATATACCACATCACCGACATTCATCAACTCCGAGAGATCCTCTACCCTATAGCCTGTGTTCGCCTCCCTCGCATCCAGTCTGCAGTAGTAAGAGTTGCCAAGATCGACCACCCAGTACGTGTCTTCCACCGCTGCTATCCTGCCTATGATTTCATCCCCTTCCTTTGGCATGTAGGCGCCGTTCAGCTGGTTCACATTTATCTGTCCATTGCTGAGTATTACCGTCCCAAGGAACTTAGAGAAGACCTTCTTGCCCTCCGAATAAGTGCCGTTGCCGCCTATGCCCTCATCGGCCAGCATCTCCCCTGGTGTAACAACATCATAGTTTTTCACAAACAACATATTCACTCCTTCGTCGACACAAGGCTTATAGTCCCGTGCGTCAACTCATTCAGTTTACTGATCAGCGCATCCCTGTCCTTCGGGCTGACTGAAAACTCGACTCTTATCCTCTCCCCGCCGAGATCACTGCTCTTCATCTTCCCGAATCTTTTCACCGCGCCCAGCACCGCATTGGTGTACTGTGGCTCAGCTTCGGCTATGTATGAGAATTCCCCCACTTTTAAAGGCAGCACCGTCTTCAACTTGTCAATCAGCTCCTCCATCTGCGCCCTCTCAGGTTTCTTAATATCGAAGTTGTAATGCACTTTCTCCAAAGCCAGCTCTATCCTCTTCCTTGGTATCGGCAGATTATTAGTCGTGTCTATCACCATCGATGACACCCCATCTATGATCCTGTTCTTCAGCGCGTTCATCTCTTTCTCCCTGTATGCAGCGCTTACCTGCACATCCCCCTCCTTTATTATCTTTAAGGCGGCTTGATACACGTCATCGGTCTTCAGGTAGTCTTTCAGGTTGCCTGCGACCTCCCCTTTCTTCGCATCTTTGAAGATCCTGTCGACCAGCAGAGCTCCTTCTATGTCATTCGATCTGCCGTTCTTGATGTCCATGGCTTTGTTGCAGTCCACCCAGATCTCAAATCTCTTGTCCTTTATCTGTAGCCTAGCTATGACCTTGTCTTCCGCCATAAAATCTATTGCATCTTGCCCTATAAGTATGACTCTATCTCCTTCAGGCTCATCCTGCTGAAGCCGTTCTTGTCGACCACGACGATGTCAAACCTGTTTGGACTGAGCTTTATCCCGCTGGATTTGAACGCCTTTATGGCAAGTTTTATCAGCGTATCCTTGTCCGAATTCGGCTGGTAATTCCCCTCCAGGTGCTTGTTTATGTCGTTTGAGTTCTCCCCTATAGCGACCGCATTATACTGGAAGAATATCCCGCTCGGCTCCAGCATGTAAAGCACTGGTTTGTCCGCCTTGAACCCGCCGTAGAGTATACTGACTCCGTACGGCCTAGCTCCGCCGTACTGCGTGAAGGCCTGCATCTCCGTACTTATGGACTTTAACAGAAGGAGGATATCCGCGGGCTCGTTGTAGGTTATCATATGCTGCTGCGCTTCGAGCTGCGATTTCTCTATCAGCACTCTCCCGTCAGCTATCATCCCAGACATAGCTGCAGCTATGTAGTTGTTGATCTTGAATATCTTCTCCACGCTCTCCGAAACGATCAGCTTCTCCGTCTCCGGGAGTCTCTTGTCCGCAGCCAGCACGACACAATTCTTCCCTACCAGGCCTATCGCCGCTGAACCCTGTGAGACAGTCTTCCTTGCATACTCTACCTGCAGCAGCCTGCCGTCGGGGCTGAAGAGAGTTATAGCCCTGTCATAACCCATCATGTCACTTTGCAATTGTTCCATACTCCTTTAACCTCCCCTTTAGTTTCTTCAGACTTCCACTGTTGCTCAGTGTTATAAGGTTGAATGGAAATACTCTTTCCATTAATGATAAAGTAAATATAACTTGGTATTTATATCTATTGTTGACCCTTATAACACCTAATAATCCATCATCGTCCCTTAAATACACGTCGTCTATGACCTTCAGATTCGACCTTATGCCCAATGTAGGCTCGAATCTGTTTACGGTCGAGTAGACGAGCTCCCTTAATCTCTCCACGCTGTCCAAGGCGGGAATCTTCGCCAGTATATATCTTTTCTTGTATCTTATCATCTTTCATTCCCTGTCAAACCTGTACATCAGATAGACGATGAAGCCGGCTATGACTATGCCTATCGCCGTCAGGATATACGGATTCACGTTTATACCGGCCACGCTGTCTATCCAGCTGTAGAACAACGATACGAAACCGAGAAAGAAGGCGAAGCCTATCGCCCCTCTTTCCACCATCTTCTCGTAATTGTGCCTCTTCATCTACTTGATAAGGAGAATTTTATATTTATAGGTTATGACTTTGGGCTGGAAAAGCCGGTTTATATGCAAGATGGAAGCGGGCGGAATACATTTATAATCATATGCATTAATATAACTGGTAAGGGCGTGTAGCTTAACCTCGGAGAGCATGCGGTTGAAGCCCGCACCATGGGAGTGCAAATCTCCCCATGCCCATCTTTCAGAATTATCTTAATCTACTCTGTATCTTTTCCTCTACGTACATCGCTGCATTCCAAAGCTGGTCCCTGCTGCCGTGATGCCTCCCTGTGTCTGGATCATACCATTCATAGAACCCTGGCAGACTTTCAAGTTTCTCCGCCTCGCTCCTTGCTTCCTTGACTTTGCCCATCTTATTCAGAGCCAATACCGCATAATAAGAGACGAATGGCCAGACTGAGTAGATATGATTGCAGCTGGTTAAATTCACCGTCCTCATGTCCCAGATCGAGTCTGAATCTACGTTCGAAAGTATGCCGTGCCTGGATGAAGAAGAGAGAAGCTGCTTCGACACAAGTCTATACCTGCTCCTCGGGATCAGCCCGGACAGCACGGCAAATGACAGCCCCAAAGGGTCCGTGTTCTTACTGCCTATGAAATCAGCGTAGTGTACCCCGTTCCAGAAGCGCCTGTTGATTGCCCTTTTAAGCTCATCCGCTTCGCTGTCCTTCCCGACAGCTTTGTAGACGCTGTATAACATGACGTTGTTAGAGAGCAGAAATTTGAACTCTAATTCCGGCAGGCTGTCCCTCCAGTCGCCTCCTCTGACGAAGCCATCTACACGCAGCGACTCTATGCTCTTGACTGCAAGGCTTATGTTTTTCCTGAGTTTTCTCAAGAACTCCTCATCCCCTGTCATCCTGCTGAACTTATACGTCGCAAGCACCGCCAGCATACTCGAATCGACCGTCCAGTGCCTGTAGCGCGTCTCTATGGTGTTCCTGGCTTTTATTGTCCTTAGAAATTTTCTGCCTCTCAGCTCAAGATAGAACTTTCTAGGAACCCACTTATAGCGGTGATCCAGGAAATATCTTGGCAGCATTCCATCCTTCCTCTGGTCTTTCCATATGATTGAAAGATGCTGCTTTACCTTATCGCCCAGGCCGAGCCTTATGAGCGGCTCCAGGCTGTAGAAAAGATCCCTCGTCCAGTACTCGTACTTATAGCGGTCAGAGCTGGCGTAGAATCCGAACCTGCCTATGCATCTGGAGATTGAATGTATCGCTTCCTCTACCTTGTTGCCCCCCATAGACCAAAACTATGGGCCTTCTTCAATAATAAGCTTTTATACAGGGACAGAAGCTCGTCCGCGGATCTGCTTAGGCTGTACATCTTCGCAACCTCTCTGGGCCTGTAGGCTCTCCTATTCTCAACGACCTTCACAGCCTTGCTTACGAAATCAGATACGTCGCTTGTCTCGAACGTCTCGCCGCTTGGGCCTGCTTTGACGAATTCTGCCTGGGCTCCTGTCTTCGGGGCGAGTATCGGCACGTTGAAACTCATAGCCTCCAAGGTGCTTATACTTGTCGTGTCGAATGTCGATGGGTTGCAGAATACGTCTGCGGCCCGGTAGTAGTATTTCTTATCCTTCTCCTTTATGAAGCCGGGGAAATAGACGTTTGCCAGGCCCATGCTTTCGCTCATCTTCCTGTAGTCTTTCAGCTTATGCCCGCTCCCTGCTATTATTATCTTGAACCCGTTCTCCCCGAGGCGTTTCGCTGAATTTAGCAGGAAATCGATGTTTTTCTCCTCATCGATCCTGCCTAGGAACAGCAGGATCCTGTCCGTCTTCGCAAGCCCGATATGGGCCCTCGCCTGAGCCTTGCTCAGATTCAGGCTGCCTTTAACCCTTATCCCTGTCTTGACGACCTGCGTGTTCCCTATGCCGTTCCTCTTAAGAAGCCTTCTTGTGAACCTCGACGGCGCGATGACCTTATCGCTAAGGAAGTAATACGCTCTGAGATAGCCCACCATGAAAGCCTTTGAAATCTTAAGAAATACCCTATTCGATGAAAGGAAGGGCAAAACGTAGCCTACGTACTTGGATAATGCCCTTCTGTGGAACATGTAGGTATGGAAGGTGCTTACAAATTTAGAACCGGTGATCTTCGAGGTCAGGAAGGCCAGGAAACCCATCAAAAAAGGGGAATGCGAGTGAACGACATCAAACCGCCTGCCGTTCAGAGCCTTCATGAGGGAGACCACATCCAAAGCGACGACGTGTTTCCGATCTATGAATTTAGGTCCTTTTAGGACTATGACGTGGGGGTCATTCTTCGCGAATTCCTCAGTCTTTCTATCCCCTGCGGTTATTATGAAGACCTCATGTCCTCTCCGCTCAAGCTCTCTACGCATGTCCATCACATAGCTTGTCGTACCGGCAGTTATGGGTGGATAGTCGTCTGTGTAGAAAGCTATCTTAAGCTTCTTCATGTCAAATGATTTGGTATTTATCCTTTTAATAGGTTTATTTCTAAGGTTTTTACTACTTACTTACAGTATACTTCTCAATCTTCTACTTCTTCTTTATGAACGTATTCAAATAAGCTATCTTCTTCTCCAGCTCTCTTATTCGCTCCTGCTTGCTCTCCAGCACCTTCTCCGTGTCTATATGCGTAAGTATGTTCCCGCAGTTCGAGCATTTGAAATCGTTCTCCAGCGCCGTTTTAGCATCGTAGACCCTGTTGCATACCGGGCAGATATAATACTCCTCCACCTTGTTCAGATCTATCGCCTTCTTTATCTGCTCTATCTCATCCTGATACTCCTGCTTCAAAGCCGCGATCAGTATGTCCGGATTCGCAAACCAGTAGTAAGTATACCATGCCTTCTTTCCTCTCTTCTTCCTCACATACGCTACCAGACCCCTGCTGAAAAGCTTGTACAGCTCTTTCCTTATGGTGTTTAGCTTTTCCACGCCGAGCTCCCTGGCCATATGGCTCTCCTCTACCACACCCTTCTCTACGAGATACTTGAAGATCTTCAGACCGCTCTCTCCGCCCACTTCGTAGACGTACTTCTCCGCTTCCTCAAGCAGTAGAAGCCCCTTTAGATCGATGGTCCTTCTGTTCTGGTTCACGCTTGCGACCGTTATCGTCTTAGGAGGGGCTGCTCTCCGCCTTGCTTTAGCCCTTGCTCCTGCGCTCTTCCTCCCTGCGGTCCTCTTTATCTGTCCTTTCTTTCCCATGCCCTTCGCTCTTCTTCTCTTCGTTTTCTTCGCCATATTATCTTATTTCCTATCATCAAACATCGCGGTATTTTAAATGTTTTGCCGCCTCCGGAAATCCATCATTTTCTGCTGGACTTTTAGCCCAAAAATCCAAATCATTAGAATCTAAAGCGGCATCTCTTCCTTCATCATACCTCCTATGTTAGCCATATTCAAATACTTTTAGCTCATGTGCCTTAACAATATTCCACTTTGCACCGTCATTATGAACTGGAAACCTCGCATTGAAAAGCTCATCACTTGATCAGTGAGAAAATATATGAGCCTAGAGGCGTGAGGAAGAGGACGAAGATTGAGAAGGCTATTATTATGTAGTTTGTGATGGCCATGAGCCTCTTTTTGTCCTTAACGACATAACTAAGCGCCACATTCACTATCTTGCATCCGTCCGTTATATAGAAGATAGGCAGCAGATTGGCTAGGCCCAATCCAAGGCCTATTAGGAAGAACCAAAGGAGAAGGCCGTCAAGCCAGTAGAGGATCTGAGAGCTGAATGCGCTCGTAGGGAAGGCAGTGGAGGATATGGGATTAAGCAGGAGGGGCTGCTCCTTCGAAGCTGTAAGGTAGACCCCTGTGAAGTTGCCTATGTAACTGTGCGTAGATGAGTTTATTCCTGTTGAAAAAACTGACATTATACTGTAAACCGATCCGCTCGCGTTCGTGAGATTGACATACTGTCCTGGCTGCACGTCCCTCATCAAACTTATAGCCTGGGCGGCAGAGTAGAAAAACTGACCGTTTATCTTCACCACTGATAGATTCTGTGGCAGATGCATGGAATACGCTGGTCCAGCGACAGCCGCGCCTATATGAAGGATCAGCGGGGCAAAGGTCACCAGTCCTGCAGACACGATGAAGTCGGAGAGGAGGATATAGAGACCAAATGCCACCAAGCCGAAGATTATGTTCGTGAACGAGCCTGCCGACAGCACCCTCAGCTTGTTAAGCCTGGAGGCCCTCTCAAACTGCTTCTCGTCCGGCTCCACGAACGCCAGCGGCAGGAAAGCCAGAAAGAAACCGAAGCCTGACGATTTCAACCTGATCTTCTTCGACAATGCTACGAAGCCGTGGGAAGCTTCATGGACCGCCACCAATACGATGATGGCTATCAGCCAGTAAAGCACCGGGACTCCCAGCACCCCTGGTATGCCTTCCACCGGGAGAACTGGATAGAATGCAGCCAAAGTCGTAGTGGGATGATTGAACATCAGCGATATGTACGGGATCAGCAGGTAGAGCATGTAGGCTATCGCCGCGAATGCGGCTACAACGCCAACTGTGCTGTAGACGTTGATCGCCCTCTTGTACTTCGACAGCCTCTTCATCAGCTTCAGCCCCAGCTTCGACCTGTATATGAATAGGACCTTCCCTTCGACCGAGAACTTCCTCCTATAGATGACTACGAAGGCTATTATTATCAGGATAAGCACTAGCGCCGCTATGTTGTTTTCATTGCTGTATACAAATGAGAGAAGGGACATAAACATGGACTATTCAAGCCTTCAGCTTCCTTATCTCTTTGTGCTTAGGCCTCAAAACTGTGCTCCCGCATCTGCGGCATTTCACTTTGCCCTCCCTTATAAGCTTCTGATTAGAGACCCTCATCTTCGCCTTGCAGTTCCTGCATACGTAAATGTCTCTGAACAGCCTGTTATCTGCGACTGGATTCGCTTTTTCCATAGTCTAAGTAGTTTGCGTTGATGCTATAAAAAGTTATTTATAAAAGAAATTGTAACATAAAATGTCTATGAATTCAATAGTCGTAGGCGTGATAGGCCCGTACAAATCTGGAAAGACCTCCCTGGTTAACAGACTTCAGCAGAGAAAAGGCGTGGAGGAGGATGTGGCCTTCTACTTCTTCAAATACTCCGGCAAGAACGTGACGCTCATAGACACGCCTGGCGACACGGACGCCCCGTCCACAGTCGCATCTGTGATAAGCATATCCGATGCCTGCGTCCTCTGCATATCGCCTGAGACGAAGATAAACTTCCAGGTAGGCGAACAGATAATATTGATGGATAATCTGGGCGTGACCAGGGGGCTGATATGCATCACAAAAAGCGACCTCTCCACACCTGAAGAGATAGAACAGCTGAAGGAGAACATAAGAGAGACGATAAGCAACACCTCCCTTAAGGACATGGAGATAATGGATGTCAACATAAATGACGACCAGAAGATAGCCAACGTACGCGCCAAGATAGCTGAGATACCTTATGACAGCACGAAACCGAAGAAATCCCTCAAGCTTGCAGTGGACCATGCCTTCGAATCGAAGGGGATGTCGATAGCTGTGGGGACGATGATAAGCGGGAAGATATCCGTGCATTCTGAGGGC
>JAPDMB010000004.1 GCA_025920305.1 Candidatus Parvarchaeota archaeon | reverse complement strand
GAGAAGAGCGAACATATACGCTAAGATGGATGAGGATGAGGACAAGGTAGCAAAAAGAGCTGCTGACCTGCTTAAAAACATAGGAGAAATGCAGTTCAAGGGGATAACCCCGGGAAGGTTTAAATATGAGCTTAAACGGCGGGATATAAAGCAGAAGGATATAGTGGATGATCTCATGGAGGAATCCTCGAGTAGAGGTATAACACTTAACGGTACGATAAAAAGATACAAGGAAAAGGTTGAAGTAACCGATTCTTTTGGGAAGGATATAAGGATACAGAATGGAAATACTGAGTTAAATTTGAACGGTAGAAAAAGCTACGTCGGTGCATATAGCAGAGTGTATGAAAATAATGAGAAGATACAGGCGAAGGAAGCGGTGGATGAGATTGAAAAGTTCGCCGATATAAAGCCTAACTGGGTCGATTTCCAAGGGAAACTGGACGTAGTCCTGCTTCCGATGGCAAGCTCAGTGTTATTCTCGATGCTTGCGCAAGCTGCTTCAGCCTTTGACATACTCAACCATGAAAGCTTTCTAGTTGATAAACTGAACACAGAAATCGCTTCGAAAGACGTTTCTGTACAGGATAGATTCGACGGCCCGGAGTTCTCCCCTTTTGATGATGAGAATACGAAGTCATCTAACTTTTACATTGTCAAAGACGGCATGCTTCTAGAGCTTCTGCACAATAACACTACGGCGGATATAATGAAAGCCAAAAACCATGGGAACGCAGGCATAGTGAGCGGACAGCCAAGGAACATATTCGTCGACAACGGCGATCTATCATATTATGACCTGCTAAACAAATCCGACAGATGCATCGTTGTAAACAACCTGTGGTACACAAGGTTCAACAACGTGCTTAAAGGTGATTACTCTACGATGCCGAAGGACGCTGTACTGCTAGTTGAAAGAGGGACGGTCAAAGGCACTATAAAGAACCTTAGGATAAGCGACAACATTTTGAATCAGCTTAAGAATATAATCTACTTAGGCAATGACGGAAGATATGTGAAATCATGGGAAGTTGAGATACCAACCCATGCGCCGTCGGTCATGCTTAAAGATGTCAATTTCACCAAGTCTTATTGATCCTTGATTCAGAGCCTTTATCGGCTATGCTGTTCAGGTAAGAGACCACATTTGCATCCATAAACGATGTAGAATAGGCGGTTATATCCTTTATATTCACCCATTTATACGTTTGGAAGTACCTAGAGACATCAGGTTCGCCGTTCTTATACGAAACGACGTAGACGATGTAATTCAACTTAGGGTTCTCGCTAGGGACATACTTGAACACTTTATCTTCTATTTCAAAGGAGATATTCAAACTCGTAAGAAGGTCTCCCATCAATTTGCGCGGGCTATCCCCTTCGCCTAAGTCAAGAAATGGAAACACCCAGGTGGATCTTGGTAAAGCCCTGTCAATGTCCTTAAGTTTCACTAGAAGGACCTGATCTTCCCTTAGAATTATAACGCTGACCCTTCTGTAAGGCATAAATATCTATTTGACTCCCTGATATAAAAACATATAGTGTGTCAGATTTAAATAATTTGGCTGTATAATTAAAGTATATATTTTGGACAGCTGAAGGAACGCGCTATGAAGATAGATTATGTAGATTATGACGATGACTATGATGACTTTATATCGCTGGATGAGCTAGATCCAAAACAGAGGGAGAAACTGATTGCAATCTGGTCAGACAAAAGTGAGATAAAACATTACATAGGCTAACATCTATGAATAAATCTGAGATAATAATTATAACCATCCTGTTCGTATTAGTCGCAGCCGTAATCGTATTCTACTCCGATCCATCCATACAGCATAAGGAGATAGCTGAGGGTATATGTGAGTTGCAGTGCCAAAATGTTACCAGAGCTGTGGGAAGCGTCGCTAATTCGTGCCTGTCTAATGACATAGCATACGGATACGGCTGCGCTGTATCAAACGCGTCCTTAGTGTCTACCTGTACGGCTAAAAATACTATAATAGTTAGCAAAGGATGCACCCTTTTGGGGACGACATAAGGTCAAATACCTAATTTCTCTCTCTCCTTTGATATGTCAGCTATGCGCTTCTCCAGCGTAGGATGGGTAGACAGCAGGTTCATCAAACTGTGCGCGCTGAAATTGTTGACTATGAATAAAGATGAGAATGCCCCTATATTCTCGCCTCTGCGCCTGGAGCCCATGCCAAATGCGGGCGGCGCCTTTACTGAGCTTATTTTTCTTAACGCAGATATCATCGCATCCGGCTTCCTGACCGTCCTAACACTTGTTATGTCCGCATTGCTCTCCCTAGACCGTGATATTCCAAGTTGAACGAATACAGCGCCTATTGGGATAAGGATCGCCGCCACCAGCAGTAGTATACCTGCATTATTGTTCCTCTGTTCTCCGCCGAACAATTCGGAGAAAAGGACTAAATTTCCTATGTAGGATATCATCGTTGCAATCGTAGCTGCGATGGTGGATATAAGTATATCTCTATTCGTAATGTGCCCCACCTCATGGCCGATAACGGATTCTAACTCATCATCATCCAGCATATTCAGTATCCCTCTAGTCACTACTACGACCGAATGCTTCTCATCCCTGCCAGTTGCAAACGCGTTCGGAATCTGCGTCTCCATCACGCCGACTTTCGGCATGCTTATATTAACTGTGCTTACAACTTTTTTTACTATCCTATAAAGCCTCGGCTCTTCGCTCTCTGTGACCAGCTTCGATTTAGTCATCCTCAAGGCCAGCTTATCGCTATAGAAATAGGAGTATAAGTTCAGGCCTATGGCTAGTATCAGAAATATCGTCGTAAAGAGCAGTATATCTCCAAACACATATCCGATGAGCCCGCCTAAAAATACCAGCAGGATGGCTAGAACTGAAAACAGTAAAAAAATCTTTATCTGCACCATAACCAATCTAATATACTCCAATTCAAAGTCTGCTTATAAATCTTTTTGACGACCTCCTAAAATTTGAGTAGTTGTATCCGAATTCATTGGCGAATGAAACCAACTGCATCGGTGACTTTATTTGACTCGGTTTCTCAGCTGCAGATACAAACAATGCATCCACGCCGTGTTCATTGCACATGCTGGCGTCTCTGAGGTATAGCTTATACACATCAAAGTAATTCTTCGCCTCTATCAAAGCCCTAAAATCGAATATAACGAACATTTCATTCTCCTTAAGCTTCTTGCATAAACCTGCATCGAGAGCGACTTTATTCAAGGCTATGCCATATATTGCTTTGGCGCTTCCTTTCCTTATGATGGTGCTGTAATTAGCTCCGGAGTATACCCGCATATCAAGGCTCTTGCTATCTCTTGGGTTAGATATAACCCCGCCCTTCATAAGGAACACCTTCTTAAAGCCTAGCTTATCAAGTCTGCTTACCAGGCTTTCATCATAGCTTAGTACTATATCTATGAAGTCCATAATGCTATTCTCCAATGCGGATCTCTTCCAGATCTTTACCAAAAGTCACGCTGAACTTGCACCTATATTTCGCACATAGCCCATTCACCTCCTCCACCAGAGTATCCGTATCCTCGTACCTTTGGCTTTGGTGTATGAGCACTAACTTCTTTACTTTGGCTTTTAAAGCCAATCTTACCGCGTCTTCCGAGGTAAAATGGAAGTATCTCTTAGCCTTCTCCTTCTCCTTTGACGACAGAGTGCATTCAGTTATAAGCACGTCGGCTCCATTCGCAAATCTAGCCAGCTTGTCCTCATACATCAGATCTGTCAGATAAACGAGTGTTTTACCTCTCTTTAGATACGTTGCTTCGCTGGCCTTTATTTTCTTACCGTTGTAAACTATATCCCTGCCTTTTTTGAGCTCCTTTAGCTCTGGGGAAGACTTTATGCCGTTGGCTTTTAAGAAATCTTTATCTATGTTCAGCGTGTCTCTCTCCTTTACTTTATAGCCCACGCATGGAACAGAATGCTTGACATTTATCGCGTATATGTCATAATCGCAGATGCTTAAAACCTTCCTCTCCCTGCTCTGATTTATGACCTTTGGTACAACATCGATTCTACTGTAGAATTTATATGTGTCCATGATGTCCTTTACGCTCCTATCTGTGCCCTTTGGACCGAAGATATACAGCGGCTTGCTAGATCCAAGCATATTTAGGCTCTGTATTATCCCGCCGACACCGAGGGAATGATCTCCATGCCAATGTGTCAATAATATATAGTCTATGGAGGGACTCAGTCCAGCAGATCTTATCTGCCTCTGCGTGCCCTCACCGCAGTCTAGAAGTACCCTCTTGCCCGAAAGATTCAAATACACCGACGGGTGATTCCTGCTCTTAGTCGGGAAGGCTGATCCGGTTCCAAGCAAGACTATCTTTTCCATAGATTTATCTAATCCGCATCAAAATAAAAGGGAATATAAATTGAAATAGCTTGTAACTCGGTCAGATTCCGGCGCCGAATAACCTGATGAAATTAGAATTGGTAGATTCAAGAAGCCCCTCAACTGAGGTTTTCCTCAGATTCGCAGCGTACTGTATTATACTGATTATATTCAACGGCGTGTTTATTCCAGTATCCGGGCTTAAAGCCGGGGAATCTGTTTCAAAGAATAGGCTGGATGAGGGGACATTCTTTATTATATTGTCCCTCTTAAATCTCAAGAATGAGGTAGATATGCTTATGAAAGCGTTTATTTCGATCGCCTTAGACAGATGCGACAAGTTGCCCTCAAAGTTATGTATGATCGCCTTTACCTTATAGGATCTCAATAGATCTATCAGCTCTTCAATGGATTTTCTGCTGTGTAATATGCAGACCTTTCCATGCCTCTCTGCAATATCAAGTATCCTCCCCAACACATCTTTTTCCAGATTTATCTCACGATCGGTCTTTCCCTGGTAATCCAAGCCTATCTCCGAGACGGCAAAATACTCATCTATATTGTCCTGAATGTAGGCCATGTTCTCCAATAATTGCCCTTGTTCATATCTTACGACCTCATTTGGATGTAGCCCCACGCATGGAAGCAGATTTGGATAAAGGCTATACTCCTCGAGTATCCTCTCATTATCATCTTTATTCTCCCCAGAATTGAGAACGATGAAGCCGGTCAATTTCTTGATAAGCTCCTCCCTGGTGCGGTCAAAAGCCCTGTCACTTATATGGGCATGGATATCTATGTATGTATTCTGCAAAATTTTCAATTTGAATGCCATATAAAATAATATAGCAAAGGATTTTATTTAAAAGGGGCATATAAGATACCTATGCCTTCGTAGCTCAGTGGTTAGAGCGCCTGACTTGTAATCAGGAAGTCGTGGGTTCAATCCCCACCGAAGGCTAAGAGAATATCTGCGCATATAGCCTAACTGATGAAGAAACCTCTAAAATAAGGCAAAACAGAGGTGTGTAAAGATATAAATTGTGAGCGATTTCCTTATATGTATGCTAACATCGCTATTCAATCAGGACATACTGTACCTTTTTCTGGCTCTGGCTCTTGGATCTATCGTCGGGCTGGAAAATGAATATAGAAAAAGCAAGGGGGTAAGAATATTCCTGGGTTTAAGGACAAGCATATTCGTAGCCCTGCTTGGATATCTTTTCGGTTTCCTCTTTATAACCCTCAATAATCTATTGATCCTGATCACCGGCTTCGGTGTTATCTCTGTGATAGCAAGTCTGATGTATGTAGAGAAGACGAATATCTTCAAATCGCCGACAGCAACGACATTCGTAAGCACCTTAATACTGTTCATCATAGGGGTGCTCACTGCGATGGGTATATATCTATACGCGATAATCGTCACCGTCTTGGTAGCCGCGCTCAGCTTCTACAAGATAGAGATGGAAGAATTCGTAGCAAACATAACAAGAACTGAGCTGATAGCGACTTTAAACTTGCTCATAATAGCCTTGGTGGTGCTGCCTATACTGCCGAACTACCCTATAGGGCCTTATGATATATTCAACCCGTTCCAATTTTGGGAGATAGTTGTGATAGTCGCTGTGATATTTTTCATCCAGTACTTCGCTTCAAAGCTGATAAGATCCGGCTTTTTCTTGTCCTCCTTAGTGGGCGGAATAGTCAGTGGTACCACGATAATACTGATAATATTGAGATTATCTAACCAGCTGAAACAGAAGACCAAAGCCCTGATACTAAATGGCTTATTCTCCTCAAATTTCATGATGATAATCACGCAGATAATATTCGTGTTCTTTTTAGTTACATATTCTGTAACAACTTTGGTCTACTTTTTGCCGGTTACCATAACGTTTTTCATCTTGATGATGTTTCCGCTTATTAAGTACAAAAAGAACGTCAGTGAGGAAATAAAGATAAAGAGGAACCCATTGCCTTTACTGCCGATATTTGAATTTGCACTCATACTTTTTGTTGTTATGATGGCTGCAGATATAGCTATCAAAACGATACCACAGCTGTTGCCGGTGACGATATTCATAGCTAGTTTCGCAAATGTTATAGCTGCATCCCTGACCGTCGGACTGCTGCTCACCAGCCACCATATAACTGCGGCCTATGCAGCACTACTGCTGGGCCTGGAACTTATAGCCGCTGTATTGGAGAAGGGAATAATAGGCTTACTGTCTAAGAATAAACCGTTTAGGAGGGCTATGTTCATATACTCGACTATTTTCAGCGTGATACTCTCTGCGGTAGCATATACATCGTTTGCGTATGGCATTTAAAATTGACATAAAACCAGATGAAAGTAAAGCGAAACATTTGGAGGAGATTAAAAGATTAGGCGTAGACCCATACGGGCATAAATTTGAGAGAACTAATTCCATAGAGGAGATACTAGAGAATTTTGATTCGATGCTCGGAAAAGATGTGGCCATCGCAGGAAGGATAATCGGGCGGAGGAACCATGGCAGATTAGAATTCATGGATCTATCGGACCAGGACAGTCAGATACAGCTGTTCATAAATGAGGATGATTTAGATGAGACGAGCGAAAAGATCCTACATCTGCTTGATGTAGGCGATATAATCGGAGTGAGTGGGAAAACCATAAAGACGAAGACAGGGGAGAAATCCATAGCTGTAAGAGATATAGAGATACTAAGCAAATCACTCCTACCGCTTCCATCGAGATGGTTTGGAATAGAGGACATAGAAAAGAGATATAGAAAGAGGCACCTGGACTTTATAATGAATCAGGAATCCAGGCATAAGATACTCATGTCCAGCAAAGTTATAAGCTCGGTAAGGGATACTCTCAACAAAAATAGATTTGTAGATGTGCCAGTACCAATACTTCAGTACATACCTGGCGGAGGAAACGCTACACCGTTTAAGACGCACTTTAATGCACTGCACAGGGACTTCTATCTGAAGATAGCATCGGAGCTCCATCTAAAAAGGCTGCTAGTTGGGGGATTCGAAAGAGTATATGATATAAGCAAGAGCTTCAGAAACGAGGGGATAGACGCAAGACATAATCCGGAGTTCATAGAGCTGGAAGTTTATCAGGCATATGGGGACTTGAACGATATGATAAAATTAACGGAGGAGATCGTAAGAAATGCCGCATACGCGGTGAATGGAAAGTATATTCTGAACTTTGACAAAGAGGAGATAAACTTGGAAAAATTTAATATAATAGCTATGGATGAAGCGGTGAAAAAGGAGGTCGGGGACCTGGATGAGAAGACGATGATTAAAATCGCAAAAAGCATAGACAAGAAGACGGTATCATATGGAGACGCACTAAATACATTATTTGAGGAGAAAGTACAGGCGAAGCTGATTCAGCCTACCTTTGTGACAAAATATCCGATAGAGGTGTCGCCGCTTGCTAAGAAGATGGAGGACGATCCAAGGTTTGTATACAGATTCGAATTATTTATCGGCGGGATGGAAATAGCGAATGCATTCACAGAATTAAACGATCCGCTGGATCAGATCGAAAGGTTCAAAAACGAAGAGAAGAGGAAAAAACGCGGTATAAAGGAGACACAGGAATTTGATGAAGAGTTCATCGAATCTCTATTCTATGGTATGCCGCCGGCGGGAGGCATGGGCATGGGCCTAGAGAGACTTGCGATGATAGTTACGAACTCAAAGTCTATAAAAGAGGTCATACCTTTCCCACAGCTGCGGGAGGAGAGATGACCGGCGACATATAAATTCTATGGAAGGCCAAAAATGTAAATAAGCGGTCTGTAGCTGGTTTTTGTGGTGGTTTTCACTTAAAAGAAACATTTAAATACTATAACTATATAAAGACTACATAAATTATCGTTAAAAAGAGGCTGCTTGGACATAGATATATTCGCTAATCAATTATCACCAAGGTACAGGATACTTGACTCAAACGAAGCCGACTCATTACTTGAAAGATTTAAATGCTCAAGAGAAAACTTACCAAAGATAAAAACCACTGATCCAGCTGTGATAGCACTGAAAGCAAATGAGGGGGATATACTAGAGATAAGAAGGCAGAGTAAAACCGCAGGAGAAGCAATCTATTATAGGGTAGTAATCAGATAAAGAAGACCAGTAAAAAAGAACATGGAAAAGGAGAGATACCTTCAGCTTTTGGATTCAGCTTTATCAACGCACGAGGCGATGCAGTATCACATAGAATCGTTTAATTTCTTTGTAGAGAATACACTGCAGAAGATAATAAGCTCAAACTCAATAATAGAGCCGGCGATAAAACCAACCAACTCTAAAGAGTTTTACATAAAACTAGGTAAAGCAGAACTGCTTAAGCCTGAGATAACCGAAGTCGACAGCGCTGTCAGAAAACTTATGCCTATGGAAGCCAGGATAAGGGACCTCACATACAATTCGCCGATCTTCTTGCCAATCTCATACATATCCGACGGGAATACGCTTATGGAGGAGAACATCTTCATAGGAAGGCTACCGGTGGTTGTAAAATCCAAGCTCTGCCACCTTTACGGCTTAAGCCACGATGAACTCATAAAGGCAAAAGAAGACCCTTATGATCCAGGAGGTTACTTCATAATAAACGGCACGGAGAGGATAATCCTAACCACAGAGGATCTAGTGCCAAATAATGTGATAATAACGAAAGAAGGGAGAGAGGGAATCCTTTACTCAGCAAAAATCTTTGCAGATGCGGAGGAAGTCAAAGTGCCCCATGTGATATTTCTATCAAACAATAACCTTCTATATATCAGCTTTGGCAAACTGAAAAAAATACCGATAGTAACACTTCTAAAGGCGCTTGGGCTGGAAAATGAAAACTCGATAAAGAATGATATAGCCGGAGAGGACGAGGATTTTAAGAATATAATGGATATAAACTTTGAGGTGTTCAACCCAGGAACGGAGAAGGAAGCGCTAGAGAGCATAGGAAACTCTATACATTCCATGCGCCCTAAAGAAACAGCGGAGATGAATATAGACTCTCTGCTATTGCCGTTCATAGGAAGGAAGAAGGACTCTAGGAATGTCAAAGCGGAGTATATCAAGTTTGTAGTAAAGTATCTTTTGAGCTATGAAAGAGAAGGGAAGGAGGTATACAAGGACCACTACTCAAACAAGAGACTTCATTCGGAGAACTATAACCTAGATATGTTATTCAGGTTCGTATTCAAGCAGGTTATAAACGATGCAAAGTATAATTTCGAGAGGGGTGTGAAAAAGGATAAGATACAGCCACCTCAATATATTTTCACATCAGACCAGCTCACGTCAAGATTGACCTCAGCCCTTGCGACTGGACAGTGGGTAGGCGGTAGAGTGGGTATAACACAGCATCTTGATAGAAAGAGCTTTCCATTCACTATATCAAATCTTAGAAAGGTAGAATCACTGCTTTCATCCAACAGAGAGAACTATGAGGCTAGGGATCTCCATGGCACTCATTTTGGCCGGTTCTGCCCGATCGAGACGCCAGAGGGACCTAAGATAGGTTTGACAAAACATCTTGCAAGCCTGGCGAAGATATCCGAAGAGAACAACTATAAGGAAGAGATAGTGAAACGACTTAAAGATTATGGAGTGAAGGCCATATGAGTTTAGTATTTGTAGATGGAGACTTGGTGGGAAAAACGGATGCTGCAAGAGACATCGCTAAAAAGATAATAGATGGCCGAAGGAACGGCGATATAAACCAAAATGTGAACGTGAGATATAGAGAAGATATAGACTCGCTTATCATAAACACTGAGGGCGGCCGATTAACAAGAGCTCTGATCGTCGTGAAGAATGGAAAGCCACTTGTTACGGATGAGGATATAGACCTACTTAAGCAGGGCAGAATAAATTGGGATGACCTTATAAAGCGTGGTAAAATCGAGTATTTGGATGCAGACGAGGAGGAGGATGCATACATAGCTTTGGATGAAAAAAGCCTTACAGAGGAGCACACTCACTTAGAAATAAGCCCACTGTCTGTTATAGGTTTGCAGGCGATGATGCTGCCATTTGTAAACCATAACAATGCCCACAGGAGTGTGATAGCGATAAAAAGTGTACAGCAAGGTGTGGGTATCTATAGTACAAATTACAGGATGAGAATGGACAACGATATAATCGTGTCTTACGACCAAGAGCAGCCGATAGTTAAAACTAGAATATATGACAAAGAAAACATAAAAGCCCACCCCATCGGCAAAAATATAGTCGTAGCTGTTATGTCTTACCTCGGTTATAACATGGACGATGCCATTATAATCAACAGATCATCCGTTGAACGCGGACTATTCAGGTCTTCATTCTTCAGGCCATATAAGGTGGCAGAGCTACACTATGTGGGCGGGCAGAAGGATGAAATATGTATACCTGATAAGGATGTGATAGGCTACAAATCGGAAGACGCATACAGATTACTTGATGAGGATGGTATAGTCTCCCCAGGAACTTACGTAGAGGGAGGAGATGTTCTAATAGGTAAGGTATCCCCTCCAAGATTCGTATCATCCATAGACAAATTCAGGCTTGGAATACAAAAAAGGGTAGAATCTTCTACAGAATGCAGGCAAACTGAACATGGGACGGTAGAGAGTGTGTTCGTGTCATCGACTTCTGAAGGGAATAAATACGTATCTGTTAAAATCAGAGAAGATCTTCCAGTAGAGATAGGTGATAAGTTCGGGACGCGAAGCGGACAGAAGGGTGTCGTTGGAATGCTATTCAAACAGGAGGATATGCCGTTCACCCAGTCCGGTATAGTCCCAGATCTGATATTTTCACCCTACTCTATACCTAGCAGGATGACGATGGGATTCCTTTTAGAGCTGATAGGTGGCAAGGTCGGAAGCCTCGGGGGAAGATTCGTAGACGGCACGCCATTCATAGGCGAAAATGAGAAAGACCTAAGGGCGGAGCTAGAATCATACGGGTTCAGAGAAAACGGCGTGGAGAAGATGTACAACCCTATAACCGGGGATGAGATAGAATCCAAAATATTCGTAGGCAATATGCTTTACACGAGACTTAAACATGTGGTTACAAATAAGATACAATGGCGGGCTAAGGGCCCTGTGCAGCTTTTGACACGACAACCTACCGAAGGTAAATCTAAGCGCGGCGGGCTAAGATTGGGAGAGATGGAGAAGGACTGCTTCATAGCTTATGGCGCTGCACTTGCACTGAAAGAGAGATTCGATTCGGATAAAGTTACGATACCGGTATGCTCGAAATGCGGTACAGTTGCGGTTTACAATGTGAAGAAGAAGACCGGCTACTGCCCGGTAGATGGAGAAGACGCCCCGATCAAGCTTATAGAGGTATCAAATTCATTTAAAATACTATTGGATGAGTTGAAATCTATGGGTATATACCCTAAATTGCTGATAGGGAGTAGAATATGAGATTGGATACAAATTTCGTTTTCAGTAAGATATATGGTATAGAGTTTGGACTGCTATCCCCTAGGATGATAGAGAAGATGAGTAGCGTAGCAATAACCTCCTCAGAACTGTACGACATAGACGGTTTCCCTGTGGATGGAGGACTTGCTGACATGAAATTAGGAGTAACGGATCCTGGGTTGATATGCAGGACCTGCGGGAATACGATAAAAGACTGCCCTGGTCATTTCGGCCATCTAGAGCTGGCCCGTCCGATATTCAATGTGAAGATGGTACCTAAAATCTATGACCTGTTAAATGCGACATGCGATTCATGCGGGAGGATACTGATATCTGATTCTTTGCTTAAGAAGGCGACAAGCACTATGGACCTCATAGAGGCGAGAGAAGGTCTTATTGGTAAAAAGAGATATGTGAGGAAGCTGATAAGGCATGCAAAAAGTATAAACACCTGCCCATTCTGCCATTCAAAACAGAATAAAGTGAAACTCGAAAAACCATACTCGTTCATATACAATGGACAAAAGTTGAATGCCGCTGATGTTAGGGAGAGACTGGAGAGAATCAATGATGCCGACCTGCAATTTTTAGGATTGAACCAGGACTATTCACGGCCGGAATGGATGATCTTCACAGTCTTACCGATACCGCCAGTAACTATAAGACCCCCCATAACGCTTGAAAGCGGACAGAAAAGCGAGGATGATCTGACACATAAGCTTACAGATATAGTAAGAACAAATCAGAGACTGGCTGAGAATATAAAATCAGGCGCGCCGGAGGTGATAATAGAAGAGCTATGGGACCTGCTCCAATATCATATAACGACCTTCATATCAAATGGGACCGCCCAAGTTCCCATTGCTAGACACAAATCCGGTAAAAAACTTAAGACCCTGGAGGACAGAATAAAAGGGAAGGAGGGGAGATTCCGAGGTTCTACTCTCGGTAAAAGGGCAAATTACAGCGCTAGATCAACGATATCTCCGGACTCAATGATCCATCTGGATGAAGTCGGCGTACCGATTCAAATAGCGAGAGAAGTCACTTACCCGGAGAGAGTCACCGATATAAATATAGATAGACTAAAGTCATTGATAAAAAATTTCAACGGATATCCAAATGCAAGCTACGTGATAACCCCCGACGGCATAAGAAGGAAGATAACTGAAAACACAGTCCAAAACATTCTGGATGAAATCAAACCTGGATATATAGTCGAGAGAAGCATGTTAAATGGCGACATAATCTTATTCAATAGACAGCCTTCGTTGCACCGTCTATCGATAATGGGGCACTCTGTTAAAGTATTGGACGGGAAAACGCTTAGAATAAACCCTGCCTCTACGCTACCTTATAACGCTGACTTTGACGGGGATGAGATGAACATACATGTCCTCCAAACCGAAGAGGCACTTGCAGAAGCTGCACTTATAATGAACATAAAAAATAATATAGTATCCCCTAGACACGGTCTGCCGCTTATAGGATCTACGCAGGACTATATATCCGGTTGCGCCATCCTCACGAGGAAAGAAACGAGGATAGATAAGAGCACCGCAGAGGATTTCCTAGTGTTCGCCGGCATAGACGCTGATCTAAACCGGCCTACATACAGCGGCAGGGAGATATTCAGCATGCTGTTGCCGAAAGATCTTAATTTTGAGGATGAAAGCTCAGTGTACAAGTATTCCAAAGATGAAGATACATATGTAAGCATAAAAAATGGCAAACTTGAGAGAGGTATAATAGACAGCGCAACAATAGGCAAGGAAAACGGCAGTTTACTTCAGTACCTTTTTGTGCAGTACGGAGGCGATGTAACGTCTAAATTCATAGATCAGCTTTCAAGATTGGCATTGATCACCCTCACGAAATTTGGGATAAGCGCAAATATATCGAACTTCGATCTACCAAATAAAACCATGGAAGAGATCCATAAAATATTTGAGGACGGAAATAAGGAGGTAGAATCGATGCTCAAAGAATATGACAGCGATGTAGAGATGAAGATAATCGCATTGACAAACAAGATGAGAGGAAAAATAAGGAATGCCACAAGGGATGGAATAACTGGGACTGCAAATGAAATAAATTATATGATGATAACTGGTGCAAAAGGAAGCATAATGAACTTCTTCCCGACCGCAGGGATGGTGGGGCAGCAGCTTCTTAGAGATGCACGTATGAACAACGGCTACGAGGGGCGATTGACGGCGCATTTCAAGCGAAATGACATGGGACTGATACCTAGAGGGTTCGTAGTATCAAATTACAGGGATGGCCTTAACCCGATAGAATTCTTCCTGCATGCTGGAAGCAGCAGAGAGGGGCTGATGGACAACGTCATAAGAACGCCTGTATCAGGTTATATGAATAGGAGACTGTCCTCCGCCCTGCAGGATTTAAAGGTAGCAGATGATCTGTCTGTTAGAGAGGGTAACAAGATAATACAGTTCATGTATGGAGAGGATGGGTTAGACGTGTCATTAAGCGACAAAGGTGAGCTTAATATATGAAGATCGAAGTTCCAAAAAAATACATAGAGAAGTTCATAGAGAAGTATGGGAAGAATGCGGACATCGGCAGACTTCAAGCGGCATATGAGAGATCGCTGATAACGAAGGGGGAAGATGTGGGAGTTATAGCTGCCCAAAGCTTAGGCGAGGCAAGCACGCAGCTGACATTGCGAACTAAGCACACGGCAGGGATAGCAGCCCTGAATACCACATCTGGGTTGCCTAGGATAGTCGAAATATTCGACGCTAAAAAGGAGATATCGACCCCTACCATGAATATATACTTGAAACCAGAGATAGAGAAATCCAAACAGAAGGTAGCAGAATTTGCGAACAAGATAATAGAGATAAAGGCAAGTGATGTGATCACCTCCTATAACATATCTTTAAGAAGGAAAGAGCTTACACTATTCTTCGACAAAGAGATGCTAAGAAGCTATGGTTTTACGCTCAAAGATATCGACAGGAAGCTATCGGATATTAAACTAAACACTTCAATCGAAGAGAATCGAATCATAATAAAAGACCAATCCGCAGATTCGGTGAAGAAGCTCATAAGATTGAGAAATAAGATAATAAATTTGACCTTATCTGGAGTAAAAGGTATAAGCAGGGTAATAGTAAATGAAACTGAGGAAAAGAAATATTGGGTGATGACGGCTGGTTCGAATTTAAAGGACATACTGAAGATGGACGAAGTTGATCAGAGCCGGACAATGTCGAATAATATAATTGAAACGGCTGAGGTCCTCGGGATAGAGATAGCAAGAAATCTTATAATCAAAGAGACATTAGAGACCTTAGAAAACGTAGGCCTGGTCGTGGACATAAGGCATATAATGCTGATAGCCGATGCGATGTGCTTCAGCGGAGAGGTAAAAGGTGTGAACAGGTACGGGATAACGGGGGAATCAAGCTCGATATTAGCCAGGGCATCCTTCGAAGTGCCGTTAAAGCACTTGATAAATGCATCACTTGAACATGATATCGATGAATTCAAATACGTAGCGAACAATATTATATCAAATCAGGTAGCCCCTGTAGGGACAGGCAGTGTAAAGCTGATATCTTTGGATTATGGAAGAAAAGATGAAGGAAAACCTGAGGGAAAAAATAAAGAAAAATGAGATCGTGATCGGGCTGAGGGAGACTATAAAAGCCGCTAAGGCCGGAAAGATAGACACGATAGTATATGCTAGCAACCTTACAGATGAGATTATAAACAAATTTAAGGCTCTGCCTGTAGATAAAGTGGAGTATGAGAAGGATAACGAAGCGCTGTCAATATTTTGCGGTAAATCCTTCAAAGTGGCCGTGCTAGGGTTCAAGAAATGATATGCATATAAAGTTCGACAGCGATGTATTATCGCTGATTAATGTTTTCTCGGATTCCACCGGCGTGATACCAAAAGACTGTATAAATCTGGAGGATAACATAATATTCACCGTCCCAATGGGAGAAGCCGCACTGTCAATAGGCAAGAACGGGGAAACAGTAAAACTCCTGCAGAAAATGCTTGGAAAGAACATAACTATAGTAGAATACTCTGATGAGCCTGTGAAGTTCCTAGAGAATATCCTAAGACCTACAAAATTGGTGTCTGGGTACGTCGCAGAGGACAACAACAAACAGAAAAAGCTTGAGGCGACCGTGGATGACGGATTAACCGGCAAAAAGATAAAATTGGTGAAATTCCTCATGGAAAGGTATTTTAATATAAGTAATATCAATATAAAGTGAAAAATATGGGAAGGAAGACAAGAGGGTTGTTCAGCGGCAATGCATTGCTTAAAAGGAAGGCAAAGTTCAGGTTCAGTAAAAAACACAGCAAATCATTGTTTGGGAACAAGTGGAAGCGATATGACCCTCTGGAAGGATCGCCGCAGGCCCACGGGATCGTACTGGAGAAGGTAGAGGTAACGCCGAAGAAGCCATCGTCTGGAAAGAGAAAATCATGCAAGGTACAGCTTACAAAGAACGGAAAGATCATAACAGCTTACATCCCCTATGCGAAAGGCGTCTCATTTGTGGATGAGCATAACGATGTTATGATCGAAAGAATAGGCGGCGCACAGAAAGGCGCAAGAGGAGACCTGCCTGGCGTGAAATTCGTGATAACCAAAGTGAATGGGATAGCTATAAAAGAACTAGTCAAGGGAAGAAAACAAAAACCGGTTAGATGAATATGACAGCTGAAAAACCAAAGGTAACTGATGAAAATAAGAAGATTGAGGTGGCTCCTGCATTCGCGAATAAGTATAATTATGATGTAGAGATAAGCGATCTTGGCCTGAAAACTGCGATAAACCTGAAACCTATGGTGATACCTAGAAGCACGGGGCTATACTCCCAACAGAAATTTGGCAGGAAGAAAGTGAACATAGTTGAAAGGCTTATAACTCATCTGATGGTGCCGGGTCATAAGGGTAAAAAGCATTTTAGGACATCGAAGCTTATGTCTGGCAGATATCACACTGCCTTTAACATCGTTTATAAGAGCTTCGAACGCATGGAAAAAGAGGGGAAAAATCCGATACAGGTTTTGGTCAAAGCCATAGAGAATTCAGCGCCAAGGGAGGAGGTGATGTCCATGCTCATCGCCGGCCAGCGATTGGCTAAGCAGGTGGATATCTCTCCATTAAGGAGAGTTGACTTGTCTTTGAGATGGATCGCACAGGGTACAGCTCAGCTGTCCGCCTCTGGGAAGAAAGCCGATGAAGCTCTCTACAGCATACTCACCGGAGCCGCGAATAACCTGGAAAATTCTTTCCCTGTCTCGAAGAGGATAGAATTAGAAAGGCAAGCCGGCGCAAGTAGATAGTTCAAATTTATATTCTAGGTGATTTGCCAACCTGCATGAGATAGCTGCTATAATCAACACTGTCCCCCCTTAATGTGCCGCCTCTGATTAGCTTCGCTATCAAATCAACAGTTCTAGAGATGTTAGATGAATTGTCAAACTGAATGACATTTCTATGTAGTTCTATTGCCTCTATGTATTCCCCGTCTATAGTTTCAAACATAGTGTTAGCATATATTTTCCCTGCGCTGTATCCCCTTCTTTTAAGCCTTCTAGATAAAATGCGCGGGTCGCATCTTAGTACGATAAATAAGTTTATCTTCTTTGAGGTCAGGAGATGCGCTAGATGCGATACGACTATCATATTCTGATGCAAAAGGGGAGAAACAAGCTTGTTCAACTCAGATGCAGATATATTTTTTATATGCTTCTTCCTCAGCAGACGGTTTACATCTAAAACTTCATAACCTGTACGCAGTCTTAGTTTTTCTGCTACAGAGTGCTTGCCGACACCGGGCGTACCGGTAATTGCGATTATCATGTTACTGCTATAAGAAGCAAGTATAAAAATATATTTAACAAAGCGGACGGGAAATTCCGCACTATTCATCGATAGGATGAAAACGAACCGATAAATAGGAGAAAATCTATAATAAAAGTATAAAAAAATGAAGGTGTGGATGGAGCAGATAAGAGCCTATAAGTTCAGAAATTATCCTGGTACAGCAAGGCAGATGAAGACGAAGAATAGTATGATCCTTGCATGGGAATCCCCTGAGGGAGATAGTTTATGACGGTGCAGAAACCGACGGAAAAGGACGGCATAGTCGAGCTATTAAGCGAAAATGACAAGAAAGTGCTTTTGAATTCGCAGGTGAGGACATCCATCGATAGTATATCAAATAGGATCCCCTTAGACATGGACACGGTGCGTGCTTGCGTAAGGAAACTCTTCTCACTCGGCTTAGTTGAAGTTGAAAATGAAGCATCCGTCAGCTATGTGCTCACGGAGAAGGGAAAGAAATATCAGAAAGAAGGGCTGCCTGAGTATAGGATAGCCAGACTGTTAGAGGACAAAAGAGGCACCACGTATAAGGATTTAGATTCGCTTGGACTTGACAGGGATGAATTGAACGCTGCGATCGGTATATTGAAACGGGAGAATATGATCGAGATAAACGGCAATCAAATAAGCCTGACTGGAAGCTCCTCTAAATTGCTCCATAAAAATAGCTCTTTGAACGACATAGCCGATAAAAAGGAGATAGACATGGGTTTAATGGACGAATTCAAAAGACGTAAAATAATAGAAGTGTTGGAAAACACAAAGGAATTTGTAAACATCACCGCATTAGGCTCTGATGTGATCAAATCGAACAAGTTCTCAGTCAGGTTCGTGGACAAATTAACCCAAGAGGCGATAGAGGACTGGAAGACTCTTTCGTTTAGAAGATATGATCTTAATGCGGATATACCGGTTCCCTTGTTTGGGAGGAAGAATATAATAAAAGAATTCATGTCGATGGTCAAAGAAGCCCTGACATCTATGGGGTTCAAAGAGATGAAAAGTAATTTCACAGAGAGCACATTTTGGAATTTTGATGTGATGCTGTTTAAGCAGGACCACCCAGACAGGGATATACAGGACACCTTTTATGTAAGCGGCGCAAAGGCTAAGACCGATAAAAGTTTGATCAAAAAGATAAAGAAAGTTTATGAGACCGGGTTCGAAGAAAACCCATACAATTTATCTTTAGGCTACGATTCAAAATTTGATCCCGTTCAAAGCGAGAAGGTGATATTGAGAGCGCATACCACGGCTACGACATTCAGGTATATCTATAACTTAATATCAAAGGATAAAGACAAGCCTGCTAGGTATTTCTCTGTTAGTAAGGTATTTAGAAATGAGACGCTGGATCAGACACATCTGCCAGAATTCTACCAGATAGAGGGAATCGTCTACGATGACAACTTAAGCCTAAGATCTCTGATAGGGTACTTTTATGAATTCTATGGGAAATTAGGGATAAAAAAGATAAGGATAAAGCCCACGTACAACCCGTACACTGAACCTAGCATCGAGGTGCAGGGGTTCAATGAGCGATTAAACAGGTGGATTGAGATAGGTAATTCCGGCATATTCCGGCCGGAAACACTCACGTCATTTGGGATAAACAAGAGGATAATAGCGTGGGGTTTTGCATTAGAGAGGGCTTTAGCGCTGAGGCTGAACGTGGAGGATATAAGGCAGTTATACGGACCATACACAGACCTGAACTTTCTTAGAGGGGTGAAGACATCGTTGATACTCAACTGACTTAGTATGGTGATGATAAGCACGAATAGAGAGGAGATGAACGCTATACTTGGAATGAAACTGTCCAGTGAAGAATACTCTAACTTATCGTTCAGGTACGGCCTTGACTTGGACATAAATGAAGATACGATCAATTTTGAAACGACTTCTGACAGAGCGGAGCTCATATCAAAATACGGGCTTGCCAGGCTTTTGTCGCAGCTAAAGGGCAAACGGATGAAAACGCACGACATAGAGGCCAAGAGCCTGCCGGTTTATATCGAAAGGACAGACAGACCATTCGTAAACTGCCTCTTATTAAGATTAGACCGGGAGGTAGGCGATAAACTTAAGGACTTAATAGAGATACAAAATAAAGTGGATTTGGTGATCGGCAGGAAGAGAAGACAGGCTGCAATTGGACTGTTTGACTATGACAAAATACGGTTCCCTATAAGGTACAAAACAAAAGATAAAGGCGACATAAAATTTATACCTCTGGGATACGCAGAAGAAAAAACATACACCGAGATAATGAATGGCACAGAGGCCGGGATGGAATACGGCAATATCGCTCCGGATAAGCCAATTGTCTGGGAGATGGATGATGGTAAGGTGATGGCGCTGCCGCCGATAATAAATGCCGATGCCTATTCGATAAGCCGCCAGACTAAAAATATATTTATAGATATAACCGGCAGGTCTAAGAAAGCCGTCAATTCAGCTACCAAGGCTCTGATATTCAACTTAGCTGTGATAGGGGGTGTAACGGTCATCAAAACTAGGCTTGAGTCTAAGGGCATAGACACCGAATTTGACCTGTCGGCAAGAAGATTCCTCTTAAAGCATGAGTTTGTCGAGGAGCTAGTAGGTGAAAGCTTGGACCATAATACTGTATCTGCCTTGCTTAAGGATGCGGACTATGGGGTCAAATTTGATAGAGGCATCTATGCGATAGATGTACCATTTTATAGGGATGATGTGATAAACCAGACAGATATAGTAGATGATTTTCTGCGATTCTATGGCATATCTAACCTAAAACCTGCGCCGATAACGACCTACACGACAGGCGGAAAACTTAAAGAGACAGAATATTCGGAGCTGATATCAGACAGGTTTGTAGGCCTCGGATATCAGGAATTAGATTCAAATGTGCTCACCAATGAAGCCTTCCAATTCGACCGCACGGGCTTGAAAAGGGAGAACTATGCGAAGCTTTCGGAATCCAAAAGCCTGGAGATAAGCATGGCTAGGAAACTGCTTTTCCCGGAGATATTAAGGTTCATATCATCAAATTTAAACAGGAAGTTCCCGCAGAAACTATTTGACATAGGATATGTGGTGGAATTCGATCAAGCCTCTGATACCAGTTTCTCGAACAAACTGCACCTGTCTGCAGTTTATTCCGGCCTAGACGCGAACTTCAGCGACGTTAAAGCGGCTGTAAAAGTTGTACTATATGACATATTTGACGTAAAGGACCTGAAGATATCGGAGGACGACGGATTCAAAGATACGTTTATAGACGGAAGACATGGGAGAATTCTATGCGACGGCAAAGATGTAGGATTCATAGGCGAAGTACATCCGCGTGTATTGAATGGATTCAATATAAACTTTCCGACAACTTTAGCTGAGATATATTTAGACGAACTTCTGGAGGGATGATAAATGAACTGCGAGATATGCGGTTTGAGCGACAAAAGGTTCTATAAGGTGGAAATTGAGGGATCTACTTTCATCGCATGCAGCCAATGCGCCAAAAACGGCCGGATAATATCCGAGGTAACGGCTGGTGAGGATGACTTGGCAACTCATGGGAGAACCGGCAGGATAGGGGATGTGTATGGAGAGGATATAGACTTAAATTTCTCCAGTAAACTAAGAGAGGCGATAAAGTCGAAGGGTATAAGCATAGAACAATTAAGCAGGGAGACCAAAACCCCTATGGATGAGCTAGAAAAAGTGATCAGTGGAAAGCTGATCCCGACGATAGCTCTTACGAGAAAACTGGAAAAGATACTCAGGATTAAATTATAGTAATCACATGTGTATAAGTATAGCAGGGGTGGCGAAGTGGTCAAACGCGTAAGGCTTAGGACCTTATGACTTAGGTCTTCGTGGGTTCGAATCCCACCTCCTGCAGATATTTTGAGCATTCACGGCAAGCGGCCTTCTTCGCGTTTTTTAAACCGATACGATATGGTTCAATACATTTAAATATTGAGAGAAATAAAGGATAATAAGGTGATTGATATGACGAACCTATCTTTTGATAGCTTTCTTAATGTATTTAAGAAAAAAGTAAATGTGGAAAATTCCGGCCAATATGTGGAACTAGAGGTCGAAAAAAGCGATAAACCTTCTGCGAAGGTATATGTAAAGTACTTTGTACTGGTAAAGTATGAGGATTCTAGCGCCCTGCTCAACGATATAAGATCCGGCTATACTTTGGTCTTTGTAAAGGTCAAAGAACTGAGGGAGAAAGGGGGAATGGAAGAACTTAAGAGGACTATAACCAAGATAAAGAGAAGCGCTGATGCCGCCGGCGCTCAGATAGTCGGCATAGACGAAGATTACCTGCTTGTTGTACCGGACTTTGTAAAGGTGGAGAAGGGAGACGTCCTTTCGCCTGCCTCTCCTCAGGTTACGCCTTAAGTTCATCAGAAGCAGCCAAAGCGAATAGTATAGCCATCTCTTCGGATTTCTTCACTATATTCAGACGAGTCAGCTTCGATAGCCTGTCATCGCCCTTCATCCCATCTTTATCTAAAAGCACGGTTCTAAAGCTATATTTCAAAAGGTCCCTTAATCTGCTGTCATCTCTCTCTATCCCCACTATGTCCGGCTTGGAGGCGTTAAGAATCTCAAGCAGATAATCCTCATGATCCGGCCTGAACACTCTAACTGAATCGCCGGATATAACGGCTAATATCAGCCGGTCATTCAAGTTTATTATCCCTGCGGCTTTCATACATCTCCAGAAGCATGATTTTTTCAAAGAAAAAATCTGATGCATCCAATATCTTATACTCAAAGCCTACTTCGTTTATAGCGGAGTATACCTCATTCACATCGTATCTTGTGGATAAAATTATAAATATTCTGCCGCCTGGCTTCAAATGTTTTGGGGCGTCTAAGATAAACCTCTTTGTCAGTTCATAACCTTTTTCTCCGCCGACTGTAGCCGTATCAAGATCGTCGCCTTTAGACGCCTTGCCAGGAAGGTATGGCGGGTTCATAAATATAACATCAAACATCTCTCCATCAAGTCCGCTGAACAGATCGGATTTGACAACTCTTACGTTCCTTATACCGTTTTTCTCCGCACTGTCTTTTATGGCCTCCAAAGCGCGCTCGCTCACATCAACTAATGTGACAAAGTCCGCAAACTTAGCTGCGTTCAACCCTACCACGCCTGTACCGGCGCACATGTCTAGTACATCTCCGTGGCTGGCATCTATGGCTTTTAACAGCAGCAAGGAGTCGTCTGACACAGGATAAACCCCTGCTCTCTCAACTAGGTTTATCATAGGCCTCAGTTACCTGTATATCTAGGGATGAGCTCGTCTAACCTGCTCTTTTTATTCGAGATGGAGGACAGCAATCTATACGTGCTTGAAAAGAAAGAGATCAAGATGAACGACGCAATAAAGCTGTATATGATATAACTTATAAAGACGCTGCTGGATACGATCATCGCGAAATAGATGAGCACGGCGGATATTATGAAATATAACAGAAACAGCAGAAACGAGCTTACATTGTCCCCTTTCGTAACAGACATGGTGCGCCTGAAGGCAGAAAACAAATTATCATCATAGTAGATAGATGATACCCCTAAGAAAAGCAACTTAGTGCCAAGGTAGAACCCTGGTATGATCAAAAGTACCATTCCAGCTGCGGAGATTATGAGCTGTGCTGATGACAATGCGAAGAAATTGAGGTAAGTGCGGTTTGAGATACGCAGTATACTGCCAAGCTTTGCCGTCCCATCAAACTTTCTTTGACTATTCAAGGAGAGATTTACGAAATACATGATGATGAGCAAGATTACAATGAATAGGACAGAAGCTGCGGTAACGCTGTAACTGTACACATACAGGCCGGTCTGTACGAGAGGATTGTGTATGAAGAGATTGAATACGTTGTAAATGATGAAGTAGCCTATGAGCAAGAAGGCTAAAAAAGCCATGACAGCCGAAAAAAGGACTATCTTCTCCCTATAGATGGAGAAACCGTATATGAACGAATCTAAAGTTTCACCTCTCATATCTCTTTTTATACACCTTATTATAATAATTGCATATATATTTTAATCCGCACACGCTGCACTTCGGCCTGGATGTTCTGCATATCTCTTTCCCGAACTCGACCATCTCTATATTCAGCATCCTCTTGTATCTCTCGGGAGTTATCTCCATAAGTCTCTCTCTTACCTTCTCTGGGTCCTTTGAATCAACCAGCCCTATGGCATTTGATATCCATATAACGTGCGTGTCGCACGCAATCACATTCTCCCCAAAACCATACGACAGGACTATGTCTGCTGTTTTCCCTCCTACTCCCGGTAGAGCCATCAGCTCCTCTCTTGTCCTCGGTAATTCCCCGCCGTACCTGTCTTTTATGATCTTAACCGCCTTCTTTATCATCTTGGCTTTTTGATTGTAAAATCCTGATGGCTTAATAAGATTCGCAAGTCTCCTGCTATCGACCGAAAGATAATCATCGATGCTCCTTAGTTCGGAGGACATCCTTTTGAACGTTTTATCAGTCATCTCATCTTTGTTGCGCTGGGAGATTATGGTTCTGATAAGGACATCGAACGGGTCCTCTGTCTTAAATTTTACTTTCCCGTATCTATCCTCTAGAAATTTTGATACGATGATTATTTTATCCCTTGGATCGGATCTGTACGAAGGCGGCATAATCAAAGATGACTGCGCATGCATTTATATTGCTAGTAAATCCATCACGGCAGAAGCAGATCAAACAATGTCTCCAACTGGGTGCGCTTCATCTCCAGTTTTGCCTTAAGATCTTTATACGATGACTCGCTGACCTTCCCAGCTGCGAAATTCCTCTCCAAATCGGATAACTGATTTTCAACGTCCCTTAGTTCATTTGTAAGCCTCTGATTCTGTCCTCTGCCTATCGCAAGACCTGTTTCGACGTTGCTTGACAGCTGGTTCTTGTCGAGCTTGTTCGCAAACTTCCTTGATAGTTCACTGTATAGCTCGTTCATATCGCTCTCCAATCTTGCATATGAATCCTTATCCTTGAACTGGCACTCTCCGGCTAGGACTATCCTTACATTCGCCGAAGAATCGGTAGGATCATATATACCGACCA
>JAPDMB010000003.1 GCA_025920305.1 Candidatus Parvarchaeota archaeon | reverse complement strand
GCTTATTAGTAAATTCTCTGGCTGATCGAAAAGCAGACATCCGACTTGGACTTTTATATCAGCCTTCATTTGGCGTTCACTACGCTTAGAAGAGCCTTTATCGCCTCATCTATCTCGCTCACTTTTTTGGCGCCGGTGCATACTATCTTCCCGGTCCCAAATAGAAGGAAAGTTATCCTGGAGTCCGCAAGTTTGTAGACAAGGCCTGGGAACTGTTCAGGGTTGTACTCTGTGTTGTCGACGTTGTAGGCTATCTTATTCAAATCTAAGACCCTGTTGAGGTTGCCGCTCGCCACTATGTTCTGTATCTCTATCTTTGGTTTTTCCTTTATGTTCACGCCCACCTGCCTAAGTTTGCTTATGAGCAGCTTCAACGCCTTATCTATCGCATCCCTGGACCTGCTGCCTGTACATACCAGCTTTCCACTCCCGAACACTAGGAAAGTTATATGCATATCTTTGATCCTAAAGACAAGGCCAGGGAACTGTTCTGGGTTATACTGTGTATCCTGGAATCTTTTAAGCTTCTTCAGCGGTATGAATGTCCTCAAGGATATGCTGGCGACGATGTTCTCGACCCTATAGACCTTTACCATATTGTGTATATATATTATAAATTGATTCGTTATTTAAATAGCTATTTCAAGCCGCCAGTTATCTATACATTGTTATTAAAATATCATAATCCTCCACCTTCAGGTCCTGCGTCTTTATAAGTTTGCCGCCTGTGCTGATGGAAGAGTTGGTTCTTGAGGTTATATCATCGATTATTTCGGAGGATATTCTTGAGCTGTCCTTCCCCTTGATCTGCACCATCACGCCTATATGGTCTGTCCGCTCCAGGCCGAACTCTCTCCTTGATTCTTGGATTGCTCTTATGGTCTCTCTCTTTATCCACTCCTTGATTGTCTCATAGTCGAGCTCCTTATCTATCACTATCATTGCCTTTGAATGGTAGCCGTCAGCGGATATTAGGTTCGGTTTTTTCACCGATAGGGATATCATGTCTCTGCTTATCGTATATTTCTTTCCATTTACATCTAAGTCAACCCCTTTTCTTAGTCTTCTGCTTATGGACTCCTTAGTCATCTCAAGGAACCTTGCGGCTATCATCGCAAATTCCTCCTGTGTGAATTCATTGGTTTTTGGATCAAAGTTAAGTTTGAATTCATAGTCCCCCTCATCCATGGAGAAATTTATATTTAGGATGTTAGCCATCCTCTTCACCACGTCCTCGAAGATCTCTCCTCTCTCAATGCCTATCACCGAGAGCGTCTTTATCGGCCTTCTGAGGTTGATCTTGGATGATTCCCTTAGAGATAATATATCCTGCACCAAGTTCAGGGTGTTATCCATCGTTCTCTCCACTATATCGTTAAAGTCAGTCTCATCTATCTGCGGGAAAGCTTCGAGTATGACTGAACCTTTCTTTGACGATTCAGAGTGCATCATCTCTCCGATGTACGGCAGGAATATCGAGAGCACTGGCGGAAGCTCCTTGAATATCCTCTCAAAGACATTATATCCGTTCAGATCTCCGCTGTCGAATATCCTCGGCTTAAGCAGTTTTATGTAGGTCCGGCTTAGGTCCTCCTGTATGAAATTGATAAGGGTGTTTAGCGCCAGATCAGTCCTGTATCTGTCAAGGTTTTCAGCTACTTCCTTCTTTGTGTTAGCCCAGCGCGAATTTATCCAGGTATCCTCCACGTATTTGCCCTTCCCATCCGATAGCCGTATCTGTTTGAAAGACTTTGATAAACTTATCAGGTTAAATACAATATTCAGCAGCCTCATGGACGAATCCAGCTCCTTCTCTGAGAATGCATTCTCTGATTCCAGGTTCCCCTTAAGCAGACTCAGCCTCAGAGAATCCCTGGTGTATCCGCTCTTGAGCAGTTCCATGACAGGTTTGTAGTTCCCCTCGCTCTTTGAAAGTTTCGCCCTGTCGGATCCGACCACAAATTTGTGCATCAGGACGTTTTTATAGGCAAGTTTTCCGGTCATTATATAACCAAGCGTGAGCAGGGCGTAGAACCATCCTCTTATCTGGTCGTTTCCCTCGCTTATGAAGTCGACTGGGAACCATCTTTCAAACTCGTCTTCCCTCTCGGGATAGGAGAGGGAGGCAAAAGAAGCGGATCCAGAATCCATCCATACATCGACTGTGTCCTCCACCCGGTGCATCTTCCCCCCGCACTTCCCGCATTTTATCGTTACATTCGAAAGGGAAACCTTGTGAAGGTCAGTTATCCTTCTTACGCCGCTTAACTTGATCAGCTCCTTCTTGCCACCGACTGTAAGCATATTGCCGCATGCATCGCAGACCCATATGGGAAGGGGTGTATTCCAATACCTCTGCCTTGAGATAACCCAGTCTTGTGCATTTTTCAGCCAGTCTTCGAATGACTCCCTGGATATCTCCGGCGACCAATTTATGTCCTTGGAGATCTTTATGAGTTCATCCTTGATCGCGCTTACGGATATGAACCACTGGTCGCTTGCACGCTGTATCAGCGGTGTTTTGCATCTCCAGCAGTGAGGGTAGGGGTGTATCACTTTATCTTCATGGAACAGCAGCCCTTTCTTATTGAGGTAGTCTATTATCTCCCGGTTTACTTCCAGGACCTTCTTGCCCTCCAGCCAGCCTGCGTCTTTAGTATACAGCCCGCTGTCGCTTACAGGGGATAAGACTGGCAGCTTTTTTTCAGACGCAAGTTTATAGTCTGACTCTCCGTGGCCCGGAGCCATATGCACGGCCCCGCTTCCCTCCTCCAGGCTGACAAATTTGACTCCATTCTGCTGTACAAAGTCTCCTCCGTCCACTATGACTCCTAATTTTTCCCTATTCCTTTCTATCTGCGGTATATCATCGAATGGATGTTTGTATTTTAAACCGACCAGCTCCTCCCCCTTGAACTCTCTTATTATCCTGTAGTCTTTGCCCATATCCTTGAGTATGCTCTCCCTGTCCTTGGCGAGTATCACTTTCCTGCCGTCGACTTCTGCTTCTATATATCTGTCTTTGCCGCTTACAGCTACCGCCACATTTGATGGGATCGTCCATGGCGTGGTCGTCCACACAAGAATGTACCTGCCGTCTTCCAATTCAAACAGGATGAATATAGACGGGTCTTCCTTATCGTAATATTTATCCCTGATCTCGTAGTTCGCCATAGGCGTGCCGCATCTTACACAGAACCAGGTCGTCTTGAATCCCTTGTACAGAAGCCCTTTGTCGGACGCCTTCTTTATCACCGCCCATACGCCCTGTATATAATCATCATCGTACGTCTTGTACGGCTCATTATAGAAGTATAGGACGCCATAATCCAGAACGATGGAGGTGTTGAGCTTTATGTATTCGTCTGCGAACCTTCTGCATTCCTCAACGAACTTTGCCTCTCCGAAATTTATTATGTCCGCCTTTGACTTTATCCCAAGCCTCTTTTCCACCGCGACCTCGACTGGCAGGCCCTGTGTGTCCCACCCAGGCTGAAGCCTTACATTGAAACCCCTTGAAAGCTTGTAACGGGTTATCGCATCTTTTATGAAGATTCCAAGCAGCGTGCCTTCATGCACCTCGTTTGTGACAAAAGGCGGCCCGTCTAGGAAATAGAATTTTGGCCCGTTCCTATTCTTCGCCTCCACTTTGCCTATTATACCGCCTTTCTTCCACCTCTTATTTATCTCCTCCTCGAGTTTGTTGCTGTACTTCAGTTCAGCCATAAGCTATCAGAAATCCTTCTTTGTCGATCACCTTCTTGTAGGTCTTCTCTAGCTCTTTCTTGGTTTTATCATCGCTCGGATATGCGACTGCATTCCTCTCCATCCTTATTATGGCCTTTAAGCTCCTCACGTCTTTCGCTGCATCCTTTATTATGGCTATCACCTGCCCTACGTTCGGGAGGGTCGTCGTCAAATCCACAGTTTTTCCGCCTTTGTCAGATAGCAGGAGGGTCTTAAGTCTTTCGCTTTCGCTTCTTTCATAGTTCGCCTTGTAATGTTTGAAGTCGGAGAATATGCGCTCTGCGGTTTTGTACACGTCCTCCTCGCTTACACCCCATATCTCCCTCAGTCTGTCCACGGTGTCCTTAAGTCTTCTTATGTACCTTATCGCAGGCTTATAGGCTAGGAATGATATCCTTATGATCCCATCCTGTATCCTCTCCGTCTTGACTATCTTTATAACCCCTACATCGCCGGTTCTCTCGCAGTGAAGGCCTCCGCATGCCTGAACGTCAAAGTCGCCTATCTTCACTATCCTGAGCTTTGCGCTTGGGATGGCCCCGCCCTGATATATCGACATGCCGTACCTCTGCTCGGCTTCAGTCCTGTCGAGGAGCTCAGTGGTTATGCTCAGGTTCCTTGCGACTATGTCGTTCGCAAGGTCCTCTATATCGCTTATCTGCTGGTCTGTCAGCCTGTCATAATAGGTTATATCTATATGGGCCTTATCTATGTCCTTCTCAGTGCCGTTCTGATACACGAATCCTCCGAGGATTCTCCTGCAGGACTGGTTTATTATGTGCGTTGCCGTGTGGTGCCTTCTCAATATCTCCCTTCTCTCAGTATCCACCTCCATCTCCACCGTATCCCCTTCCTTCGCATCTAATTTTCCATCTAAAGTGTGGACCACAATTCCGTCATATTCCTGGGCATCCGTGACCCTTACGTGGTTTATATAACCATTGTCTGCCTTCTGTCCGCCTTTCTCAGGATAGAATATAGTTCTGTCGAATACAAGGTGTGTTTCATCTATCTTCTTTATAAGCCTTGCGGATGCGCGCGTCAAAGAGCTGTCGTAGAAAAGTTCGACCGTTTTCTCCATCCCGGTCAAATTGTATCTTTTGCCAACGCTTGCAGCCGACTGTTTAACTGCGTTAGGTTCAGTCGTCCTCTCCGGAAGGCTTATCTTCTTTCCTTCCATCTCAGCTTGGAGGGAGATGTCGCTTAAAGAGATCCCATAAGATCTATAATACATGTCTGCCTCTTTCTGATCCACCTTGCCTCGGTTTATTATCCCCTCTATGATCGTGTAGTTCCTCCTTTTGAACTCATCGTACCTCTCCTTCTCTTTGTTTATTATCTCGCTTATATCATACTCCTTCAGCTCCGTGAACCAGCTTCCGAACTCCTCCATATGTTTCTTTATGACCTCATTTAAATCGAGATCCCAGTTGTTCTTATTTATGAGGCTTAGGGATCTCCTTATAAGCGTCCTTATGTTGTATCCTCCGCCCACGTTGCTGGGTATGACCCCGTCATGCACGCTGATAAGAAGCGTCCTCATGTGGTCCGCTATGGAATATACAGCCTGCATGTCACTGGTTATCTTTTTTACATCGTTATAACTCATATTAATCTTCTTTGATATCTCCTTCAGCGTTTCATCCAATCCCTTATCATTGAACTCGGCTCTTCCTAGGTGGCTGTAGATCCTTTCAAGTGTCTCCCAGCTGTATTTTACGTTTACTTTGTCCTCTATGAATTTCACGACCCCTCCGAACGTAGCCTCATAGATTGTCGGCGTCCTCTGAGATATCCAGGCCCACCTCTCCAGTCCACCTCCCATGTCAATCGTCCTTGTGTCGAGTTCCTTAAGTTTATCATCCTCTATCAGATATCTCATATAGACCTGGTTACCCAGCTCCAATCCGCCTGCGAAGTATTCAAGACAGTTTCCGGCGTAGCCTGCACCTATCCATATATCCTCTATGAAAGTCAGACTATCCTTGTCTATTCCCAGCCCTTCTGTGAGCCACTTATATATGTATACTATAGCTTCCTTGTCGAAGTAGGTCTTCTTCTCCTTCGTATTGAACGCGGCTTCCTCAGCCATTATAAAGCTTGTCAGATGCCTTCCGGTCAAGCCTACATTATCCAGATCGTTGAATCTAAGGCATATCTGCGGTACGACGAGCGGGTTCGCGGGGGCTTCCACGGCTCCGGATATCACATAAGGCGCAAAATCATCTATTGCAGCCTCAACGAAGTATATATCATCCCTCCACCTCGCTACAACCGGATACCTTTTTATCTCTGTATGCCCAAAGCTTTGGAACATCCTTGAAAATCTCTCCCATATCTCCCTGTACGACAGTCTTATGTTCGTTACAGGTTTTTCATGGAAAGTGAACTCTCCCGTGCAGTCTACATCGCCGCAGATTTTCCTCTCCACGCTGCTCCAGAACATCTTCCCGCATACGCTGCAGCGGTACCGCTTGAACCCAAGTTCTTTCAATGAGGCGGATGGGAAAAGCGAATCCGGGTCCTTCTGCACCATCTTCTCTATAAGCTCGCGTACTTCTTCCTTTTTCATATCTGTTCAGCTTCAAATTATAATTAATTGCCAGTTAATTTAAATATGCGACAGAATATAATACTTGTTATATTTTATGGTCAGAGACAGATACACAGAATCCATATCAGCGGAAGTTTCGCGTGAATACAGCATCGCACAGGGCCTTGTTCAGGCGTCAATACCTATTGCGAAGGACACCGCTTCAAAGGTTGAAGGCCTTCTGTCTGTCATAATCCCTGATATAATCGGAAGCGGCCTGGCAGGATTCATAAGGGAGAATGAAGCAAAGTATGGTCCAAACGATTGGCATGTCGCTATAAATGCAGCCATTGCCGTCGCTGATTCCAAATTCGTAAAATTTAAGGACGAAAAAGACGCCATTGAAGCTGGTATAAGGGTAGGCCTTGCCTATATGACCTTAGGCGTCGTCTCCGCGCCCCTTGAGGGGTTCATAAGGATGGAACTTAAAAAGAGATATGACGGAAAAGACTATATCTCTTGTTTCTTTGGCGGGCCTATACGCGGCGCAGGCGGAACGGCAGCGGCTTCTGTGATAGTCATAGCAGACGCACTGAGGGCGCACTTTGGCATCGGTAAGTATGATCCTACGGAGGAAGAGGTCGGAAGGGTGAAGATCGAATCATCTGACTACAATGAGTATGAAGCAAGGCTGCAATACCTCCCGACTGTAAATGAACTGGATGTCTTATGGCGTAACTTACCAGTTGAATTGGATGGAGATCCTACTACAGACAGGGAGATATCGGCTTATAAGAACATAGCAAGGATAAAGACGAATAGGATCAGAGGCGGCGCGATGCTCGTGCTCTGCGAAGGACTCGCTTCAAAAGCCCAGAAGATAAATAAGGTGATAAAAGCGATAGGAGACGAGTACAATATATCCCAGGATTTCTCATTCCTAGACAAGTATATCATCCTGAAGGAGAAAGAGCACACCGAAGAGAACGGGAACAAAGGGCCGGTGAAGGTGCTCCCCAATTATAGATACCTCGAGGAGCTTGCAGCGGGCAGACCCGTCTTCTCCTACCCTCAGGCAAGCGGAGGATTCAGATTAAGGTATGGCAGGGCGAGGACATCCGGTTTGGCGGCATGCGCGCTCAATCCTGTGACATGCAGGGTCCTGGATAATTTCGTCGCAACCGGTTCGCAGATGAGGGTGGAACTGCCCGGAAAGGCATGCGCAGTCACCCCTAATTCGATGATAGACGGGCCAGTAGTGAAGCTTAAGAGCGGCGCAGTTGTAAAACTCAACGCTCTGGAGCAGTTCGAGAGCTTGAAAGAGGAGGTGGTAAGCATACTATACCTGGGCGATATCCTCTTCAATTTCGGTGATTTCTTGGAGCAGAATCATCTGCTCATGCCTTCGCCTTTCGTAGAGGAGTGGTGGTCAGAGATAGTCAGCTCGAAAGGCGAGAAGGCGGTGGCGGATTCAAAAAGTTTGAAATCGTTTGAAGATCACCTCCATTTCTCAAAGACGTATCAGGTCCCCCTGCATCCAAAATACGTCGACTTTTGGAGCCAGATAACTCTGGCTGAATTGAAGGATATGATACGGTTTATCTATTCTGAGGGGAAAACTGGCCTGCAGATGAGGATATCCGGGGTGCCGTCGCAGATCCTGTCAATCCCCCTAGATGAAAACATTAAAAGGACGCTTGAGAAACTCGGCACGGCCCATACGGTGGTCGAAGGCAAGATTTTGATAGAGGACGCAGACAGCATCATCTTTTTGACAGGTTTGAACAGGCTGACGCTGGACGAGGCAGTCTCTGTTGTTGATAAGGCTGATTCAGTGCTGTCAGCTCTGACTGAAATATCTGGGGTAGAGGTGAAGGACACCGCCGGAACGTTCATAGGGGCTAGATTGGGCAGGCCGGAGAAGGCAAAGATGAGGGAGATGGAGACAAATCCGAATGTCATCTTTCCGGTCGGCGAAAGCGGCGGCAGGGACAGGAATATAGTGACAGCCTACAACAAAGGGGAGATATATGCGGAGTTCGGGATGTTCTTCTGCAGGAACTGCAACCGCGATACCATATATAGCAGCTGTGAAATCTGCGGCAGCAAGACCGAAGAACTCCGGATATGCAGGGTCTGCGGACAAAAGACCAGAGAGGCCGTTCATCACGGCATGGAGACAAAGGGGAAGACTTTTAGGAGGCTGGACATAAAATACTACCTGGATCAGGCTTACTCGCGCCTCGGTATAAGCGAGAGGATGGATGTGATAAAGGGCGTGAAGGGCGTGTTCAATTCGTCAGGCTACATAGAGCCGCTGGAGAAGGGCATACTTAGGGCTATCTACGGGCTGAATGTGAACAAAGACGGCACCGTAAGATTCGATGCGATAGAGCTTCCGATAACCCATTTCAAACCGAAGGAGATAGAGACAAGCGTGGAAAAGCTGAGAGATTTAGGCTATACGGAGGATATATACGGCGAGAAGCTGACATCTCCTGACCAGATCGTCCAGCTGTTCCCCCAGGACATAATTCTGCCGACCTACGGGGACGGCGATGAGAATGCCGCCGAAGTGTTTATCCGGATCTCAAACTTCATAGATGACCTTATGGAGAGATACTTCAAAGCTGGCAGGTTCTATAATATAAAATCAAAGGAGGATCTCGTAGGCCATCTAGTCATAGGGCTGGCCCCGCATACATCGGCCGGGATAGTCGGTAGGATAATAGGCTTTTCAAAGACGCAGGGGCTGTTTGCGTCCCCATTCTTCCATGCCGCAATGAGAAGGAACTGCGACGGCGATGAGGCGGCTTTGATCCTTCTGATGGATGCGCTTTTGAACTTTGATAGGAGGCTGCTGCCAGACACGAGAGGCGCAAAGTATATGGATTCTCCGCTGGTGATCTCAGACATGCTGGATCTGAACGGCATAGATTCGGAGGCTTATAACGTCGACATAGTCGACAGATACCCCCTTGAATTCTATGAAGCAACGCTCAGATATGAGAAACCATCGAACGTCCGCATAAAGACGGTGAAGGATATACTCAATTCAGATACCAAGAGGATACTCTTCACGAAGGACACAGACGACATAAACAACGGTGTGAATGTCTCGGCTTACAAGGTATTAGATACCATGTCCAGCAAGGTAGGCGGTCAGATGTTTCTGGAGGAGAAGATAAGGGCGGTGGATGCGTCCGATGTGGCTAGGATAATAATAGAGAAGCACTTCATAAAGGACATAAAGGGCAACCTGAGAAGGTTCGGCACGCAGGAATTCAGGTGCGTCAGATGCAATCAAACCTACAGCAGGCCGCCTCTCTCAGGGAGATGCACGAAATGCGGGGGGAACCTGGTTTTGACGTCGAGCGAGGGAAATATAAAGAAATATCTGTACCTTTCGCTTAAACTGGCCGAAGATTACAGCGTCCCGGATACGGTCAAACAGAAGCTGCAGATCCTCAAGAGCGAGATAGATTCAATATTCGGCGAATCAAGGCAGAAGCAGTTGACCCTAGACGCAATATGATCATCTTACCTTTTCAGCGATGGATTCCAGCTTTTCTATCATCTCCCTTATGACGTTTTCCTCTCCTACGCCTTCGATCTTCACATTATATCTTTTTTTGCCGAATACATTGGCCGTCATCTCATACCTGGATGTTATTTGGCCTCTTATCCTCTTTATATAAAACCTTATCTCGCTGAACTTCCCGACGTCGGCGAATATCTTCTCCCTCCTGTCGATCTCAGCCTTAAGCAGCATCGTAGAATCGAAGCTGAAGTCGCCGGATATGTCTATCTTGATCTGGTCGCCTATATCTCTCCCCCTAAGGAAGGATAGTATCTTTATCCTGCTCAGGATGCCAAGCGGTCTGCCGTCTACGTCGACTACCACCGCAGCTTTGCTTTTCTTGGATATGAGGTTTTCCAGCGCCCTTCTAAGGTTCAAAGTCACCACAGTAGGGGAGGTGTCCTTCCTCATTATATCAGATACCTTCGTCTCGCTTATCTCCCCCCTGTCCGCATCTTTCTTCCCTTTTTTGCCGGTCCTTTGGGAGTAGACAAACCTAAATATATCATTGAGGGCCACCTCCCCCACCATCTTGCCGAAGTTGTCGAGCACGGGGATATTATCCACCTTATTTATGGCCGCAAGGTCTGCTGCTTTTTTGATGGTGTCCTCAGGTCTAAGTATCGGGAACCTCTTTATTATCACGTTGGAGACCTTGAAATTGTCGAATATGTGGTTGTTTATCAGCAGCTTGAATATGTCATAGTCAGAGAGTATGCCTACGACGTGCGTCTCATCCACGACCGGTAAGCCGCTTATACCGCTGTCGACCATCAGCTTTATCGCCTTATCTATCGCATCTTTGGGGCTCAGGATCGGGACTCTCCTTATGAATCTGCTTATCTTCTCATTTTGGTTTACCTGCGCATTGGATACAAAGTCGTAATATATCACCGTGCCGATGTATCTCTTGTTATCCACCACCGGAAGCTCCTTTATGCCCTTTGTATCCATAAGCATCATGGCCTTTGCTATGGGAGTGTTCTCGGATACGGTCACCACCTTCCTCGTCATTATCTTTGAGACAGATATCTCATTCATATGTACCTCCCAAAACCGAGGAATCTACTGAATTTTTATACATCTTAATCACCACCGAATCACGGATCAGATCTCATCTTTTCTCTTTTCAATTGATATGTGATAAAGCACAGCCAAGCCGTTGAAGAAGCCGAGCAGGCTGCCGAGCATAAATAATATGAAGCTTGAGGTCATCTGCCATCCCAGCGTGCCGAAGTAACCTATCAGGGTGGCAATTGCGACAGGGAACGTAGGTATGAGCAGGAACAGTGCGAAAAAGGTCGATACGCTGAAGACAGTCGAAAGCAGCCCGCCCATCAGTTTTCCCTTCTTAGTCCTCTTCCGCAGCAGAAGGGAGGCATAGACAAGCAGAACCGCAGATATCCCGATTATCGGCAGGAACAGCAGGAACGCAGTCTTCATGTATTCTGTCGCATTTGCCAGGATCTGCACCTCCTGCACCACTGTCGAGTTCATACCGGCTTCCAAAGAGGCAAGCGAGCTGGGATTGAACGTCAGGAACGAGAAGTTTGAATATAATATTATAACTAGGGAGACTAGCATTAATATTCCAGCTGAAAGCGATATCATGAACGGCATAGCAGAGTCCATATATTTCGCCCAGCCTGCCCTCATGCCCGGATCGGCTTTCATCTCATTCTTTTGATGTTCCATGCATCTCCTATATCTATTAGGTCTATATATTTAACTCTAATTCCCATGACGGTAGTCAGTTTCGTCGTATCTTCTCTTGATGTTCAGCGCCGACTCCAGCTCCACCCTCTTTTCTACGGATGCGACCACCTCTCTTACATGCAGGGCCACGTCCGGATTCACGGAGATGTCGTCTATATCAGCCCTGACAAGGAAATCGACTATCTCATCGTATTCCGACGGCGCCTGGCCGCATATGGAGACAGTCTTCCCGTCGCGGTGCGCGGTGTCTATGAGCATCTTTATAGCCCTCTTGACCGCCAGGTCTCTCTCATCGAATCTGGCGCTCATCTCGCTGTTGTTCCTGTCAGCCCCTAATATCAGCATGGTCAGGTCATTTGATCCTATAGAGTACCCGTCTATTAGCTTGTTGAACTTGTCTGCGAGGAGTATGTTGCTTGGTATCTCAGCCATAAGGAAGACCTTGAAGTCCTCCCCTCTCTCAAGCCCATTCTCCCTCATTATCTCCAGGACCTTCTCAAGTTCCTCCACAGTCCTGGTGAAAGGTATCATGACCCAGAGGTTCTTCAGTCTCATCTCCTCCCTGACCTTCTTCACGGCTTTGAGCTCCAAGACGAAGGCATCCTTATACCTTGGATCATAATACCTTGACGACCCTCTCCAGCCGAGCAGAGGGTTGTCTTCCTTCGGCTCGAATTCAGCCCCTCCCTTCAGATTAGCATATTCGTCGCTCTTGAAGTCGCTGAACCTGAGTATGACAGGCCTTGGAGAGAAAGCGGAACAGACCTTTCCGATGTTTTCAGCGAGCGTATTTACAAGTTCATCCTGCCTGCCGTTCTTAATCATATAGAGGGGATGCTCGCCTATCTGTGACCATATGAATTCCTCTCTCATGAGTCCTACGCCATCTACAGGCAGTTTAGCGGTCTTTTCAGCGAGTTCAGGCTCTCCGAGGTTTACCATTATCTTCGTCCCGGTTATTATCTCAGGAGCCGCCTCTACAGGGATTTTTTCCTCCGCCTCAGGCTGTTCCTGTTTTAGGATTCCCTCATATATTACCCCGTTTTTTGCATCGATCGTAATCTCCTCCCCATCTTTCAGCACTTCAGTCGCCTTCTTCCCAAAGCTTTGCGTGCCGACGATCGAAGGGACGCCGAGCTCCCTTGAAACTATCGCCGCATGGCAGGTCATCCCGCCTTCATCTGTGATTATTGCCTTTGCCTTCTGCATCGCCGGCACCCAGTCCGGCGCCGTCATCTTCGTCACAAGTATGTTCCCGCGGTTGAACTTCTCAATGTCCTTCACATCCAGGATCCTTTGAACTGTCCCGCTGACCAAACCGGGCGACGCGGGCAGCCCCCTGATAAGGATGTTCGCATCCGTGCTTATGCTCACATTTGCGGGTTTCTCCTTTTTGTCCCACACCGTCTCGAATCTCGCCTGCACGATGAAAAGCTCATCCTTCCTCTCATCCATCGCCCATTCTATGTCCATCGCATGAGAGTAATGCTTCTCTATCTCAAGCCCGTATGAGGCGAGTTTTTTAATCTGTTCGTCTGTCAGCGACGGCTTGTTCACCCGGTCTTTTTCGACCTTGAATTCTTTCGTGCCTCCCTCTTTGAGCCTTAGCAGCATCTTATCTTTATTCGGAGAGATTATCCTCTTCGTTATAGCCAAATCCTTTTTATTGATGTAGAATGTATCTGGCGTGACAGTGCCCTGTACTATATATTCACCCAAACCGTAGCTGCTCTCTATCATCACAACGCTGTCGTCTCCGGTGCTGACGTCTATCGTGAACATCACCCCTGCGGCCTTTGAAAATACCTGTCTCTGCACCGCCACTGCAAGCGCCACGGAGCTGGTCGGTATATTCATCTTCACCCGATAGTATATCGCCCGGTCTGTGAATAGACTCGCATAGCATTCCTTGACCTTCTCAAGCAGCTCCTTATCGCCATGGACGTTCAGATACGTCTCCTGCTGGCCTGCGAAGCTCGCATCCGGGAGATCTTCAGCCGTGCCGGACGATCTGACGGCTACGAACTCCTCCCCAGTCTCCTTCACAAGCTGGTGATAGTGCTCAAGTATCTCATCTGACAGGTCCTTCTGGAGCTCAGCCTTCATTATAGAGTCCCTGAGTTTTTTTCCGGCTTCAGCGAGTTTCTTCGTGTTCTCTATGTCAAGTCCTTTCAAAGTATCATCTATCAACCTTTTTAGGTCGTTCTTTGAGATGAATTTCCTGAAGGCAAGAGCGGTTGTCGAAAAGCCGTTTGGTATTGGAACTTTGACCGAATTGAACATCTCTCCAAGGTTTGCGGATTTTCCGCCTACGATCGGCGTGTCCTCCCTATTTATCTCCCTGAACCAAAGCACTAGGGCTTCATCTTTGTTTGACATAGTAGTTACCTCCCTCAGAATTAGAGTATCTGTCATAGCGGCGCATTCCCGCCGCTGAAATGCGCAGACCTCCTGTTTCGCTGAAACATTGCTCGTGGGCTTGAAGCTGACCTGGGTATTTTCTGAATTTATAGGCTGTCAACATGTTGTTCATGTTGTTTTATATTCCCTCCTCATATTTATTACTTTATAGTCCGCTTTCATCTCCCCTCCTGGAGCATTTAGAAACTTCCGTTCACATTGGTCGATAATTTTACCAACCCTTAATTTTTGTATTTACCTTTCATAAGTAACCAAAAGCGTTTATATAAGAAATGTTTTATAGTAAAAATAATGGAAGAGTCCGAGTTAGCCTTTGTGATGCCTTTCTTCAACCGGCTGAAATTCAAGGATAGGGTAAGGTTTTTGAAGGCACTGGATAAGGTCGCACAGCCAGGCACATTGGCTGTAGTAGGCAACTTTGAAAACCATGCAAAATTGGACCTTTCAAACCTGCGGATAGTCACCTTCAAGCATGGCAGTAAGATAGGCGACGCGTTCAGGAGCGGGTTTTCGGTAGCCCTAGGCAACAATTCAAAGAGGATCGTTACATTCGAGGATTATTCGATAGACAATGCCGACTGGTTCCTGCCGTACCTCGGTTCCAGCAGAAACATAGTGGAGTCCAGGAAAAGGAGCATCACTCAGACGTTGGCTACAGAGTTCATAAATCTTGTCTCATTTAAGAACATCTACAACGGATTCTCGATGAATAGGGTGCTGCTTAGAGAATCAGCGGCCTTCGTGGTCAACGAATCGAAGCGTGACAGCAAGGAGTTTGCGGTAGAGATAAACGAGATCCTGGACAGGCATTCCATCGGCACGACGGAGGTGATCCGGAAGGATGTGAAGAGCAGGACAAAACTCAAGCCGTCGGAGGCGATCTCCTCCGTGCTGAGGAGCGTGAATACGCTGACAATTTCATACAGCTTTTCGAGTATCCTCTCCTACGTTGGGGGGCTGTTTATACTTTACTTCAGCCTTGGCTTAGGCTTGTTCTACCCGCTTGCGATATTCATAGGACAGGAGAGCAATGCCATCTCTAACTTCATAATCAATGAAAAGCTGAATTTTCAGAGAAAAGGGTTCCTCTCCTCCGCTTACAGGCTGGGGAAATATAATTCAATAATGGCGATCCCAATGGCGGCAAACATAGGCTTGGTCTGGTTCCTTGAGAAATATATTGGGTTTTCGCGCGGCTTGCTCCCGGCAGTCGTGCTTGCGGTATCCATATCCATGTCTGCCATGTCCATATTTATTATAAATAAATCAATATGGAGCAGGGGCATGAATAAAAAGGTGAAGGTATGAAGAACCGAGGGGATCACCGCATCCTATACGTTTTATTTGAAGGCCTTTGGCTTTACACCCTCCTGACATGGGTCTATATCGCCATAGAAAACTTGATCTATCCGGCGGCTGTCTTCAACTCAGTCCTGTCCGTCTATGTGCCGATAAAGCAGAATCTTCTGGCAATAGTCTCATTCATCCTATCCTTCGTGTTCTTCATCCTGTGGAGGTATTACCGTACCTTGCCTAAGCGGCCATACGATTGAAGTAGAATATTCAGTAAATGAATAAAACGATGGTAAGTCATCATGCCGTATAATATCATCAATTTAATGCCGAACAGGGGCTTGGTGTAAAAAGGAACGCAACAAAAATCTATCTTAGTATCGATAGATAATCGGCTATTGAGTTCGAGAGTATCCTCCAATCGGTCGGTCTCAGCGACAAAGGTATGTAACTATTTGTCTTTGCTGTTATATACTTATTATCGATGTTTCTCAATTTTTCTATGATCGCATCTATCGCAGTACCGAAGTCGATGCCCTTTTTAACGAGAAATTTTTTTGCTGCGGCGTATAACTTCCTTTTATCAGCCATCTCCATGCTGTAGAATACATCGTATAAATCCTTCCCTTCCATTCTCTCATGAATCGCATATAACTTCCTTGCTAACAGCTCTTCCAGTTTATAGACAGCAAGGCCATGCGCTCTTTCTTGGCTGAATGGCGATGTTATCTCATCTATCACCACAAACGAATTTTTGTCTGCAAGCTCATTAAAAGCTACATCGAGCCTTACCTTATCTGTGAGATAATTCGATGTATGGTATGAAAAGTCGACTTGACAGTAAGCTTTCAACATTCTCCTCTTCTTTCCCAGGAATTCCTTGGCGTTAGCGGAGATACCGTCTATTGTTTTTATCACGGAAGCCAAGCTTGGTTTTCTTATCAGTTCAAAGTCTGCATCCTCGGAAAATCTTGCCTTGTCCTTCAAGTATATCTTATTTATCGCTGTTCCGCCCGTCAATACGAATTTATCGTTTCCGTACAATGATACGTACTGCAATAGACGCATTAGATAATAATCCTTGATGACAAAATTCATCGATAGACCCAGCTTTCCTGCAAGCGCTCTATAAATCATCTCTTCCATATAACCTTACCAAGCAGATCTTTTTCGTCTATATAGTTAACAACCATCCATTTTTTATTAAATTTTCCGCCGGTCCCTCTTCCTAACTTTACAATCTGTTTCCCGATATTTAGCTCCTTTAGGACCCACACAGGGATGGCAGCCGCTGTATTTTCGGACAATAGATCGAGCAAAAAACCCACTTTTCTCGAAAAACTCTGGTTGCCGAATCTATTCATGTAGAAAATGAAAGTTTTCCAGTCCGATTCGCTTAGCTTAAGTCTATTAATTGCGGCCAGCAGATTGGAGTATCCTCCGCTGAGCTGTGGCATGTAAAAACAATCATACAGTGTTTTGGCTCTAGATGATACGAAGTAGCCTTTAAAGTAGACCATCCCTGTCGCCCTTTTTCCCAGCGATACAGCCTTTATCTCCGTGTTTTGTAGGATTTTGGTGGATGTCCTGTCGACCGTGCAGACATAGATCGTAGACGGTACCTCATCCATCGCGCCGTAGATATACAATGCAGATGAGAAACCAAGATACCCGTCAAACACATTCAATGCCATGGCGAAATGGTCTATAGACGCCGTACCCGTGGCTGTATTTACGATGTATCTCCCTCTTTTCACCCTCTCGACCCACCTTTTTCTTTGCATCCTTGAAAGCAGCACCAGCAGCACGTCTTTTTTTATCTTTGCCTGCTCTGCGATGAAATCTACGTCGTATATATGGCCGGGCTCGAGGCTGAAATACACTTTCTGTTCGCTGTGAGACATATTGTTTTCCATATATAGAAACTATATGTTTTGTTAAGTATTTATAGTTATAAAACAAAAGGAGCGCCGACCTAACAGGGAAAAAGATAAGAGACAAAGTAGGTGATTATATGTTTGACGCAGATAAATTTATAAAACATTGAGCATCACTAATTAATTGATTTTATCGATAAATATCGAATATTTATATTGTTTGTAATGTTTACCTATATATGCCTGTAAATCAAAAGAGACTTAATACCATTGTTCTTGTCGTCATAAGCATCATAGCGATCGTAGCTATCGGCGGGGATATAGCTTCTTCTTCTATTGTGTTTAAGCCGGTAAGTATCGTTAGTTTCTCCTACTTCGTAGAGATCGCATTAATCTCTGCAAGGGTAGTTACTCTTATAGGTGCGCTTGTGACGGTCGTATTCGTGATATTGATACTACTAATAAATGCCAAGCATTCAATGGACAAGGCCCCTTGGACCGGTTTTTTTCTTAATAAAGAGAGATCTAAATCCTTTATAAAAAGGATAGAGATCCTGCTTTTATTCGGCTTTTTGGCTACTACGATATTTGCAGTCAATTCAGTCATAGACATATCCATCTCATACGGCTTGATAGTGGCCTTTTGGCTTTTGGCCATTTTATCACTTCTTGTCGCAGGGTTTTCATATGACCTTTATATGAATTACTTTAGGAGGTTCTTATGAGTTTCAGTGTCCCTCTGCCTATTGCACTTTTGATTGCATCGGCATGGGTAATAGCTTTCTTCATGTTTTATATCAACATGCGCAAAATGGAAAGATTTCTGGTCTTATTCTTTGCAAATCCAAAAAGAAAGGTCATAGGTTTGATCTTAATACTTGTGAGTATGCTTGCGATATCCTTCAGTTATATAATAACATTGATCCAATACTTCTATAACCCTGCATCAGTTACTTCTTCTTTTTTACAGGGAACGTATATTTCAGGATTTTATGGCGATGCGATAGCCCTGCCGCTGCTTGTCCTTGGTTTTGTTTTATTTTCAATGTAAGTTTAGTTTTGAATGGCTTCGTAAAATGCTTTTATCCCAATGGTGAACTACCCCAAGCTTTCATATGGGCTTCTCGCTTCAATTCCTTGACTTGCTTCAGCTTGTGAAGTATACCCGCCCTGTCATTTAGACTTTCAGTTCCCAATTGGAAACTGATGGGAGAAGGGGCACTGCAGGATGGACTGGTCGGGATTTGAACCCGAAGTCTCCACGATGCGAACGTGGCGTCTTGCCGTTGGACTACCAGCCCTTAGATAGGAATAAAAAGACAGCAAAACTATAAAAATCAAGCGCAAGTAAAACTATTGAGATATGTCAAGAAAGATAAAGCTGGCTTCGGATCCGTTCTTCTACCTGTTCGTCTTCTTCGTCATAGCGATACTTGCTGCAAGATCATACGTCTACTTCGGCGGAGACTTGAACCTGTCGATTAGCGGAGTGGTGATACATCATTACATGTTTGGTATAATCCTGATGATGATATCCGGCGTATGCATATTCTTCCTTGATTCAAGGTTCATATCGTCGAATAAGCTTAGGATCTTCTTCGCCTCTATTTTCGGAGCCGGACTTGGCCTAGTCACGGATGAGATTAGTTTTATCTTCAGCGCGGCTTCGTTTTACTCGCTTGTGCAGTATTACAGCGCCGCAGGCCTGATGGCGGAGGCGGTGATACTGGTCATAATAACAATCCTCTTCATACTGACAACCATCAGGAAGAGGACAACCATCAGGAGGAAGGCAAAACCCTAGGAAAGCTTTTTATTTTATAGTAAATACCCCATAGCTTGCCACGGGGGTTCAAAAGCAGTGATTTACTCCGCCCAAAAATATGGGGAAAAGCTTATTTATAATGGAGATCTATAAAGGATATGTTAACAGCGTATAAATTTAGATCGCATCAAGTTCCGATGAATCGGGGGCTCCAGAGCTGGCTCTTTGGTAGTTCGCTTAGGACAAAATGAGATGGTTATGATAATAGACGGAAAGGACGCAGTTTTAGGGAGGCTGGCTTCGTATGCGGCTAAGGCGGCAAACGAAGGAGAGGAAGTCATAGTGGTCAACGCTGGGGAGATCATCATAACAGGCAATAAGAATGCGGTCATGAAGGACTTTGCGGACAGGCTACAGATTGGGACCGCTTCGAAGGGGCCTTTTATAAACAGGACGGTGGAAGGTTTGGTCAGAAGAGCCATCAGAGGCATGGTGAAGCGGCAGATAGCGCAGGGCAGAGATGCCTTTAAGAGGATAAAGGTCTTCGGCGGCATGCCAGAAGAATACAGGGGCAAGGAATTGATTCAGGTGGCTAAGCTCCCTGAAAGCAGCACGGTGCATAGAGTTAAAATATCAGAGATATCTAAGATGTTGAAGGGAATATGAGCAAGGTAAATATTTTCGTAGCGAAGAGGAAGACAGCTGTCGCAAGGGGTACTATAAGCGCGGGGGACGGTAAAGTATTCATCAATGGCAAGTCCCTTGATTCTTACGGGGATAAACTGTTCAAGATGATAGTGACTGAACCGATGGTGCTCTCCGGAGAAGCTTATAAGAGATATAATTTCAACATCTTTGTGAAAGGAGGCGGGCAGATGGCAAGGGCGACCGTTGCAAGGGCGATAATAGCCAAATCCCTCTCCTCAAAGGAGAAAGGACTGAGGAAAGTATTCCTCAGCTACGACAGGACGCTACTGGTTGATGACAAGAGGGTTGCGGAGCCGCAGAAGCCTTACCGCAGCGCTGCAAGGGCGCTGAAGCAGACAAGTTATAGGTAGGCTGCCAGAAAGTTGAAGCTTTAGAAGATTATCCCGTTCTTATTAGCCCAGCTGAGCAGTTTTATCAGCTCCTCTAAGGTGTACTTCCTAGCCTCCTCAGGTATCTGCTCAAGGATATAATCCAGATTAGGGGCGATGCTTTTTATCTCCTGCGGTATTCCGCTGTATGCTTTAGCCAGCGTCGTAAGGATAACCTCCGCATCTTCTTGAGATATGGAAGTTCCAATGAATCCCATAGAATATCAATAATATCTATAGTACTTGCCCATCTTGCTGGAAGCTGCGCCGATCACGAATATGATGATCCCGAGGATTATGATCGCGATGGACAGCACGAAGGATGATACGGGTGAGAATTTAAGGATAGAGGTCAGGAAGCTAGAGAAGTAGGGCAGACTTATTCCGGTCATTATTATCGCGCCGATCACGGTGATTATCAATCCAAGGAGGACTAATCCGCCTTTCATAGTAAATAATATGATATTCAGCGAATTTATAGTTTATATTATACCAATTATAAACAGGATAACTCCTATAAAGACAAGCAGGCCGGCTCCGCCTGGTATCATAGAACTCAGGCTGTTCAGCAGTGTGGTCGCATACGGGACAGATACGTGGAAAACGGGTATTGCGCCGATGATTATCACGATGAAACCAATCAGGATAAGCGAGCCTCTCATATCTTAATTTATATAATTGCACTAATATAAATCTTCTTTACGAGGGGTCATTGCACTCTATCCCTCCTCGGATAAAGATTAACAATATGAGCGGAAGTTTCCGCTCCTCCAGGGATTGGATGAAGGCGAATAAATAAATAGGAGAAATTCTATAATAAAAGTATAACAAAATGAAGGTATAGATGGGACATATAAGGGCCTACATATACTTTGGCGGTGGGAGGATGCCTCTATCCGAAATTTCGAGCAATATCAATGGCAAATAAAGTCTGTCAAGTGTGTTCCTTTCCTGTGAAGGACAGTTGGAACTTCTGTCCGAACTGCGGTACAGCTCTGTCAAAGAACTTTGAAAAGGCCATAAATCTGAAGGTGCCGATTGAGGTTCTGCAGAGCCTCGGTCCCATGGTCGATAACCTGATGCAGAATATTTTCCAAGCGAAGAGCAATGGGGAGTGGCACAGCAAAAATATGGATATGAGCCAGCAGAATCTAAATGCAGGCATCAGTACGGTCATAGAGCCGGAAGACTACGTTACAAATTTCGGCGGGTCGGTGATCCATACAATCTATATACCAGGGGTCAAGAGCAGATCGGATATAACTGTGAACAAGTTTGAAAATTCACTCGAGATAAAGGCAAAGGCCGATGATAAATTTTATCTGAAGATAATAAAACGGGAAAAAGACGAAGTTGTTGCCTCTGAGGAATTCTCTAAGGACAACTTCATTTTAAAATTAAAAAAGAAAAACAAATGAAGCTTTGGTCCCCTATAAATCTGTATCGTCTATGTCTGAGGTGTCCTCTGTATCTTCCTCTATGTCAGTAGTACTCAAGTCATCCCCGATATCATCGATATCATCGATATCATCGATGTCCTCTTCCTTTTTATTTTTCTTCTTCTCCTTCTTCGTAGCCATTTTTTACCTCCATTTTATTTTTCGCCAGTTGGCCGTCATCTTTGTAAAAGAGGAAATAACTAAGATATAAAGCTTTCCTTTTTCGTATAAATTGTAATTTTTCTAAACTATTCAACTCCTTAAATTCAAGCAAACTTATAATATTATCATCCGATAGGTCGAATATGCTTACAAAATCCAAGAATTACCTGATGGAGGATGTTGAATATCTCCTCCAGCGCGCGAAGGAGATACGTGCATCTGACAGGGAGCTGGCGGATAGATATGCGAAGATAGCTTACCTGACCATCACAAAGAACAGGCTGAAGATGAAGAGAGAGCAAAAACTTTTAATATGTAAAAATTGCAATAGATTACTTATACCTGGGGACACCTCAGTCGTGAGGTTATATAAGGAAGCAGTCACATATAAATGTCTCAACTGTGGTAAAACTGTGAGGATATCTTATGCAAAGAGGAAGTGATGTGGATCAGCAGGCTCTCGTTGTCAATCTAGCCACTAGACTGAAGGAGGACAAGCTTCTAGCCCCTCCGCAGTGGGCGAAGTTCGTTAAGACCGCATCGACTAAAGACAGGCCCCCCTCGCAGAAGGATTGGTGGTATCTGAGAGGCGCCAGCATACTTAGGAGGATGTACCTATCTAGAAAGGTGACGGGTGTAAACCGTTTAAGGAGGGTCTACGGCGATAAGACGAAGAATACGCTATCTTCCCATCATTTTAAGCCCTCAGGCGGCTCTAATATAAGGCATATCCTGCAGCAACTGGAGTCAAACGGCCTGATAGTGAAGAAGAAAGTGGGGGTCCACAGCGGGAGAATGATAAGCGCGAAGGGAATATCCTTAATTGATTCAATCTCGAAGGGCATGAAGTGACAGCGGTATGAACAATTATTTTTACAACAGCGAGGAGATTGAGAGGAAGAGACAGCTGGAGGCGGTCAAGAGGGAAGTGTTCACCAAATTCCTCACAAAGGAAGCAAGGGAGAGGCTGTCGACTTTGAGGTATGCCCACCCTTCGCTTGCGGAATCCGTGGAGAACATGATAATTCAGGCGGCCCTTTCCAACCGAATAAGAGGGGTCATAGACGACAAGAAGCTTAAGGAGCTCCTGGCTTCCTTGAACGAGGAGAATAAAGGGGGCGGATGAGAGATATGTCAAGCAGGAAATCAGCTGCAAAGAAGAGGGAGATGATAAAGCACGCCAGGAGGACGAGCAGACCGCCAGCATTTGCAGTCATAAGAAAGTACAGGAGACCGAACGTAGACAGGTCGAGGCTTAATAAAAACGTAGGCAGATGAGTATATGGCGGAGGAGAGGATGCTGATTGTGAATTTCAGGAAAGCCGCGGAGAGAGGGCCAAGGTATAAGAGGGCTAGATACGCGATGAAATTCCTTGAGCAGTATGTCAAGAGGCATATGAAAGCAAAGGAGGTAAAGGTGAGCCAGGACATCAACATGGCCGTCTTTGCCAACGGTTCGAAGAATCCTCCGATAAGGATCAGGGTCGCCTGCTCAAAGGATGACAAAGGCGTGGTGTCAGTCAAGCCGGTAAAAATCACAGGCAAAAGGTGAAAGGTAGAAGACATGGATGTAAATGAAAAAGAATTGAATGACAAGCTTCTGGAGATGGAATACCTTAGGCGGGAGCTGGAGGACAGCGTGAATGTCCTTAGCACCCTCCAGTACACTCAGGAGAGCATTGCATCTTCTCTCCTTGGACTGGACAGCCTGAAAGACGGCGTCAAGCAGGTGCTGGTACCGTACAGCAGCGAGATATTCTTCGAAGGCGAGATAAAGAACACATCCCTGCCCCTCGTGAATATAGGATCCAACATATTCAAGAGGATGGACCTGGAAAGGCTGAAGACGATGTTGAATGAGCGGCTCAAGACCGTCACGGACAACGTTCAGGATCTGCTTAAAAACATAGATGAGATGCAGAGTAGAAGCAAGAAGCTGGAGGAGAGCATCTCAGCGATGTACGAAAAGTATAGGGACAGCCAGGCGAAGTAGGCGGCTGGAAAACAGAGACATATGTTCGATCTCTTAAAGAAGAAGCTGAAGGATTCGATAAGTACAATTCAAAGCAAGATCCTGAGAAAAGAGGAGGAGATACCAAAAAAAGCAGAGGAGGCTGGGGGAAAGGTACAAAAACCTTCCAGCATCCTTTCCCATAGGGTGACGGAGGAGGACATCTCAAGCATCTATTCAGGGATAAAAGAATCGCTGATAGACAACAACGTAGCTTTGAGCGTGCTTGAGGAGATACATGCCGATCTGAAGGAAGAGCTTACAGGAGAAAGTGTCTCAATCATTAACTCCAGGCAGAGGATAGAGGACGCAATAAAGAGAAGCATCTCGAAGGTCATAATCTCGGAGAAAAAGGAAAAATTCATGGAGATGGTTAAATCCAAGAAGCCTTACATTATCCTGTTCATCGGAGTGAACGGCGTAGGGAAGACCACGACCATAGCCAAGGTAGCGAGCCTTCTGAAAAAGGAGGGGCTTAAGCCAGTCGTCTCAGCAAGCGACACTTTCAGGGCGGCGTCCATCGAACAGCTGGAACTTCACTGTAGGAAGCTGAATGTAGATCTAGTCAAGCACTCGTACGGCGCAGATCCGGCTGCAGTAGCCTACGATGCCATAAATCATGCGAAGAGCACAGGCGCAGACGCGGTCCTCATAGACACAGCGGGGAGAAGCGATATGAACAAAAATCTGATCGAGGAATTAGCAAAGGTGAAGAAGGTCAGCAAACCGGACCTGACGATATTTGTAGGCGATGCGCTGACTGGAAATGATCTCGTCAGCCAGGCGAAGATATTCAATGAGAAGGTCGGGTTTGACATGTCGATAGTCGCCAAGGCAGACGTAGATAAAAAAGGCGGGGCAGTCTTGTCCTTGTCCTACGTGACTAAGAAGCCGATCCTCTTCATAGGCACAGGCCAGGGTTACGATGACCTAGCGACTTTAGATCCTGAGAAGACAGCAAAGTTCATCCTGGAATAAGAACATACATCAGAAGCTCATGTTGAGCTTACGCCTCCGAAGCTCACGGAAGGCATAACCCCGTTAGGAGGGTAGGCACGAGTACGGAGCCACTGATAGGTCATAATAGAACCACCTGTGCAGTGATCCGTGCCTATGACTATATATACTTGAAGAGAAGGCTTCGCTAGTCTTTGTACTAGAAACAAAATTATAGTTCCATCCAACTCCCTCATCTCCTCCCTCCCAGTAAATACTTGCTATCCCTGCTCCAGAACTAATATCAAAGGGATTATCTATGTTTCCATACCCACTAGATATAGTTACATATCCCCAACCCTATGTATCAGCTACACCCGCATATCCTCCGGCAGTATCACTATTAGCAGTGTATATGTCAAGATCAGTAGGACCAGGCGTTCTAATGCCTGAGTTATATGTTTCAATTATTGTATTAGTATCATCAATAGGTGTATTATGCACAAGATAAGCATATGTTTTCGCTTATCGTCTCCCCGTAGTTAAGGGATCCGTTTGAGATTGTATAGAAGGGGTAATAAGCTGCTATGAAGCTCTTAAGCATGGCGCTGAAGGTGGTGTTTATAGAGGAGCTTGAGCTCAGCGCCCCGATATGCAGGTACTGGTTTGAGATCTGCCCGGCCATGTAAGACGAAATCGACGA
>JAPDMB010000029.1 GCA_025920305.1 Candidatus Parvarchaeota archaeon | reverse complement strand
GAATTGAGCAACTTCTGCATCGATGGATCGTGTTCATTGAGTGGATATTCGAATTATAATTTGATCAACTCTTACACTTACCCGCAGCCGTCGAAGGCTGGCGTAGGGCTGATAGGGGTATCGACAACCGGCGTGCCCGCGAACGACTCCATAGAGTACATCTTCGCTCAAAATTATTACCCCAATTATATACCTCGCATCTCCATCTCGCCTTATATGAGTGCATCTAATTTGAATCCAACCCTGGTGGGCCAATTCGGCTTCCAGCAGGGGGAGCCATTTGTCAACACCTTCTTCAATCAGATGACAATCTCGAACCCTGAAAAGTTCGACAGTAGTTACGCCGGCTTCATCACCTTAACCAGTGGTTTCAACTTCTACTATCTCACCTATAATGACTTGGAGATATTCGGAGTTTATCCTTCAGGCAAGGTGATTCAGCTCTCCTGGTGGAACCAGACGCCGCTTATAACGCTTGGTCCTAGCGGCCAGTACACAAGCGGCGATATATGGATAAATCTGACTGAGGACGTGCCGCCGACGATTTACTTTGTATACGGGGAAAATGTGACCTATGATCCAAAGTACGATTACAACGGATCTGCGGTCTTCCCATTCTTCTTCATGCCCGGCTCGACCAGCAGCGACTCTATCAACAACTATTCAAGTTCAGCAGTCAATGCACCGTATTTCCTGCCGTCCGGCCTGGTCTTGGTCGACAACTCCTCCATTCCGCCTTCGATCTACCATATAAGTTCTACCAGGTTATACGAGCAGTTTGCATGCGTGACTAACGCCCAGCTGAGTTCTAATACGGCCACCTTGGTGAACGGCAGCTATCTCTTCAACAATAACGCATTAAATATGCAAAATCTTTATATATACAATCCGATATACCCTGATTTCGAATTAGTGGGGGAGGAAACCGTGTCTCTGCTTACATCTATATCTACGCCAACACCGCAGCCGCAGGTTACAACCTTCTTTACGGAGAATAACCTTCCAAGCGGTGCAGTTTGGGCCATGACATACGGCAGCTTGAAGAGCAGTTCAACCAGCTCTTCAATCTCTTTCACCACAGCTCCTGGTAGCTATCAGTTCACCGCTTCTGATAGCTGTATAACAGTCACATCAAATTCATGTCCAACCGGCGATTATTACACCACTGTCTACTCGCCTAGTCCGTCAAGCGGATTTCTGCAGGCTGGCTCATCGGATGAGATCAGCTATAGTCTATCATCTCATGAGTGCTTGACTCCGAATGAAGCATTGAGGTTATGCGGTTGAATATGGAGATCAATATTAAGCAGGGAAAGAAGTTGGATGTCCTTCTCGTTCTTGTACTCATCGCAGTTATCGGTTTCTTTGTTTATTCATATGCGGCACATCATAATAATTTCTATGGATCCAGCAGCAAAGTGTCAACTTACGGCGCTGACACGTATCATGTTAATACTTTCCAGCAGTCTTCAGATCCAACACCTCAGCAGGTGATTGAAAACAACGAGCAGGAGAGTGCGAATCCGAATATTTTGACTATCGATTACATATACCAATATGGAGAGGGATTTATTCCAGGTACGATCTCAGGATCCACGTGTACATATTACTCTCAGCTGAGCGTGACCTATAAATGCAGATTTTTGGGCCGCGGTGAGCAGTGCATCGCAGCCGACACCCCGCAAAATCCTGTTACTTCAACATCTTTGGTGGGCTGGTTTGGCTACCCACAAAGCGCAGGTTCAGTGCCGGCTTATCCATATGAACTTTTCTCGGCTGCTACCTATCAGCCATTTCTGTCTTCGATGGTTGTAAACTACTACTACAACAGAACTGATAACTTCGTTGACTGGACCAACTTAGTTGGCTATCCATTTAGTAGTCAATTTGGTAGTTATGCATTTGCGATAAATTACAGCTTTCCATTCTTTGTTACGAACCCCAATAGCGGTGATAGTCTGAATGCAGCTCAAGGCGGGACTCCAACCGGCACTGCTACTTTTATCGTTCCGGCTGTATCATGTGGCAGTACTTTCATCCCTAACTCTGGCACCGTGTTTGGAAGTACAACTGAAAATGCGATTATGACCTTGAGCGGCTTTACTTCATCTGTAGGAGAAGCATCGAATATACCTGGAGGTGTGTCAGCTTTGTACGCCCTGTTTCCTTTTGATACAGGCGGACTCGATAACCCATTCTACGCCCAGCAGTTCTACCAAGCCTCTGGCATGTTTTCCTATTCGGCTCTGCATTTCTTTGACTCGTCTTTCAATTTCACCGAACCAGGGTTGAATTATGCCAACTTCCCAGCAGGGAACAATGGAGACAGCATCTACTACAACGTTTCTAATTTCTTCGACACTCCGATAAACTACACAGGTGGGATAGGAAGGGTGGGATATGCCTACGAAAGCAAGGATATAATATTAACGTATCAAACTACAGCCGGTGCCCCTCCTAATATAACTTATGCGCTCACTCAATCGAATGTTTCGGCTTATACCGTACCTAATTTAGAGTCTGGATACTTTCCTAATATTCTGCCGGAGCTGGACGTGTTCGGAGACATCATCAAGCCGCAGTTTATTTTCACCCCTATGATCTTCAAAATCGATGGTGTCCTGCCAATATGCAATTATCAGCAAGGATCATACGTAGGTCCTTCATGTACCTTCGAGAACGGCTCAAGCGTAAACCAGATATCCCCTTATAGGATTTGGGATTACGAAGCAACTCACTCGCCCGTTAGTTGCACTACGAGAGCTGGCTGTACACCTCCATCATACTATAACACTGTGCTTTCTAATCCGTCTCCACTCTCCGGCTATGCAAGTACTCCGGAAACTTATGTCAACGACATAGAGTATAACCCTTACACTCCGGGCTATGCCCAGAACAAGTTCAATACCCAGCAGAATCCTCTGAATATCTTTGAATCGAGGGTCATGGACAGCTTCTGCTTCTATAATGATTCATTCAATGAAAACACCGGGCAATACAATTCCCCTGGATACACAAGGATAATACCGCCGACTCAATCAGAGAATTACTCCGTAGCTATAGGAGAATGCAACGGTCTTTTCAACGATACCAACTGCTTTACGACGGTCTCTACATCCGGCGTAGTCGATAGTTCGATCCAATCAGGCAATTACATGAACTTCAAGGACGGCATATTCATAGGTGACCCTACATGTACGAAGTATGGCATAGTCCCTTACAATGTCACAGATGCATGGATAAGCAGTATAGTCATAGCAAACAACGGCGGCCAGTACTGCGGGCTGTTCGGCGGGCAGAAGAACCTGACTAACCCGCTTGCTAATTCAACAATGTTCACGACTAGAAGTTATGACTGTCCGTCGTTTAATTCGAACAGCTCCGTGGTTCCATTGATAATAACCGTCAAAAACGTGGGAAACGGCAACATAACTGCGCCTTATCTGGTTGTACTGTACAACAACACGAACATATCAAAGATGTTCTATTCGAGCCAGCAATCCCTCTCCAACCAGTTCGGATTATATCAGAATTTCCTGGACGAGTTGTCCAGCGTTAATTTCAACAGCGTGTTCCAGATAAGATATATAAATGGCTCTGAAACTGCGATGTACGTCACGACTCCCTCAAATCAGCTGCAGGACATGCCGATCGCTCAGATATTCCAAAACTCGCCATACGGGTACATAAATGGGCCTTACAATAACTCTCTGCTGGGCATGTGGATATACTATGATGGACATGCGATAAGGTCAGCGAACACATTTATGGATTTCGCGAATTCCAGCGATACAAGGGTGCCTATAATAGCCCCGGGTGGGACTGCATCTTTCACAGTCAACATACCCATGCCTGTATTTGAGAAACTGATGGAAAGCGGGGAGAACATAAGTGTGTTCTTCGGGAACACCTTCAATGTGAGCTTTTATGATCAAGCACCGGGCGTCACGCTTTATCACACTTATGGACCTGATCTAGTACCATCTTCTACTGAAAATGCATCAGCCATACATAACAGCGAATACCTGAATCCGACCAGCGGTACTCCGTCTCCAATATGGCAGTATATTGTATCTTATAAGTTCAACCTTACAAGTATGCCATTTGCAAATGTATCAATCTATGATAATAATTTCAATTTCAGTGTAAGCGCGCTTAAGAATACGTCACAGAAATTGAATGTCTCGTTTGGTCTAACCGTTTCGAAACTGAACGGCACCGGGTACTACCCCTCAATCTCACAGTCCAATATAAAGAACTCGCAGATTGCCTGCTTTGCCTCGCAGGATAACCTCAATGATTTCAGCGTATACTGGTTTGTACAGCCATCTTCCCCATCCAATATAAACTATCTTCTGAAGACTGTCTATGGGCAAACCTCTCCTTATCAGAACGAGGTGATAATGAGATGGAGAGGCATTCTGTTTATGCCTTATGCCTCTCCGGTCGTATTGAACTATAACAATGTGCCATATTACCCAGGTTCTACCGTTTCGTTCCAGACACAGAGCACTAGTATACAGTCCACTCAGACTTCCTACTATAAGGAAGCAATGCTCTACTTAGGCAGCGGGCAGGAGAGCAGCTTATATTCCAGCTTAAACAACAGCTACTTCTTCTTCAACCATACTATGAATTCCGGAGTAAAGTTCTCCCCTGAATTCTCCTTTCCCGCAAACTCATATGGGTTTAAACTTATAGCTGATGCTGCCTCTAACTATCCTTCGATAATAAGATTCACATCTATGAGAATATTGACGAACCCTAGTCCTTTCAGCGGCATTAAGGTGATAATCTCCCCTCAAAGCGGCTGCAGTTTCCCTGTTCAAACTTTAACTACTAACTCCTCTGGCGTCGTGAGCATAAGCAGCTCATATATAAACAACAACTGCAGATCGACTCAGTATCAAAATTACACAATCCTAATCCAGTCGGTCGGCGGGCCGTTCAGCGTGTCAATGTATAACTCCTCCTCAATAAACATGTCTAATATCGAGAAAAGTAATGCTTTTGTAGTCGCTGCGAACTTCACCAGGGGCAACAATGCAACTGGGTACTATAATACTACCTTGATAATGCCGAATAGCAGCGTTTCATTGTCGAACGGCGTTTCGTTCGTGTTTTCATACACTCCTCTTTCCACCATCAATAAGAATGTCAATGCTTATCTCTACTATATAAATGATACGCCGTTCTCATGTAATCTCGTGAACTACGGCGTTGGCTCCAACGATAGTTCAGTTTCTCAGGTAGGTCCGGGAGAATATAACTTAGGTGATGGTCAGATATTCTGTCAGGTACCAAGCACTTTCAGCTATATAAGAGCCGTACTTTTAAATGCGTCAAACGAGTATTTAGGCAGCGGCGATATAGGCTCTGGACTTACGGTGCAGTATCTTAATTCCACGAGGTTCTATGTCACTTATAATGGGTTGCCAGTATACTCGCA
>JAPDMB010000028.1 GCA_025920305.1 Candidatus Parvarchaeota archaeon | reverse complement strand
GCAACCTACGGCGACAACATATTCCTAGATGCAACAAGAGGCATCGTGCATATAGGCGAGGTCATAGACATGTGCATAGAGGCGTTCAACGAGGTCATGAAGAACGGCCCGCAGGCAAAGGAGGAAGTTATGGGTGTGCAGGTAGTCCTCGCCGACGTCGTACTGCATGAAGATGCCATCCACCGCGGTCCCGCCCAGGTCATACCGGCCGTGAGGGATGCGATCAAGGAGGCGATGATGAACGCAAACCCAGTGATGCTTGAACCGATACAGCAGATAAGGGTGGACCTTCCTATGAAATACGTCGGGAATGTCAGCACGCTCATACAGTCAAAGAGAGGGCTTATAGATGAGGTCAAAGAGGAGGGGGACAAAGGCGTCATAATCGCCGATCAGCCGGTAGCTTCTGCCTTCGATTTCACGAACGAACTGAGATCATCTACGGAGGGAAGGGGCTCATGGTCCCTCGTAGGCGAGAAGTTCAGGAAGCTGCCTAAGGACCTCTATGATCAGGTAGTCAGACAGATAAGGGAAAGGAAGGGCATCCAGTCCCCCTGAGGCCCCTGTCAAAAGTTATATTTAAGTCCCTCCTCTCATATCTAATGGTGTTTATAGAGGACGTTCTGTCAGCTGACTACACCGGGAAGACCGTAACACTCAGGGGATTCGCCAACTCCGTAAGGAAAGGCAAGAACAACATATTCATAATGCTCCGGGACCCTACCGGGATAATACAGTGTGTGTCGCATTCAGGTGAGGCGCCGTTTGAAGAGGCTGATAGGATCACAAGGGAGTCTTCCCTGGAGGTAGAAGGGACCGTCAGACAGGATCAGAGAGCTGAAGGAGGGTATGAACTCAGCATCAGCAGGATCAAAATATTCGGGATAGCCGAGCCTTTTCCGCTCAAGAGCGGACATAACAAGGTATTCCTCTTTGACAACCGGCATCTCTGGTTCAGGAGCATCAGGGTCACCTCCGTCATGAAGGTCCGATCGACCGTGTTCGAGAGCATCCACTCCTTCTTCAGGGAGAATGGGTTCTACGAGATACAGTCCCCTTCCTTCGTAGGCAGCAGCGTCGAAGGGGGAGCTACGCTGTTCAGCGTCGACTACTTCGGAAGGAAAGCTTTCCTTACTCAGAGCTGGCAGCTGTACGCCGAGGCGATGGTAAATTCCCTATGGAAGATCTACACCGTCGCGCCTTCCTTTAGGGCGGAGAAGAGCCGAACGTGGAGGCATCTGACAGAATTCTGGCACGCCGAAGCTGAGGTTGCCTTCGCCGGCAACGATGATATAATGGACATCGAAGAGAAACTCATAAAGTACATCATAAAGGGCGTCCTTGAAAAGAACCGCAGGGAGCTCCAGGTATTGAAGAGAGACACGACGGTGCTCGAGAACACGCTCAGGACGCCGTTTCCTCGGATGAGGTATGAGGAGGTGATAGACCTAGCTAACAAAAACGGCTTGAAGCTGGATTACGGCGCCGACCTCGGATCAGACGAGGAGAGGGTTATAACCTCGAAGCTTGACGTACCTATCTTCTCAGTCAACTATCCGAAGAAACTCAAGCCCTTCTACCATAAACCTGATCCAAACGACCCCTCTCATGTGCTCTGCAACGATCTGCTTGCTCCTGAAGGGTATGGAGAGATCATCGGAGCCGGGCAGAGGATAGACGACAAGGACACGCTCATAGACAGGATAAAAGAGGAGGGCTTGAATCAGAAGGATTATGAATGGTACATAGACTTAAGGAGGTACGGCTCCATCCCTCACTCTGGGTTCGGCCTGGGCGTTGACAGGCTAGTCATGTGGATATGCAAACTGCCTCATATAGCGTATGCCGTCCCGTTTCCGCGCACGATGAGAAGGCTGTTCCCATGATGGAAAAAGCGTTTTATCCTTAAATTGAGATGAACATCCAATGGAATGCGTGTTCTGCGATGAGAGGACGATCAAAGCGGAGGAATTCTACAGCGACCGGTATTACCGCGCTATCTACAATCTTAGGCCGTTCCTGCCAGGCCACTCCCTGGTTCTGCCAAAGAGGCACATAGAGGACCTGACCGAGATGAACGACGCGGAGAGGAGGGACCTCGTCAGCTTCCTAAACCGGGCGATCTTCATAGCCTTGAAATACGCCGGCACGGAGGATTACGACCTGATACTCCAGCAGGGAGAGAACGCCGGCAGAAGCATATCCCACCTGCATTTCCACATCCTACCCAGAAGAGCTGATGACAGCGTGAATAAGGGAAAAAGCGAATGGCTGAGCGAGTTCAACAGGAATGAAGTATTCGGAAGAGACTTAACCGCCGAAGAGATGAAGGCAGCCGTGGAGAAGGCCAAGGGGATAGCGGACAAGTATAGGTCCGAGATCAAGATACTAGAGAGGAGTGGATAGAGCCGTCATACCGCAGAGGACCACTGCTTTGTCCTTTGGAACGGCAGGATATGGGCCAAGACCATAGGAAGCGGACAGCATGCTGTGTCGGAGAGAAGTTAAGCTGATCCAGATTCGCTCTCATCCGCAGAACATAGAGCTGTTGGTATACCTGCAGAGGTCCTCCTTTATCTGCGTCGTGTTCTGGAACCCTTCGACGACATACTTTGAATTTATGACGATGGAAGGATACTTGGAGGGAGTCAAATTATATATGTTGTTCAGGATGGAGATCAGAGGCATGCTGAATGATCCGTCCACGGCGCTGACGATCAGATTGGTGTAGTTCTGGCTGAGGAAGGACAGTTCGTTCCCTTCCAGGACGCATGAGTTGCAGTTGACCGGGTTGTAGAAGAACAGGACGGTCGTCATGTTGTCCCTGCACTGGTCCGCGATCCTCTGGCCCAGGAGCCAGTAGTCTATCCTTTCATACATGAACTCTGCAACTAAGTTGTTGTACTGACTGCTGCCTGTCAGATCGGTTTCCTGCACCTGGTTGCTGAGGCTCTGGACCTGGCCCGCCACCTGGCCTAGATCCGACTTCAATATCGTGCATGCGACCGTAGAATTCTGGCCGGCGAGGGAGGCTGAAAGCTGCAGCTGCTCCAGGGACTGCTGGTAGATCTGCAGCTCCGACGATATGCTTGAGACCTTGTAGTTCTGAAAGTAGTATCCGATGATGAAGATTGACAGCATTATTATGAGCACTATGACCAAGGCTAGGAGGAGCTTTACGTAGGGATACCCCAGCCTATCCCTTTTCTCCTTACTGACAGCATCACCAGACTTGCTAGCCATACGAACGACAAGAAGAAAGAGTAGAATATAGAATAAATAAGTATCCCGGCCGTATCCTTCAAAGCGTCCAGCCTGCCGTTCACGGACCTAAGCGAATAAAACAGGGAGAACAGGCCTATGAAGGTCAGGACTATTAACGATATATATATTGTATTCAGGCTGAAGATACTGAACTGCATCGAAGAGGTCAATGTATAATATAGGTTCGTGTTCACCGCCAGGGTGTACATATAAATAAATAGAGTCACGAAGTAATAGACCAAACCTATCACCACGACTATGCCCAGGAAGATGGAGATCAGGGAGATCGGGATGATGACCTTCCCCAGAGCGCCGTACTTCCCTCTTTCGATCTTCTTCCTGTACTTTATGATGTTTATGAAGAAGCCTGAGAACCACCTCAGCCTCTGCTTCACCAGCCCTCTCACGGTGCCCGGGACTATCGTATAGGAGAACGCCTTCATCGCATTCTCCACCTTATAGCCGCTCGTCAGGAGCCTCAGGCCTATCTCTATGTCCTCGGTGTAGTTATTCTGGTCGAAGTATCCAACCTTCCTCAAAGCGCTTACCCTGAACATCGAACCTGCGCCGTGCACGACCATCAGCCCGCCAAGGACGCTCATGGCCTTCCTTGCCATTATCGAGAGCAGGTACTCATACTTCTGAAGGTACTCTATTATCCTCCTCGGCTTGTATACCTTCACAGAGGAGACGACGCTGGCTACCTTCCTGTCTTTGAACGGCCAGACCAGCCTCCTCATCAGGTCCTTTGCGACCAGCGTATCCGCATCTAAGACCAGCAGCAGCTCCTCCTCTATGAATCCCTTCAGAGCATAGTTCATCACCGCTGCCTTTCCGTTCATGGGGGCTTCTATCACCTTCACTCTCCTGCTCCTCATGCTGTAAGCTATCTCCCTCGTATACTGCGGCGAAGCTTTGTTGAGGACGATATACACCTTGAACATGCTCTTTGGATAATCCGAATCTAGGACCGAACTGACCGTCTTCCTCAATTCCTCTCCCTCTGCCAGGGTGGGTATCAGGACAGCCACCGTCTTCAGCTCATTCCTCCTTTCGGCTTTTTTCCCTTCTTCCTCCATCTTTTTCCGGTTTATGTCCACGAACACAAGCAGCCAGAAGACCGCTAGAAGCAGGACTATGAAGGCTATCCCGAAGGTATATAGATCCGATAGATTTGACATAGTATAAATCATACAATCGCCATTAAATAACTTTACTAAGCGAAGGACTTAGCACATCAATCGGCTTCTTAGATGCGAAGCCACGCCGCTAAAGCGTGCGGGCTTCCTGGTCCATATGGAGCTTCCCGCCCGCAGCTCTCAGCTATCCGCATCGAGCATCTCCGAGAGGACGACCGTCGCATATGCCCCCTTCTTCAATTTAAAGGAGACGATAAGATCATTGCCCTCCCTCCTGAAGCTCAGGTCCTCAGGATACACCCTTGCATCCCTGTCAAATGTCCTCAGGGAAGCCTCCTGCATCTCATTCAGTTTCAGCGTATCTAGCGACAGACCCTCCTCCTTAAGCAGGGAGGAGATTATGCTCCAGATGCGCGGATCCAGCCTGTCTGAAACAAGATCGTATCCTACCGTCGGTATCCTCTCTATGTCTATCCCCTTTGATACTGCCTCGCTCAAGGTCCTGTTGAAAAGATAATACTGCAGGGACTGGAGGATCAGCAGCCTCAGGTACTTAGGGATGAGCCTGATGGCTCCTATATAATCATGCCTTATCTCCAGCAATCTCCCCAGGATCTGCTTCTCCATGTAGAACCGGCTTGGCAATCCATTCAGATACTCCTCTGCCTCCTTCCTGTCTATCTCCTTATCCTCCAGTATATAGCCTGAAAACCTGTCCCTGAGCCCTTCTCTGGCTTCCCTTGAGACTTTATCCTCCTCCCTCTCCTTCAGCGCGATCGTGAAGACCGCGCCTTTGAAATCCCTTTTGAACAGGCACCTTGATGCCTCTATGTTCAGAGCCGAGCCTCCAAACCTCTGGCTGCCGTAGAAGTTCGGTATCCCTCTCCCCGCTTCTGCCTTGAACCTCTCCAGTCCGCTGTCATCTCCCTCAAAATCCCTTATCCTCACTGTAAATTTATTTCCGTACAGCTTTCCTATCATGCAGCCTGAATCTGTATACTCGAAATCCTTAAGGAAAAGATCGTCCCTGGATATGCCCCTAAAGGCCTGAAGATCCCCTCTGAAGACGCTTATCCTCTGCGCTGTGAGCGCCCTCTTGTCCTTGCTGCCCAGGTAGCCGAACCTCTTTATGCCTGTGTGGGTCATCTTGGACAGGATATGCATCGCCTCGAACGTCGACAGACCCTCCTTGACCATCGTGAAGGCAAGGAAGTTCTTCCTCTGCGTGCTCTG
>JAPDMB010000027.1 GCA_025920305.1 Candidatus Parvarchaeota archaeon | reverse complement strand
TGATATACTGGAGATCGATGGAAGGGATGTTCTTTTCAAAGTGGGAGTAGAATCCGGTACTTATATAAGAAAGTTGATAAATGATATCGGTGAAAAATCAGGCCTCGGCGCTCATATGGTAGAGCTCAGAAGAACAAAGGTGGCGGATTTGACAGAGGACGATGGATTAGCCACACTGCAAGATTTGGAGGACGCAGTCTACTTTTATACGAATGATGGAGATGAGAGGCTGCTAAATAAATATCTCCAGAGTATAGAGAAGGCTGTAGATTTTCTCCCTAAAGTCTGGATATCAGATTTTGCAGTCGACACCGTCTGCAAGGGCGCTCCGGTTGCAGTCCCCGGTGTGGTCAAACTGAATGAATTTAAATCTGATGAGTGGGTGCTGATATACACCCTTAAGGGCGAAATTGTGGCGATCGGAAAGGCGGCGATAGATTCAAGTGCTCTGAGAGCCATGAGTAAGGGTATAGTGGTAAAGACAGACAGCGTAATTATGAGGCCGGGTATATACCCAGAGTATCATAAGACCCAGTGATCAAGGGAAGGGGCGGTAGTCTAGCTTGGTATGATACTGGTTTCGGGTGCCAGAGGTCGTGGGTTCAAATCCCATCCGCCCCAGCCCTTCCTAAGGGAGACAATGCGATCAAATGTTCATCCTTTGAAGATCTCTAGTCTTTTGAGTTCTACATAGCTCTTTTTCAAGAGCCCTGAAAAATCTGCTTTTTCCTCCGCGTATATCTTCTTAAAATGCTCCATCAAACTTTCTGTGCCAGCGTTAACCCTTATTTTGTAATACTCTCTATAAGCTGGGGCAGTTTTGGGAACAAGTTTTTTAAGTTCCGGATCTTCATCTATAGGTTCTACCAGTATCTCGCTTAAGTTCCAAATCAAATGCGGTTTCTCGAATTCTATTTCCTTGTAGTCTGAAAAGGTTTTCTTCCATTTTTCAAAGAATAAAAAATGCGTAAGTTCATGCAGTACTATGCCTTTCTGTGTCTCAACATCGTAGGAATTATAATTCTATCTACAACGAACTCCACTTTTGGGATCGTACCTTTACTCCATGCGGATTCCGCGGAGGCCATGTGCTTGGTTAAGTCCTGTCTATCCTTAGATTGAAATCTTCCTTCAGCCTTTTTTCAGATACAGGTTTAGGTGAACCATCTATAAATGATTCAAACTTTCTGTTCTTTGGAAACAGTATGAACTCCCTTATATCATCTTCCCCAGCTAGAGTAGCGACAAACCTATCTAAGCCTAGAGCTATCCCCCCATGTATCGGTGCTCCATAGGAGAGAGCTTCAATAAGAAAACCGAGCGATTCATCTATCTCCTTATCATCTAACCCCATTATCTTCAAGATCTTTCTTTGGAGTTCATGGTCATGTATTCTGATTGAGCCGCCCCCGACTTCTACCCCATTTAGTACGAGATCATACCTCCTCCCAATCATCTCTGCCGGTTTAGAATCTATAAGCTTAAGGGAATCATCTGTCGGCATTACAAATGGGTTGTGCATAGGGACCAGCTTCTTTGTTATTTCATCCTCTTCAAAAACTGGGAACCTGTCTACCCATAGGAAAGAGTAATCCTCCTTGAATTTCCCAATCTTTATCCCAATTATTCTCCTGAGTTTTGACATAGCCGATAGAAGAAGACTCTCAGAGGAATCCGTGCCTATGATTATTATGTCTCCCTCTGCCCCATTTACCTTCTTTATTATGTTTTCATTCTGGCTGCTTAATGCCTCCGCTATCTTCTCTGGTTCTGATCTTAGTTTTCTATCTTTTATGAACAGCCAGGTCAGCCCGCCTAGCCCAAATGTCTTTGCTTTTTCAACCATCTCAGTCATAAAGTTTTTGTCTAACTTCGATCTATCTGTTCCAAACTGAGCTTCAAACTTAATTCCTATCGCCTTGCCTCCGCTTTTTATCGAATTCTTTATAATGTTATAGTCGCTCTTTGCAAGTTCCTCAGTTAGGTCTACTATCTTATTGTCAAATCTCAGGTCTGGTTTGTCATTGCCGTATAATCTTATCGCATCTTTATAGTCTATATGCTGGAAAGGTGTTTTTATCTTCTTATGCAGCACCTCCGAGAAAACCCTCTCTACCATCTTCTCTATCAGTGTCTGCACATAAGTCTCATCTTTGAACGATGTTTCAACATCAAGCTGTGTGAATTCCGGCTGCCTATCCTCCCTGGGATCCTCATCTCTGAAGACTTTAGCTATCTGAAAGTATTTATCGAGCCCTGATATCATCGAAAGCTGTTTGTATATCTGGGGGGACTGCGGCAATCCGTAGAATTCACCCTTATGGATCCTGGACGGGACTATAAACGTCCTTGAGCCGCTTGCATCGTAGGTGTCTTTGATTAACAGCGGAGTTTCCAACTCTAAGAAATCATTGTCCCAGAAGAATTTCCTGATCGATTTTACAACCTTGTCTCTGAACTCTATCTTCCATAGCGCATTTCTCCTTCTAAGGTCAAGATAACGGTACTTAAATCTGAGGTCTTCATCCGGCAGAAATGCAATCTTTTCATCGATTACTTCGAATGGGGGCACCTTAGATTTGTTTATTACCTTTAACTTGCTCGCAAGTATCTCAAATTTTCCCGTCGGCATGTCCGGGTTTATATCCTTTTTATCCCTCCTCCTTACCTTTCCTTCAACCCTTATCACAAATTCCCTGCCAAGCTGGCTTGCCTCATCTAGTAATCTGCCTTGGAATATGATTTGGGTGATCCCGTATCTATCTGCGAGGTCTATGAAGGCTTTGTCCTTGTGTATTCTGATATACCTACACCATCCATTTATGCTTACTTCCTTACCTTCGTATTTATCATCAGTCAATTCTCCGCAGGTTATCTCCATATTATTTCACCAACGAATCTAATATCTCCTTAGCTCTTTTTAAAACTTCTTTTGGTTGGGCTTTATATCTCTTTATTATCTCACCGGCTACATAGTCTACTAGTTTTTTATTCTTCTTATACCTGTCGATAATTCGTCGGTCTTTGTCTATAAACTCTCTGATCTGTCTATCCAACTCGCTGCTACTAACTCTGTTGTGTTCCACTTTTTTATGTTCTATTACACTTTTGATTACGTCTTCGTCTATCTGGAATCCGCCGGCTATCTCATCTATCAGCATTCTCAGGCTTTCATCGTCTAGTTTTCCTACTTTGAATCTCTTTATCTCATTTATCGCCTGCATCAATGTTTTGAACTCAAATTTATCTTGGTTCTCTTCTATGGTTTCGAGCGCTTGCCTGTCAAATGCTATAGCTTCAAGTATTGAATTTTCGCTATAGGAGTGCTTTAAAGCCAATTCCTTAGCCTTTTGAACTGGGTTTATGGAAGTCTTAACTGGATACCTTTTGACGTCATACTCTGTCAAATCCGGCTCATATATGTATCCATATTCCTCATCGGTCTCCTTCTCTCTTGATGAGGCTGTGGTTCTGGTTCGCTCATCGTAGGACCTGGTCTCTTTAATTGGTTCTATGCCCATCTTAATGAGTTCACCTTGCCTCTTTATTTCGTAGTCTGCAGCTTCAATCAGGTTCTTTGTGCCAGTTACGTTCTTTATCTCAACCCTCTCTTTTCCGAGGGATATATTCAGGTCAGCTTTAATCTCTCTGTCTATGTCCACCCCTATATAGTATAGAATAGCTTTAAGCACAAATATGAAGGACTTGAGTTCATCTTTATCTGCTATATCCGGTTCTGTGACTATCTCGACCAGCGGAATCCCGGCCCTGTTGAAATCTATCAATGAATGATCCTCGCCTCTTATTATCTTGGCAGGATCCTCCTCTATCTGCACCCTGCGGATCCTTATGCTCTTTCCGCTGTCTAATGTTAGCTCTCCTTCCATGCCAATTGAATCTTGAAGCTGGGTTATCTGGAATGACTTCGGCAGATCAGGGTAAAAGTAGACCTTCCTTACAAAGGATATCTTGTCCTTTATTTTGCACTTTAATGCGTCGGCGATAGATTTAGCTATGATAATCGCGCTCTCATTCAATGAAGGCTTTGAGCCGGGAAAGCCCATGCATATGGGGCATACATTGACATTTGGCTCCTGCGTCTCAGCAGTGCTGCAGCCGCAGAAGAGTTTTGATCTCGTTGGCAAAGCTACATGTACCTCAAGTCCTATTTTCATAAGTCACCTAAATTGTATTTGAACTTGTACTTGAAATTTTTCTCCCAGTCGGAGGCAAAAGATATAACCCCGTAGTCATTGAAATGGCTGCCGATTACCTGTGCGCTTAAGGGAAGCTCCCCGCTGTACGAAAATGGGATGGATATGTGCGGAAATCCGCCTAGGTTGGCAGGTATCGTCAATATGTCGCTAGCGTAGTTCTGCACGGGGGTCATCCTATTTGCATCTTCTATCTTCGGCGGCAATATAGGCATCGTCGGGGATATTATGAATGCATCCTTTAGGAGCATCGAGAGTTTGTCTATCATCCAGCGCCTTATGGACAGCGATTTCAGGTAGTACTTATCGCGCACACTTGCGCTTCTTATGAAGGTCCCGAGTATTATCCTCCTCTTAGCCTCTTCTCCAAATTTATCCCTGGCCTCTGTGAAAAAATCATTATAATTCTTAGAAAAATCCTCTACTTTGAAACCATACTTAAATCCGGTGAACTTTGCGAGATTGGTTGATGCCTCCGACATCGCTATTAGATAATAGGATGGTATTGAAAGTTCTATGTCTCTGAAGTCTACAGTTTTTATGTTGTAACCTAACCCTTTAAGTTTGTCTGTAAATTTATAGAACTCCGATTTTATCCCGTCTTCTACCTTATCCATCAGCTCTTTTATTATAATCAAATTATTATGTTTTACACGATGGATAGGCTTGCTGCTGGATGTGCTGTCCCTCTTATCCAAGCCCTTTGTTATATCAAGCATGATCTTTATGTCATCTGCTGACCTTGCCATGAACCCGATTTTATCCAAAGAGTTTGCATAGTCTATGAGCCCATATCTTGAGAGGACAGAGTAAGTTGGTGTGAATCCTACTACCCCGCAGAATGCAGCTGGCGCGGAGATGGACCCTCCTGTAGATTCTGCGATGGCCACATGGTACTTAAGTAAAGCTGTAGCTACTGCGGCTCCACTGCTTGATCCTCCAGGGACCCTCCCCTCGTCTAAAGGGTTTTTAGCCGGTTTATCGCAGTTTATGCCGAAGCTTCCGAATCCGAACTCATCCATGTTTGTCTTGCCTATTAAAGAGAACCTACCAGTTCGGATTATCCTATCTACAACCGTCGCATTGAACGGAGGGATATACCCTTTAAGTATTTTAGATGAAGCGGTGGTCTCTATCCCTCTCACACAGATGTTGTCTTTCACGCTAAATGGCATGCCGTTTCCAGTGGCCTTGACTAGGACATTGAATGCATTGAACTTCTCATTTATTCTTTCCAGTTCTTCGTATAGTTTCGCATAGTAATCAGCAGGTTTTTGTTTGCTCTCAAATTCCTCAGTATAGCTGCTCATATCTTCGGCCCTATCACAAATCTTCTGTAAGTCTTTGTATTTGAGAGCAGTCTGTCAACGTCTTCGAACTTTTCTTCTTTGTCTTCCCTCGTCCGGCTTTCTATATCAACAGGATGAAATGCCGGCTCTTTGATCACCTCTTTGAATGAGTCTACATTATCAAAGTAGGCTAGGATCTGCTCTATATCTTTTTTAATCTTTGTTTTCTCCGCTCCGTTTAGATTTATCCTGCTTATCTTCAGCAATCTATCGAATTCTTTTTCATCCATATAAAGGTAGACTTCACCGTCGTATTTATCTTTAAATCCTCTTGTCTGCCCATTATAAAAAAAGGCTTAAATATAGCTTCCTCTCATTAGATTCTCATCGTTATGACGGCCAAGAAAGTACATATGCTCTTTACGGATCTAAAGGGTATAACCAGAGA
>JAPDMB010000026.1 GCA_025920305.1 Candidatus Parvarchaeota archaeon | reverse complement strand
TCGACGCCAAGAAAGAGATGTTCTCCCTGTATGATGTGGACAAAGATGTCAGGCTGTCTATATCGCTCTATGACCTTAATTCCATCCTTAGGTTCGCAAAGGAAGGCAGCAAAGTGCAATTGAAAGACATGAAAGGGAGGCTGAAGATAATAATCAAGGATAGGAATGAGATAGAATTCACCATCCCTCTTATAGATGAGGATTATACCGCCCAAAAGATCCCGCAGCTGAAGATGACGGCTGAGATCGTGCTGCTCAGCTCCATTATAAAGAATGGAGTTAAGATGGCCTCGACTGTGGACGACTCGATGTACTTCATGATAGACGAGGACAAGTTCAGCATGAGCGCTAAGAACGTAGATAAAGAGTTCCTTGAGTCATTCTCTATGAACTCGAATAAGGAGATATTCAACATAAAGAGCGAAGGGCTTACTAAATCGAAATACTCGGTGGATTACCTGCAGAAGATGATAAACATGCTGGATCCAGACAAGGAGGTGAAGATATCATTTTCAAACAACTATCCTTTAAAGCTGGAATACACCGTAAAAGAAGGTGCAAACTTACAGTTTATCCTCGCGAATAGAACTGAGTAGTCAATCGAATTTGAGCGATAGAAGACGATCCTCATAGACTTCGATGTTATTCAAAAGATAATTCAATTGGTGTATGCCCACTGACAGAATCTTATTGACTGTCTGCCTGGAAGCGAAATCATTCGCATATCTAGTTACTAGAAAAAAGAATATCCTCTTGCCTAGGAAGTCTCGCTTATCCAGCTTAAGATACTCCCTCATCCGGTCGATCTGCTTAGATGTAAAAAATTCCTCTATAGAGGGGGAAATATATTTATGGTATTTACAGTCTATGCAGAACACCCTGATGTTATCGAAGGCGATCACATCTATTTGATATCTTCTACCAGTCTTAAAGTTCACATCTCTCAGCACGTGGTAGCCGAAAGATTCGAATATGTCTGCCGTCTCATTTTCAAATTCTTTCCACGGAATGTCTGGTTTGTCGTACCTTATATCTAAGTACATAATAACATATCATAAAATATCATATAATAAAAATGGGCGAGAGATAGTCTTAGACCGTTCAATATCTCCTGTTAATAGATCAGCTTATAATGCACAAGTATCTGCCTCAAGACTATGGAGCTCACCAGCGTTAGGATGAAGTATATCCAGAACCAGTTCAACTGGTTTCCGATGAACGGTATTGAGAAGGGCAGATAGAAAAACACAAGAGGTTGAGGGGTGAATGAAAGCTTGGCCGGCCCCAAGGTGTATGTCTTTACGGATCCAGAACCGATCAGCCCCGCCAAAGACACATTATAGCTCTTATTCGCAGTTAACAGTGTGACAGCACAGTCATTGGAATTCACGATAGAGTTGAAGTCTTCTGATTTTACTATATGCATGGTAGTGTTGTATCCGTTGTTCAACTTCAAGCAGTTGTTCGAAGAGAAGAGTGAGCCATTGAATGTACCGGCTACTGAAAGAGGTATGGTCTGGCCGATGGCTATCGGCACGGTGGAGACATAAAACTCCAAGATTAGAAACACTATAAGGAAGGGGATGAAAGTCACATACGTGGGTTTCATCGTATGCTTCATCATCGTCGCATTGTGCTTCAAAAGCTGCGACTGCAGCTCCATATAATCCGGATCGGTCCTGCTCTTCCCTTTTAGCTGTATCTGGAGCTCCCTCATCTTTATCTTTAGGTCCCGCACAAGATTTTGATCGACTAAGAAGAGATATGCCAGCTGGCCAGATACGCCTACCACTATACCCAAGATCACCACGACCCAAGCTTCCCATATCATATTGCCTATTCCATAGCCTCGCCTGTAAGTTTATCCTTTATCGGCTTGAACTCCTGCGCATTCTCATTCATAAGAGAGGTATAGAATTGATAAACAATCATGACTATAAGTAGTATTCCTATCCCCGCTGTAAGCGTGTTAAGGAAGGTAGCGAATGCGGCTATCAGGCCGGTTATGGCGCCGCCTAAGAGAGATAGAGGTATTATGTAACGCTTTAATATGTCCGTCAAAACCCTCTCGTCCTTCCTGAAACCAGGCATAGACAGCCCAGATGAGATGAGCTGCGAAGCGACTGATTTTGGATCCTGGCCTCCTAAGAATATCCAGAGATAAGAGAAGATAGACGCACCTATCACAAGAACCAAGGTATATATTATCATAGACTCTATCTGAAGCGCAGTTATACCTGTCGTAGTCGCACTTATATATAGTTGCTGTATCGTTGGAGGGGATAGAAGGGCAGCGATGCCGCTAATCGGCACCTGCTGTACACCGAAGATCGTAGACTCCGTCACATATTTGCCGAATATAGGCATGCCTAGATGAAACAGCTCTAAACCGAAGAACTGTACGCCTGCGACCAAGGATACCATAAGGACTATCGGGATTATACTCGTATAAAACAACGCGACCGGCCATCTTATGGCATAGCCCCTAAGCCTTCCAAAAGCCAAAGGCAGCTCTATTTTCACACCTTGCAGCCATATCGAAACCGCGAACAATGCAACTGTCGATATTATGGCGATCACTGGGAAAAGCGCATCGAACGGAACGCCTGAGATGATCGAACTGATTATAGACGGGATGGCTCCTGCAGGGGATATGAATGGATTAAATGTGGTGTTTATTAGCTGCAAGGATATCCCTGCGAGTATGAACAGGCTTATGCCTGAACCTATCCCCCACTTGCTCGTTATCTCATCCATGAAAATGAGGACTATGCCAGCCGCTATCAGCTGTATCAGCATTATTGAGGGATAAAATAATCCTGGACCAGCTGGCGCTATCGCCCCGCTGAATACATACGCCGCATTTTCTCCGACTACAAAGACTATGGCTGCGATCTTCTGTATGCCTTGGAAGATCACTCTCCCCTCCCTTGTACTTGTGTCTATATGGATTATATCTGTCCCCTGGAAAACTTGAATTATAATACTGGCGCTCACTATCGGTCCTATGCCCAAGGACAGCAGTGAACCGAAATGCGAAGCCAGAAGTACCTGAAGTATCTCAAAATTTAGATTATATGTCTTGCTGACGCCGAAGAGGGGCGTGAACGACATGATTACAAACAGAAGGAGCATGACCAGCGTCCAGAACATCTTCGTCTTAAGCGTTAATTTGACCTCAGGAACGGGTATAGATGGAAGATTCGACAGAAAGTTCTTTATCTTCTCATTCATATCCTACCCTTTTATCTCTCCACCGTTCTCGAGTATGCTCGCCTTCGCCTTCTCTGAGACTTTTCCATTGACGACCAGTTTCAATCCGTTGCCTTTGAAGCTGCCGCATATCTTCGTGTAATCTTTAGTCTTATTCAGATCTATATATATCTTGCCCTCCCTTTCCTCGGCAACTCCTTCTTTTTTTAACTCATCGATGTGAGTCTGCAGGTATGATAAGTTCAATGGAATTTTCTTCGCCTGCTTGCCCTCCTTGATGTAGAATTTCACAGATGAAAATTTTTGCTGCCCCCTTTTCCCTCCTCCGGCTCTCCCTCTGCCGCCTCTTGACCCTGCACCGCTCCTTGATCTCTTGCCAGCTCCTCTCCCAGCCGTCGAACTGCCTCTAAGTTTTCTGCTCTTCATATCATACTCACATCATCCTGCTTAATAAGTCATTTATCGCACTTCTCCTATAACCGACACTCCCGCCGACTGAAAATGGTTTTTTCTTGCCCTTCCTTTCAAAGCCCCCTCTTGGCGGATGCAGTCTAAATAGATTCTTCAGTCCTATATCCGACAGCTTTGCTTTCCCATCAAAGAAGGAGTCAGTAAAGGCATCAACATTCTCCACCTTTATGCCTCTTCTTTTCGCGCTCTTACTAATCAACTTCGAAACTACCTCTTTACTCAGCTCCCCGTATGTGATGACGCTTTCAGCTTTGCGAAGAAGACCGGAGACAGATGGGTTTTTATCCAATATAACGCAACTGTTCTGCTTTCTTAGATTTAAGGCGTACACTGCCGCCTTAACGCCCGCATTTGCCCTGACGATGGATCTTATCCTTATGGCGCCTATCTTTTCCATATCTCACTTTATGCCTAAATTTTCAGCCACACTTTTATTGTATCTTAAGACATTCAAGGAGTGCAACGCATCAAAAACCGCATAACCAAGGTTGACCCTAGTGCCTGCTTTTCCCTCCACCTTTGACCAAACGTCCTTGATGCCTGCCAGCCTCATTATGATCTTGATATCATCGGCTACGCACAGTCCAATCCCCTTAGGCGCTGGGATAAGTGTCACCCTTACAGACCCGCTCTTACCATCCACTTTGAATGGGATGGAATGTGTGCCATGGCAAGTGCACTCCCAGCTTCCACAGCCAAATTTTATCTTTATCAGATTCAGTTTTGCATTCTTCACGGCTTTCTCTTTGGCAATGACAGACTCCAATCCACGCCCTCTGCCTACACCGATATGCCCTTTCCCATCTCCGACGACTGCCATCGCAGAGAAATGTTGGGTCTTGCCCTCTGCTGTGACCTTCTGAGTATTTCTCACTATCCTCCTTTTTCCGCCGCCGAGCTTGCCCTTTGACTGGCCTACGTATAGAAATTCCGTCTTCAGGTCCGGTATAAGGAAGTCCACTATGCCTGCTTCCAGTATCGGGATATTCTTCGCAAAAATATCATCTATGTCCTTTATCTCGCCTGACAGCACCCGCTTGCCTAATTCTGTCCTAAAATTGTAGGTTTTCGTCTGCTCCTTGGCGCCTTCGGCCTGCGCTTCAACTACACTCTGATCATCATTTTCCATATTCATTCAATTTCTTGAGTACACTATCAAATTCATCCTTCATATTATTTATTGTTTTACCGACCGAAGAAAACTGATTGCCGGAAACCCCTTTATTGAAATGATCCATAATGTGCTGGCCGTAGAGCCTGCCCTCAGATACGTCAAATTCCTTTGTGTGCACGTTCATCCCGGCATCGCTAGCTCCTTTCATAAAGTAATATATGAAGCTGTCCTTCTTTAGCGTTCTACTGCCCTTATCCAATATTGCTTCCCTTATACTGGATTTCTTGCCAAGAAGAAACCCGGACAGGTAAGAAGCCGGTGTATTCTTCAGGCTGAAATTCCAACCGTACGATTTAAGCTCGCTACTGTACACGGAAGCGGCGGTTTTGTCCCCTTCTTTTGCGTAATATATTATCTGCCCTATTATCATGCTGTTCGTCTTCCTAACTACAAGCCTTGGAAGCCTTGATTTAAGCAGGCGCAGCCTGGCTCTGTAATTTGTTGGATTATTTCTTCTCTTCATAAGTCGTCCCCTTCATAGTCTCAGTTATATAGTTCCTGAGATGGGAAACACTGTGGAAACTGTTCCCCTTTATTTTGACGTAAAGCTTTCTGAAGGCCTTTTTGTCGATATTCCCAGCCTTAAGCTGCGCCCTCAGTTCCTTCCTAAGCGCTCTAACCTTGTATCTCCAGTCAAAGCTTGACCTCGCCCCTGCCTTTCCCTTCCTGCTTCCCATGCCTTTTCCTCTATTCTTAGCCTTTCTGACTCTAAGGTCTCTGCTTCTCCCCCTTGACTGGAAGTTTTCATTCCTCCTCTTTATCACACCTTTGTTTATAAGGTTATTTATGTCCTCCTTCGTGAGGGCGCCCTTTATATCTTTGTACTTGGATGGATCCATCCAGACTCTGCCGGCTCCCACACCCAATATCTCACTTGCTAATCTTCTCTGTGTTTTCAATCCGCTCACCATGGTTCAACACCTTTATACCTTTTTTACTGCATTCGTCCAGTATCCATTTTCTTTTCCGACTTCCCACTGAACCAGATATTATGACTATATTCTTCTCACTGTCCACATCTGCTAAATCCATCATCGATCTCACCGTCACTGGATACAGCCCTGCTATTTTAAACCTGCTCGAAGCACTGCCCTTGAATCCCTTTGAAGGGACCATCCCATGGCCTTTATGTCCCAACCTTGTCCTATTCTTCTTGCCAGTCGGCTTCCTCCAAGAGTCGCCTATACGCCTGATCTTACTTGAATCCCTTCTTGAAAATTCCATGCTCACTCCGGTTTTCTAGTTATGAATACGCCGTCCTTGAAGACCCTTCTGTCCTTGTTTTTTATCTGCACTTTTTTCTCTATCGTGCCAGCTGCCTGGCCGACCTTATACTTATCTATGCCCTCTAATATTATCTTCGTGCCATGAACTTGGATCTTTACACCATCTGGTATAATTATCTCCCTCGCTTTTCTTTCGCCCACGAAGTTCTCAACGACCAGCTTATTCCCTATGACCTTCATCGAAGCTGGGAAATGCATGTATACGAGCTCTAGTTCAGCTGTATACCCCTCCCTTACCCCCTGGACCATGTTTCTTACCTGCGCAGCCAATGCGCCGGCTATCGCTTTCTGATAATCTACATCTTTTTTGCACTCTATAAGCAGGTCATTTCCATCTTTCTTGACTGAGATGAATGGATACGGTATCCTGGTCTTCAACTCACCCTTCTGTCCTTTTACCGATATCTCATCGCCGTTTATCTCTGTCTCTGCGTCCCCCAATGCAACGCTGAATTTAGTAGACATACGCTATCAGGGTCCCCCCAATCTTCTCATCCCTTGCTTCAATGTTCGTCATCAGACCTTTATTCGTGGAGATAATCAGGATTCCGAAGCCGATAGCCGGAAGATACCTCTCCTCATACTTCCGCATCTCGTCCACTTTGACTGGCAGCCGCGGCCTTATGGATTTGCAGCGGTTAAGGTTCTCGTTTATAACGACCTTGATGAATCCGCCCCTCGCGTCATTTATCACCTCATATTTGTCTATGTAGCCGCTTTTGTTCATTATATCTAGGATCTTCAGTATAAAGTTAGACATCGGAGTTATTATGCATTCCTTCTTAGCCGAAACCCTAGAGGTATATATTACATTCAAAGCATTAGAAACCTGATCTGCCATGGTAATCAAACCTCCTTTCCGTACTTCTTGAAGCCCATCTCCTTGCTCACCTCTTTAAAGCATTCCCTGCAGTAGTTCAGGCCATGTATCTTTATATGAGCTTCGT
>JAPDMB010000025.1 GCA_025920305.1 Candidatus Parvarchaeota archaeon | reverse complement strand
GAGGGACATCAACAACTTTCTCCCGGTCAAGTTCTTCAAGGAGGAGGGATGGATGCTCAAGTATAAGGACAATATATATGGGAATGAAAATGAAGGGGTGATCGAGAGGATAAGGAACCCGTACGACAAGAGCAAGACGATAATCCTCCTGAGCGGCATAAAGAACAAGGGCACCCTGTCGGCGATACTCGCAGCCACGAAGTTCGCATCATCCACCTTCAAGAATTATCAGGGGGAGCAGACCTGGCACACCATAATAAGGGGATATGACGTGAGCGGGAAGGGCAGCATAGATGTGGTAGAGCCCGTCTACTGAGATCCAATCGATGAGAAGGTTATTCATAGCTTTGGAGATACCAGAGGATAAGAAAGACCTGTTATACGAGGTTTCTAAGGCCCTCTCAAAGTCTGTCAGCGGGAATTTCGTGGACAGGGATAAGATGCACGTGACGATCCGTTTCCTCGGGGACCCGAATATACCGGACGACAGGATAACCGGTGCAGTCAAAGAGATAAACGGCGGTTTTCGGCGGGAGATAGATGTAAGAGGTGTGGATTCCTTTTACCATGGAGATACTCCTTCGGTCATGTTCTTCAACGTCTCCACCGACCTCAGCGATATAAATTCAAAGCTGTCAGCTCTCCTAGGGATAGAGGAGGATAAGAGGTTCTATCCTCACATCACCATATGCCGGCTGAAGGGAAGGGAGGGTGTGGAGGACGCGAGGAGGAAATACAAGGATTTCAGCTTGTCATTTCTCTCAAACGGCCTTACGCTCTTTGACAGCGATTTCAAGTCGTACAGGAGGATCACTGGCCCCTCAGCCGGGTCATAAAGTAGACGCCGAACAGCATCACAAGGAAGGAAACAAGCAGTGCGAGGACGTTCGGAGAGGTCAGAAGGTCTACTATATAGGTGCCGCTCAGCGCACCGCTCAGCAATGGGGAGACATTTGGGTTTATAGCGGCTGATGTGGTGGAGTTGCTGTGAGGCGCAAAGATAGTATAAGTCGTACCGAAGGCGTTGAAGGCAAAGAGCAGCATTATGAATATCATCAGCAGCGCAACGAGCGGACTTCTTACAAGATAACTGGTTATGCTCTTCGTCGGGGTGAGTGTCGTAGCCAGGAGGAGTATCGCCAGGAATACAACGAGCACAGCAGCTATCACCATCGGGATATACAATGAGATGAAGGTCACAAAGAAGCTCGATAACAGCGCAAGGAAACCGACGCTGAGGGCTATTATCGCATTTATATCCCTTCTCTTGAAGATGTCTACGTATGTAAGCAGGCCGTAGACGATTGCGAAGATAAGCAGGAACACAAATACATAGGATATCCCCGGCACTATCAATGATACCATAACTGTGATTTGAAGTCTTTCCTATGGGCTACCTTTGCCAGAGTCACCGCCCACGAATACCCAGGCTATTACCGAGCCGAAAATTACCAATAGGATCAATATGGGCAGGAGAGCCCCCCAATTGATGTTTGAGACCACTGGAGCGAAGCTAGGATTGCTACTTATAGGCGTGAAGATGTATGAGAACAGCCCTCCTCCAAGCAGAAGTATGACCATGCCGACAGCGAACGAGCCCCACATTATCGCGGTTTTGCCTTTGCCTGGGCTTTGACCGACGCCAGCCAGCGTCACTACGACCAGCAGCGCGATCATTATTAGGGCTGTTATCCCAAGGGTGGATGAGAAGTAAACGATCGTAGGGCTGACCCATGCTACGGTCACAGCGAAGTAGGACACGATAAGAGATATAAGCCCTGCGGCGACCTTCCCATTCTTGCTTGCATCGCGGAAGAAAGGCACCTGTTTCAAGGCGGTGTTTAATACCGCCACAAGAAGAAGAAAGGCAAGCCAGAACTCTATAGGGTTGCTGACATTAGGCGGCGTTATCAGCTGCAGCGAGTTGCTTAAAGTCGTATATATCGAACCTGCGTCGACTACCATGTAACTTATATGAAATCCGCTCTATTTAAACTTTTCTTGGAAAACCTTTGCGGAATAGTTAATTGAAAGATTTTTCTCTACCTTGAAATGAAGTATATTATTGCACCGAACACGACCAGTATCACAATATACGGCAGATAGCTTGTGAGATTCTGAATCGTGAGGTTCGAAGGGCTGAGTATCCAGATAAGCAGTATTATGCCGATTATAAGCGTCAGGACGCCTAACAGCGCCTTTGATTTATTGCCCATTTTGAAACCGCCAGCGCCGCCGAACCCCGTCGAAGCCATCGAAAAGAGCATTATCAACATGAATATCACGACCGCCAGTACGCCGATGATGGGGAGGATTATATACGTGAGTTTGAGCGTATAATTCGTCGTTGCGAATATTATCGCAAGGACCAGTGCGATGATCGAATTTATATCCCTCTTGCCTTTGAATATCTCGCTCCTCTCAAGGACTCCATAGACGATGGCGAAGACGAGCAGGAACGGGAATACGAAGGACCCTATGCTCCCATAGAGTATCGAAGTGGAAGTTATCGGCGCTGGAGAGGTAGCTGTGGTGTTGTTGACGGCAAACAGCAGTTTCTCTATCATATATCATTTAATCCCGCTCTATATATTTAACCTTTGCTTACATAGGATTATATGCGTAAAAAGGATAAATTAAGCTATAGGGGTGCATACGCCTTGTCTATATCTGCGCTGTCATTAGGCGCCTTATTCCTGATCGCCAGCCTCTACATGATGCTCAATTTCCTCTCCTTCGCCTCCTCAAACAGCGTGATCGTATCGAAGACCGTCAGCAATTACATCCTTTGGGAGCTGTCGATATTGGCAGCCGTGTCCATCCTGCTTATGATCTTCGGCGCGCTCTTCGCAGACCGCATAAGAAGGAGAAGGTCAAGGGGAAAGAAATAAGGGTGCTGTCCCCTCCAAAAACCTCTTAGCCTCATCAATATCATACCCTGTGAAAAGAAGGTCGCCGTAGCTGGAGATGAGGACGCTCTTGCTCCCATTCTTGAGTAGGATATAATTATTGTCTCCTTCCACCTCGCCATAGCTGGATAATCTAAGGTAGATATCGTGCAGAACGATCTTCTTTGAAAATGAGTACTTTATCCCATCCCCGCATATCTGCAGGAAGTGACCGCCCTCTTCCCCCTTGAAAACCCGCTTAGAGCAGACCTCGCACGTATCGAGCCGCTTTATATTCACCCTCTCTATGCTAAGGGTCCTGGCGGATATGAGCGCCGTCTTTAAGCTGTAATCCTTGCCGATCAGAAAGCCAAGCGCCATATTGACGGCTGCCCCGGCTGCTATGGATGAGAGAGCCGGATCTATGCTTACACAGCTGTTATCAACCAGCCTTGATGCGGAATGCAGGCAGTTAAAGCAGGCGTTGTCTCCATGGACTAGATGCACCATGGCCTCATCCGCTTTTGCCATGACCTCAAGCAAGGGTATCCCCAGCCTCACGCATGTCTCGTTGATCAGCAGCCTTGATTTTGAATTGTCAGTCGCGTCGATCACTAAATCGCCGCCTTTCAGTGTCTCTTCTGCGTTCTCCCCGGTCAGATAGAAGGGCAGGCTTTTGAAGACGGTCGAATGGTTTATGTCTTCTAGTTTCAATTTTGCGACATCGGACTTATAGTTTATGCCTGACGCATCCCTTAAATCGTAAAGGGTCTGAGTGCCTATGTTCTTGGGCGTAACGATGTCTCCGTCGACCATGGTTATGGTACCGATGCCCAATCTGCCTAATATCTGCAGGATAGCTGAACCGAGTGCCCCGCATCCGACGACGACAATCTTAAGGCCCGCCTGCTCATTTTCCATGCCTAAAAAACTAGGTATAAATATATATAAAAACATAACAGAACATTAAAATATGAGGCGTAATATCAGAGGTAACCTATGTACGAAATTTTGACTCTAAAGTCCAATATAAGGATACCGCCCAGGCCGGAGGAGCAGTCCCTAGAAGAAGCTATCCGGATGAAGATACATGAGGATTTCATAGGCAAGATCATAGAGGGTAAATCCCTGCTGATAGGGTTGATAAGCGTAGATTCAAGAGAGGAGGGAATAATAATACCGGAGGACCCTTCGGTGTACTATCCTTCTACCTTCAAGGTGCTCGGGTATACCCCTAACCTGCATGAGACGGTGCGCGGCCAAGTCGTCAACATAAGCGAGATAGGCGCAACTGTGAATATAGGGCCTGTCGACGGCCTTGCGTTCATATCCCAGACGATGGATGATTATGTCGACTTCAGCAAGAATGCACTGGTCGGGAGAAAGACGAAGGAAACGATAAAGGTAGGGGATACGGTGATCGCAAGCGTGATAGCTATCACGACCAAGGGGCAGATGAAGGTAGGCCTGACGATGAGGTCTCCAGGATTAGGAAAGATTGACAGGAAGAAAAGCGCAAAGGGAAAGGCGGCTAAGGAGAATAAGGGAGGCAATAGAAATGGTTGAAAAGGCATGCAAGGTCTGCGGTCATATAACTGAGGGGAAGAGATGTGAAATCTGCGGGAGCGAGGATCTGTCGGCGAAGTGGAAGGGCGTCATAGAAATAATCGATCCTGAGAGGTCGAAGGTCGCCGAAGACTTGAAGATCACGAAGCCTGGCAAGTACGCCTTATCTGTAGAGTAGAGATATGAACATAGAGATAGGCGCGGAGAAGGAGAACAAATTTTTGGGACGCAGGACCATCGAGTTCGTCGTAAACTTCGAGAGAAAGGAGACCGTGAAGCTGCTTGACGTCAGGAAAGAGCTTCTGAGCAGGTATCCGAGCGGTTTTCTCGTGGTCTACACGCTGAGGAACACGTTCGGACTGAGAAGGATGAAAGGAGTAGCTCATATCTACAGTGATGAAGCTACGGCTAGGGCGGTGCTGCCAGACTATATACTTAAGAAAAACGGGTTGATGGAAGATGCCAAAGAAAAAGAAAAGAAATAGGGAGAGCGAGAAGGTCTACAAGCTTTACAGAATCGAAGGAGAAAAGCTGATCAGACTCAGGAAGACCTGCCCAAAGTGCGGGGAAGGGTTCTTCCTTGCGCAGCACAAGAACAGGCTGGCATGTGGCAGATGCGGCTACACTGAGTTCATATCGCCTAAAAAGGCATGAAGATGAAGGATACCCCACTCAGCGAGCGGGAGGCCCCCTCCCACAAGGGGGTAATTCACTAGAGTATGGCCAACTTGGTTTTGTTCGATGCTGGATTGATGGGTTACTCATTAGCCATACATATCCTTTTGGTTACTATCGGCATGACTGTACCTATAATAATGTCTATAGCAGAGTTCATTTCAATAAAATACAAAAGTAAAATGTACGATGTCATGGCTAGAAGACTTGCAAATGCATTGATAATCTTCTTTGCAGTCGGGACTGCCAGCGGGGTCGTCGTCGCAGTGGAGCTTTTTGTGCTGTGGCCGAAGTTCATCGCTCTTTTAGGGCAGGTAGGTCTGCTTCCACTGTATATGGAGATATTTGCATTCTTTACAGAAGCAATATTCCTGGCAGTCTACGTATACTCTTGGAACAAGTTTAAGAGCAGGATGAGACACTGGGTATTGTCCATCTTTATATCCATAGGCGCGGTCATGTCAGGCGTTTTTATAACGATGATAAATGCTTTCATGAATACGCCCAAAGGTTTTAACATAGCGTACTACTTGAGCACAGGGAAAATAATAGATGTAAATCCATTAGCTGTATTGAACACTCCTACTACATGGGTTGAGATAGGCCACGTCATAGGTTCCACTATATTCGCAGGAGCAGCCTTCCTGCTTGCATACTTCGCATACAAGCTCTTAAAGACACAAGGAATAGAACGAGAATACTATAAGAAATCAGCAAAGATAGCCGCAGCAGTGGTCATAGTCATGATAATACTTACCGTGATAATAGGCGTAGAATCAATAACCAATATCATGGTAAACCAGCCTGAGAAATTCGCGGCATTGGAACTGAACTTTAATACCGGGCCGCATGTAGCGGAGGTTATAGGTGGTTTCCTTGTAAACAACAGAACTATAGATGCTATAACTGTGCCTGGTTTGATGAGCTTCTTAGCTACTGGTAATTTTAACGGTGTAATCGCAGCCAACGACTCCTTGGCAGCATATCCACAGAGTACATGGCCCCCTGTAAGCGTAGTGCACAATACATTTGATATAATGGTAGGTTTGGGTGTGCTTATAGGAATATTGATGGTAATCTTTTTGGTGCTTTGGCTTGTAAATATCGATAAGATTAGGGAAAAGCTGTTGAAAAACGGCTTCTCTAAGATCCTTTCTCACAAGATGTTTTCGGATCCATTTGATAATACGCTTGTATTGAAAGGGCTCATAATCATAGGGATACTGGCGGCATTCCTTTTGGAGGACGGCTGGGTAACTGATGAAGTAGGCAGGCAGCCGTGGATAATATACAATGTAATGACTGTGGCAGCTGCTGCTAATACCTCCCCCTCGGTTGTGCCTATAGGCATAGCCATAATAATATTCTACATAGCAGTGCTTCCATTGACCATACTTTTCGTAAGAAATGTCATGAGGAAAAGATATCTTAAGGGAGAATTGGAGGGAGAGAAATGAACACATACATCCTCATAAATTATACGATACTTGCAGTCTTGTTCACCTTTTTACTAGTGGAGGGCATGTCCGCTGTTTCTTTAATCTATGATAGGAAGAGTTTACCTGCGGTAAAGAGATATCTTGATCCGATATGGGGTATAGTCGGCACATTCGCAGTTTTCTTCGTTGTCAACAGCGAGGTTCTGTATCCGCAGATCCTGCCAAATATAGATTACCTCTACGTTTTCCCCATACTATTGGCTACCTTCCTTTTCATTGCGAGGAATGTTTCCTTGGTGTTCTCCGAATATATATGGAAGGATAGCAAGTTCAGTCAGTTGACTCTTGCTAGGATATATTCGCTTGTGACTATACTCATATTCGTTATTTTACTGACTATCTTTATTTCCATTATCTCAGGCACTGGCGTGAACTCTGCTTTGACTTCATTTTCAGCCGTTTCCTTCCTATCTAATTACTATGATCTACTGTTCATCTTAGGAGTCGTCTTAGTGGTTTTCGGCATGACTTTTGTATTTTATAAGCTGGAAAGACTTAAGGCACTTTCTCCGGTAACTTCGGCGGCGGGGCTGTTGCTTTTGTTCTTTTCAATGAGAGGGTTAGGAATATTTTTCAATTATATATCATACATGCTTGCAGTGATCATAGTTCTTATTTCAATCATTTATTTCCTTACCGGAAAGATGAGGAGAGAGCTGATATTCATAGTGTTTTTCCTTTCTGTCCTGTCTATAAACTTACTTAATTACGGCAAAGTGTTTGGCACGCATGATCTGCAGGCATATCTTAACAATTCCGCGGTTTCATCAGCCAGCTTTATCGTGACCATAATTGGAGGATTCATACTGACAGGTATGTTGCT
>JAPDMB010000024.1 GCA_025920305.1 Candidatus Parvarchaeota archaeon | reverse complement strand
CTGCAATATTCATAGTGGTAGCCTTCGTGGGTTCTATATTCTTTTTTATCCCAAGGCAGTCCAACAGCAATCTCTTCTCCGAATACATACTTGTGCCGAGTTCACTCGTGTCAAATCAGACAGAATTCTCCCCGTATAATTCGAACCTTACGGCGATAGGCTTTGTTTCCCCAGGACCTATAAGCAGTTTAGTCATCAATGGGAATTTTACTACGCTCGCATCGGTCACCTCGGGCATCCTCTCCTCCAGCAGGCTGAATTACACCATGAGCAACTCCACATTATGCATATTCGGCGGGACATCCTTTACGCAGAATCTGTGTGATAATTCGAACTATACATGGGTCATGCTTCAAAATGTCAGCGGCAGTCTGCAGGTGCTCAGCAAACCCCTTAGTTCGGTGGAGCTCGACAGCCTCTCATACCCTTCAAACTACTTCTATTTGATCTATGAACCGGTGCAATCGGCGGCTCCATCAGGCAGTCTGCCAAATATATAAGTAGGCATCGAATCAAAGGTTTAAATCTCAGGGGTGCCTGCTTCATATTGGGCGATGATTCTGTGGACACCTACTGATTAAAATATGAGGAAAAGGGTAACTAATGAGCCCATCATTTGGTTTCTATATACGCCCCGTAGAGCAGCGGCAGAAGTATTGTAGCGTCTCCCTCTACGTCTATATATCTGGCTTTTGGCTTCACTTTCCCCCATGATACAGCTTCTGTCAACTTCGCCCCGGAGAGGCTGCCATCCCATTCGACAGCCGTTGTCATGTATATAGCGTAGTCTAATCCGCCCCTGAATAGATTCCACCATATCGTGTGGTGTTTGGAGATTCCCCCTCCTATCATCAGCGCTCCGGTTCTCTTGGCCGTGAAGACTATGTCTGCGAGCAGGTTCTCATCCAATATCGGATTTATCTTGAAGTCATGGTCTTTCTGGGTGTACATCCATATCTGGGATCCAAAACTTCCGTCCGTGAAACCAGGTATTACCACAGGTATCTTGTTTTTCCAGGCCCAGTATGTTATCGTTTCATCCGCTTTCTTCTCATCCTTTATTCTCTCTCCGATGAATGAGATGAGCTCGTTTGTAGCGTATTCTTTCTTCAATTTCGCAGCTTCGGCGATCATCGGCTTGAGCTTGTCCTCAAGTATATACCCATAGCTCTCATCCGGTATGAATATATCGTATAGCCTGTTTATATGGTTCGCCCTCAGTTTGGCATCATCGGCTTTCTCAGTGCCGGTGTAGTAGTCCCTCCATAGCCTCGCGAGATCATGATCCATCATCCCCGCAGTCGTTATTACCGCGTCCACCATCCTGTTCTTCACAAGATCGACGATCACGCCCCTCGTCCCAGTGGATATTATATCAGCCGGGAAGGATAGGAATTTGAAGCAGTTTTTGTCAGCTTCCATGTCCTTGAAAATTTGGAATGCGTCAGCCAGCTTCCTGGCGGTGAACCCTCCGGATCTGCTGAACTGGGCCATCAGATCGGCTATGCGGCTCTTTTTATCAAGTTTTATGTTCTCGACTTTCTTGCCCAAACTTGCCATAGATTTTATCTAATTTATCCCCGCTTAAAAACCTTATGCATGCTCCCTGATTTTATTTATATTTCAGCTGTTTCAGTTAGCATATGAAGCCGTCAGATATTTTAAGATATTACCTCAAAGATGAGATCATCGAGAAGCTCCTAAGCGGCGGAAAGAATAGAGAATACGCGGTCCGGTACAACGATAAGTTCGGCAGAAGACCTATGTCATTCCAGTATAAAGCAGATGTGGAGAGAATCGTGAAATCCGGCGCGACAAGCATACACGTAAGCGAGGAAAGATGGAAAAACCCCCTGCTGCTGTCTACCGACATAAAAAAAGAGGATATTGTGAACCTGAGGGACGGGTGGGATCTGCTCATCGATGTGGATTGTAAATACTTTGATATCTCAAAGGCCTATACGAAGCTGGTCCTAGACCTCTTGGCATACGAAGGGCTGAGGGAGTTCTCCGTGAAGTTCAGCGGCGGGTCAGGCTTCCATATCCTCGTGCCGTATGAGGGGTTCCCGCCGGAGATAAATGGGAAAGACATGAACTCTCTCTTTCCGGATGCGGCGATGATCACATCAATATTCCTGAAGGATTCAGTGAAGCAAAAGATAAGCGAAGTGCTGCAGAAAGACTACGGCGCAAGGAAGCTGTCCGAGATATTCAAGATGGACGAAAAAGAGCTGTACACCGACGGGGAATTCGACCCGTATAAGGTCATAGAGATAGACACGGTCCTTATATCTGAAAGGCATCTCTTCAGGACTCAGTACTCCTTAAATGAGAAAAAATGGCTCGTCTCAGTCCCTATAGACAGGCAGAGATTCGATTCGTTTGAGCTTGGGGATGCAGATCCCGCAGCTGTCAGCACGAAGATAGATTTCTTCGATCTGAAGCCTTCTAAAGATGAGGCGAAGAGGCTGTTCCTAGATGCCTATGATCACTCCGCCAAGGAGCCGGAAAGAGCTGAAAAAGAGGTTGAATATAAGGTTTACAATTTGCCTTTGGACGAGGCGGCTCTCCCTCCCTGTATAAAGGAGATAAACAAAGGGCTGTCAGACGGCAGGAAGAGGTCTGTTTTCATACTTATAAACTTCTACAGGAGCATAGGCAAAGACAAGGAGGAGGTGAACAGGCTGCTTTTAGGCTGGAACCTCAGGAATAAACCGCCTCTGAAGGAGAACTACATAAAGCAGCAGATCGATTACTCTTTCAGCGGCAAGAGTTATCCTCCGCCAAACTGCGATGCTGCCGGTTATTACAAGTACTTCAATGTATGTTTCCCAAATGAGACATGCAGGCTTATAAAGAACCCTCTGTCCTACTACATACGGCTGAAAGCTGGCAGAAGCGACACGAAGGGCAGGAAGAATTGACTTGTATGGATTTGGCGGTTTTATTCACAGGAGGGAAGGACTCTACTTATTCTATGTTCCTAGCATCGAAAGAGAACAGTATAAAATGCCTGTTGAACGTCGTTTCGGATAGTGTCGATTCATACATGTTCCACACGGTCGGTTCAAACCTTGTGGAGTTGCAGGCAAAAGCCCTGGAGATACCATTGATAAGGACCTATACAAAGGCGGTGAAGGAGGAAGAGCTGGAGGATCTTAAGTTTCTTATGATGAAAGCAAAGCAGGATTACGGCGTCGATGGAGTCTGCACAGGCGCGATAGAAAGCAGGTACCAGTCTGACAGGGTCAGGAGGATAGCCGAACAGCTGGATCTAAAGGTGATAAATCCTCTTTGGCATATCGATGTAGCTAAATACATGCGGGATCTTGTCCATGACGGCTTCAAGGCGATGATAATATCGGTCTCGGCAGATGGCCTCTCTAAAGAGCTGCTGGGAAGGATCATAGACGGCCCGCTTCTCGAAGAGCTGGATAGGCTCAGCAGGAAGTACAGGTTCAACCTTGCATTTGAGGGCGGGGAGGCCGAAACAGCCGTCGTGGATGCGCCTATCTTCAAGAGCAGGATAAGCGTCGATGAATACACTGTGAAGTCCGACGGCTCTAAGAGTTTTATGCTTATAAAAGAAGCTCACCTTGTGGCCAAGTGATGAAGGCCGGATCTGTCCAGTATCTTCTTTATGTCTTTTTCAAGTTTCCTGCTTCCGATGTCATTTCTCAGCTTAAAGTCAGAAAGTCTCCTCGTCTCATCCAGATCGAATAGCCTCCTCTCAGCTGCATCCTGCTTTATGAAATCGGCGATGCTCTTGGGCGCATCCTGCCTATTCCTTCTTTTCATGCGGTTGTATCTGGTTTTGGCGGCACAGATTATGAATACATTCTTGAAATTATTTCCAAGTCTCTTTTTGAAGAATTTTATATCACCTGGGCTCCTTATGCCTGGGATGACTATACGGCTGTCCCTCGATCTCAATGCTTCATCGTATACCCTCTTCATCAGAAAATCCTTCCCATATCTCTTTTTGTAGTCTGCCTGTATCCTCTGCTCCCCCTCTCTGGTCACAGGAAGATTCATCTTTTTCAGTAGCCTGCGGATCATATCACCGGGCGATATCTTGTGAAAGTGATACCGGTTGACGAGTATATCCGCTACGTAATCTTTTCCTCCTCCAGGCAGTGAACTTAAGCCGATGATGAAAAGTCCTTCCATTATGCTATTATACATCTTCATGATTGATAATATATATACATTGCAGGATTTTACTTCAGTCTCAGCGCATCAAGGACGCGCGGGGCGACCGTGTCAATCCTGTCCCTGTTTCGTATGAACTTCAGAAGGGATATTATCTTGCTTTCCTCTCCGTGGTCCAAGATTATCCTCCTGGGCTTAGGTTTTATCTCCGCGACGTATCTCTCAAGTTCTCTCCTGTCGGAGTGACCTGAGAAGCCTTCTATTGAGTATATGGATGCATTCACATGGAATTTCCTAAGTTTTCCATTGAGTTCTATATCTGCCTCTCTTTCCCCGTTCTGCAGCCTCCTTCCAAGCGTGCCGGCTCCCTGATAGGATACGAGTACGACAGAGTTGCGGTCGTCTTCGCATAGGTTGGCGAAGTAATAGACCGAAGGCCCTCCGTTCATCATCCCGGATGTGGCAAGTATTATGGCAGGGCCCTCTGAAAGCACCTTCTGCCTCTCCTCCTCGCTCACGACGTGCTTGAAGTTCGGAGACAAGAATGGATTGCTATTGTACTCTATTATCCGCCTCTTGGTCTCAGAGTTCATGTACTCCGGGTAGACTGTGTATATCGCAGTGACATCCCAGAGCATCCCATCCACTACCACGTTCACGTCCTGGATCAAGCCGTACCTGATCCACTCTTCCACCATCAGCATCAGCTCCTGAGCTCTCCCCACTCCCAGTACAGGCACGAGTACTTTTCCTTTTTTGTCGACTGTCTTTTTGACGATGTCGAAGAAGAACTGCTCTGCCTCCTCCCTTGAAGGCTGTATGTCATTGTCCCCGCCGTAAGTGCTCTCCATTATCAGCGTCTCGACCCTATCAAAGACATTCTCAGCCTTGTTCAGTGTCTTTGATCTGTTGTATTTGAAGTCCCCTGTGTAAAGAAGGTTGTGGAAGCCGTTGCCTATGTTCATGTGCACCATCGCCGATCCAAGTATATGTCCGGCATTGTGGAGCGTGATCCTTATATCCGGCGTGATGTCAGTGACCTCTTCGAAAGACAATCCAATAGAGTACTTAAGCATCTCCTTTATATCGTCTATCCCAAACAGGGCTTTGTCATTCATCTTGTTCGTGAGGTTCAGATAATCAAGGTGCAGCAGGGTCATTACATCCCTTGTCGGGAAGGTGGAATAAACTGGGCCCCTATAGCCGTACTTATATAGGATTGGAAGGAAACCGCAGTGATCGAGGTGGCTATGGGTTATGACCACGGCGTCAAGCTTTGATAGATCCATCTCCGGGGCGTCTATCCTTGGAAACGGCTCCCGCGTATTGCTTACATCGATCCCTGCATCCAGCAGGACCCTGCTTACCGGAGTCTGCACCAGCAGAGAGGATCTGCCGACATGCCTGAATCCGCCCAATGCAGTGAATCTTACCCAGTAATTTTCGTCGACGCTGTATTTCGAATAGTATATCTTCTCGCCTATCGAATTTAGAAGCGTCCGCCTGAACTTGGAATTGTTGTACATCATCTCGCGTACGGCTTTCACTATGTCAGATTTTATTATCGGGGACCTTGCAAGCTGGATCGACCACCCTGTCTCCTCCTTTATCCTGTCTATTATCCCGTTCCCCCTCCTGCTTATTATCTCCAGTCTAGCGGCTTCCAGCGTCATGAGGCTCCTGTCCTTGTCAAACCATATATCCCTCAGGTCAGCCTCCTCCGGCACTATATCCATGACCTTCTTCTTGGTCTCCTTCTCATCCATAAGGAGCGATGGGTCCAGCCTGACCTCTACTCTCTTCTTTATGGTGTTTACGATGCTCTTTATGACGTTTATGTTGTTTAGGAAGAAATTCCTGTTCTTGGTGTAGACTATTATGTTCGATACTTCGAAGTTCATGTCCTCTACCAAGGATTTGTCTCCAATCAAGTCTGCTATCTCTTTTTTTATGTCTCCCATCTGATCTCCAACCAAAACGGCTAAGAATCAACGTTCTACTGGTTGACTATTTTGGCTATCTCTTCATCTGTAAGTTTCCTATAGCCTTTCTTGTCTATGACGGCTATATCCACCCCTTCACCGGTGTACACGTCTCTTGCTATGGAAGCTCTCACGGCTTTATTCGCGAGTTTCACCGCGTCTTCGAAGGACATATTATCCTTGTAGTCCGCTTCAAGGACTCCAAGTGCAAACACGCCTCCACTCCCATTCACAGTGTATTTATCCATGGCGTACGAGCCTACCTCATCTACAGAATATAGCTCCTGCTTAGAGTCATATCCGCCGACTATGAATTCGGTGTAGAATATATTCAATGACATCCTTCTGTTGAATAGTATCGAACTCAGCAGCCCGACAGCTGCTTTCGTGGTCATCTCCTCTCCAGCCCTTATATCATGCAGCTGTATCTCCGCCTGCATGACCTTCACCAGCGTCTGCAGGTCAGCCACCAGCCCTGCTGTTGTTATGCCTATCCTTCCGCTCAGGGGGAGGACCTTCTCCGCGTTCTTATGCGCAACGATATGATCCGCTGACATCCTTCTGTCAGCTGACAGTATCACGCCGTCCTTGTATATTAAACCTATAGTGGTTGTCCCTGTCTCCTTTTCTGCCATAAAAATTTACAGAATTCTATATCATCAATTCCCAGCGTCCCTGGGTATCAGATTTTAGTTGCTTGGTTATCGCAACTGATATTTGTTATGTTTTTTATAGTATTTATACCTTCGCTTCTTTCGTTCGCTTTCATCTGCCTCTGAAGATTGCGGGTTTTCCAGCCCGCTTTTATAAAAGGCTTTTGCTATCCTGTTTATAACCGGCGAGATGGAAGTTTTTATATAGTTCGGCTGACAATATAATATCAAGGGAGCCATGAAATCGAGGGTGTCGTTCACAATCGATCCGGATATAATAGGAAAGCTGGATTCTTTGGTTGACAATATCTCATATAGGTCGAAGAGCGAAGCTGTGGAGAGCATACTTAAGAAATACTTTGAATCTCAGAAGAATGCGGTGATACTCTGCGGCGGGGACCTTGTGCTGGAAGGCAGCACGCTGTACAGGCCGCTGCTGAAAATCGGAGCTGAAACGGTGATAGAGAACATCATCGGCAACGTCAAGAAGGGCGGTTTCAGGAACATCATAATCTCGGGCAAATCGGAGATACTGAAGAGCATATTCTTAGTGCTGAAGAACGGCGAAGGATACGGCGTGGATATAAAATATTTCGATGACAATGAGCTGAAAGGCGATGCGAAGGCTCTGGAGAAGATAAAGGACTATATAACATCTACGACGCTGTTCATACCCGGAGATTCCGTGTTCTC
>JAPDMB010000023.1 GCA_025920305.1 Candidatus Parvarchaeota archaeon | reverse complement strand
CCTCCTTACAATACGAAGCTTGATAAAGTCGGCAAAAACATGAACATAGGCAGCCAGGCGGTAAGGGAGATGATCGAGACTCTGAAGCCGGATAAATGCATATGCGGGCATATACACGAGACCTTCGGCCTTGAGGAAAAACTAGGCGGCACGGAGGTCATAAATGCCGGGCCTAAAGGCAAGATTATTGAGATTTGAAGCGAGATACCGGATCAAGGGGAGGTTATCTTTATCGCATGAGTGGGGCAGGACTGCTGGCAGGCCATGCAGAATATGCAGTCAGACTCCCTTATAGGTTCAGATTTGTCAGTCCTGTATCTGTTCCATTCGTCCGTCCCCTTATCTATGATCTTATCGTTTCCGGTTCCCTTCTTGCCTGGATTCAAAAACCATTCGAAAACATCGACCGGACACACGTCCATGCACACGCCGTCCGCCAGGCAGGCTTCCCAGTCAACTGCGACCTGCGTGCCGTGTATGCCAAGCTTCGTGGGATAAGGCTTGCCGTCTGCATCCAGCCTCTCTTTCCCTTCGGCCAACACCTTATGTCCATTATGCTCCCCTGTCACCGGGAAGTCGTTCGGCTTCTGGAGAAAATTTTCATCGATCGGCTTCGGGTTATAGTCCACCTCTCTGACCATTTGAATGGTCATGCATTCCTAATTTAAATATTCGCATAGCGATGTTATGTGATGATGCACGAAGAGGCATCAAAGGGCCCATAGTCTAGTCTGGACAGGACAGATGGCTTCGAATGCCGGCCGGGAGTAACCATTTAACCTGGGTTCAAATCCCGGTGGGCCCTTGCATGCGATGGGGCAATGTCATCTTCCTCACAAAGATCAGGCATCCATCAAGAATCAAGCAGATCCAGTGAAGTGAATATTTTCTGGCGTACCAGCAGTAGGAAGCTCTTAAGGCTTCCCTTTGGATGAGATATCCTCGCCATAAACTCTGTGGAAATACCCAACTAGGCTTGCGCTCCGCCAGGCATCATCGTTTTGTGATGTCGTCGAAGGGGATTAGGGCGATGCACCCTCTAGGCGCTTCTTTATGCAGGATATTATCTGATTCACGTTTTCATTCATAGCCTGATTCATCATGGACTCCCCGAACAGCTTCGCAAATCCGCCTATGTTTATCTCTGCTTTCCAATCTATGTACGTCAGGTTGTCCTTCTCAGAGATAACCAGGGATATAACTATTGAAAACTTTATCCCGACTGCGGATCCCCCTCCGCTTATTGAGATGGTTGAATTGGATGGGTCGTAAGTTATGCTTCCATTGAATTTCACGTTTATACTGGAGAGATACGAAGCTCCCAGGAATTTTCCAGTGTATTTAGATGCGTCGATTTTGAAGCGCATGTCAAAATTATTTCCATTGACTTCTACCTCCGATACATTCGGCACACACTTTGAGAATTCACGCGGGTTCGAGAGCATAGAGATGATTTTGTCTTTTTCCGCGCTTGCACTGAAGCTGCCGTTCAATTCCATATCATATGAAAAGCTTCCTCGATACTATTAGGTCTTCAACCGGAGAATATATATCTTCATACGTCGTAGAGTTTATCTCAAATGCTATCTCCCTTAGAAACTGCTCGGGGATGGATAAAGACTTCGAAAGCTCGCTTAGATTTTCCTTCGATAGGTCCGGCCATAAAAGCTTTATCTTATCCGTCTTGGATTGCTCCTTTATCCCGAGCTTGCTGCATACGAAGTCCGATATCTGCTTGCCCATAAGCCTGGCCGTGCTAAGCTTCCCTCCTACGATGGTCATGATGCCCGGCGTATCATCTGTCTTCTCATGGTCGAATATCCTGAAGTCCCTGCTTATCGACCTGCTGTCTCCGCTGCTGCCTTCATCAGCCGCTATCAGCGGTCTTACGCCGGCATAATACCTGCTTATCCCGTAGGATTTTACAGCCGGTACCAGCTTTGCGCCTTCGTTCAAAAGGAAGTCAATGTCATCTCTATCTATATCAAAGTTATCCGGGTCGTCCACGATGAAGGAGGTGGTCCCTATTATGGATTCATTGAAATACGGCACTATTATATCCCCGTCCGATGGCAGCCTTAGCCTGTTCAAGACCCTCCTCGCGAACCTTCTGCTCACCACTGCCATAGTCCCCGCGGATAGGACCATCTTTATGCTGTCTATGTTCAGATGTTCTCTGAGGAGCCTGCCTGCCCATGCGCCGCTGGCATTGACTATAAGATCGAATTTCAGGGTACTTATTTTCCCGGTCAGATTGTCCTTTATCTTCACGCCTGTCACATCCTTCCCCTCTCTTTCAAAATCAACTACTTCCCTGCCGAGCATTATCTTCGCTCCTTCGCTCTTTGCAGTCAGCAGAAGGCTCGTAATGAACCTGAATGAATTTATCACCTTGTCAGGGACTGAGAAAGCCACGGACACATCTTTGTTTATGAAGGGCTCCTCCTGGATCAGAGTCTCAACGGGCATGCTCTCCACCGGTATCCCCGCATTTCTGCACGATGTGTAGAATTTGTCAGCAAAGGACTGGTCATCTCCTTTCAGTGCGACAAAGACACCGCCTGTGTCCTCGACGCAGTGGGGGGCTATCTCGCTTATGACCTTATTGTCGATGATGCTCTCCTCCGCGGCTTTAGGATCGTTCATGGCATATCTAGCGCCGCTGTGGAGAAGGCCGTGGAACTTGCCGCTTGTACCGCCGCCTATCAGGCCCCTCTCGATCAGAGTCACATCAATCCCTCTGCTTGCCAGATCATGGACGATTGCAGAGCCTGTAGAGCCTCCGCCTATCACGGCAACCTTTAAACCAGCCATCTATCATCCAATGCATTCAAAGTTTAAATATCTGCCTCGCTGAAGCGAGATAAGAACCTTACACTGCTCAATGGCAGGGGCCGGTATATTTGAAACTTACCTTCAGTATGGGTGACTTTGCATAAAGCCTACCTATCCTATAGATTAGATTCCAACACAGTTCTTGACGATGATATTCTTAATGATCATCCCATTATTTCGATCAAGTAAAAGTGGCTATCGATTAGGAAGGACTGAAAAAGCAGTATCATCTCAACAGGTAATCTTCGAAGACTTTGCCTAGTTTCTCAGGATCATGCTCATAAGGCACCTGTTCATTTAGAAGGTCGGCTTCGATCACGTTTTCCCCTTTTATATCATTCTTTACGAACCCTGACAGGTAGCCGTATTTAGCCTTGATTTTCACAGCTTTATTCGGATAGTTGTTATTTGAGATTACTCTATCAAAGTTCAATCCAAACCTGCTGAATTCGTTCACAAAGTCAGAGGTGTTGAAGCCGCTGGTCTCGCTCACCTTGTTCATTATATTCGTTATCAGTATCTTTTTGGCTTTAGATCTGTTGATTGCTGGCAGGACGCCGTCAACCAGCAGGTTTGGGATCAAGGAGGAGTAAAGGTCTCCAGGGCCGAAGACCACATAATCAGAGGATCTTACAGCCTTTCTTACCTCCTCGTTTACGACTGCTTTCTTCTCCAGCTTCACATCCCTGACCTTTATCTTCCTATTCACGTCTAAGCTGTCCTCCCCGACGGATCTGCCCCTGTTTGAGTATATTATCAGATTTCCCGTGTAGTTCACATCCGAGACGATTGGTATGACCCTTATATGCTTAGGTATCGCAAGGAGCCTGTGAGCGACATCTATATATTTGCTTCCGTATTTCTTAGCCATGTTCAAAAGGAGGAGATTGCCTAGGTTGCTATTTTCGCCCCCTGTGCTTACCCTCGCGGAAAAGATCGAAGCCGTCTTCTTATCCTCCGAAGCAGCTATGAGGTGGTCCCTAAGATCGCCTAAAGCATATATCTTAAAATTACGCCTTATCTCGCCTGACGAGCCGCCGGAATCAAAGACTGATGGTACGCTGTAGACCTTGATCCCGCCCAGTCTCTTCAGGGCCAGTAAGGTGTTCCTGGCACCAGCTCCGCCGAAAATGGTAATGGTCTTCATAAATTATCTATAACCTTACTATGAATAGAACTTGTTTAAAAACCTTTGCATCCGGCAGGCTCTGTATAAATATTCTAAACAAAGATCTGACTTCATAAATAAAAACAGACTTCAGACTTCGTGCAATTACTTCACTCGATTTACCACGTACCCCCCAACGTTGCCTTTATGAGCTTCAAGGTATCCCTTAGTGTTCAGCTCCATCTTCACGCTCCCTTTATGAAGCCCGATGCTATCTAGATATTTGATGAATTCCATAGGTGTCTTGTTCCCCCCACTGCTGCTGAAAATGATTCTCTTGTATCCCTTCTCCTTAGCTCTAGTCAGCAGATCCTCATAGACAGCTTTGAATATCTGCGGTTTCCTGAAAACGCGGTGCCCCTCGACCGAATCGACGAGGAAAGTATCTCCCTCCCCGTAGCATATGGCACTTCCAAGGCTCCTTCCGCCTATATCATATCTGACAAGGGTAAACCTGTTGTCTTTGCAGTACTCATATATTCCATCGTAATAGTTCCGTGGCAGGTAGACGCAGGCTATCTGGACCCTGCTGTCATAGTCAAGCGGATTGTTGCTTTCCACAGCCTCGAGGACGTTCCCGCTGAGATTAATATTCCTATAATCTGCATATGCCAGTACATTGTTTATATCATCGTTATTTGTTTCTCTGAGTATCTTCAGGGCTTCATCTGTCTTTTTCTCATTTATAAGCTCAGCCAATCTACGCCTAAGAGATTTATAGTTTGAAGTAAAGGTATTCCTTGCCTTCCTTATCTCCTTCTCACCGACTATCTTCGATATGGAATCGAAGGCTTCCTTCTCCTTCGCAGGGTTCCTGGAGCCAGTGATCGCTATCAATGTAAGATAAGGGAGCTTCTCCCTGTCGACTTTGATTGAGGTGTCTCCATCGCCTACCGCTATGGAATAGTCCTTCCTGCGAGTCTCTTGGGAGTTATTCACAAGTTCGGCCAGTCCTGCTCTTTCTTCTCTTTTCACAGAAAATAGCATCAGAATCTGGTTATTATTCAGTTTCTTCTTGATCCCATACTCTTTGGACAGGTAATTGGAAACTACCGCTCCATAGTCAGCAATATTGTTCTTGGACGGCAAAGGCAGCTTCTCTTCAGACTTCAGGTAAGCCGCCACAGCATCGAAACTGTCTTTATCATCCACCAGGTCATCCAGTCTCTTTTTATGCACTTCAACGAGGTCTTTGTAATCGAGTATATTGAATACATCGCTTCCGACTTTATCCACAAGTTTACAGGCGGATATCACGCTCCCTCTATCCTCGGTATACACAGCAAAATACCACAATTCTCGAGCGACTCTTTCAGCTACTTCCTCATTATATTTTCCAACGATTCTTGCCGTTTTGATCGTGGCTTCTTTGTCGTTTGTATGTTTAGCAACAAGCAACAATCCATCGGCGATTGCCACAGCTACTTTCCCTTTATATTTCCCGATGGTTCTCGCCACCTCGCTTGTGGCTTCTTTGTCGTTTGTATATTCAGCAACATATGACAATCTCCAAGCGATTTCTCTAGCTGCTCTCCTTCTATGCTCCCCGACGGTGCTTACTATCTCATCGAGCGACATTATATTGGCGATGCGCTTCACCCTCTCTTTGTTCTTTGTATCCTCAGCAACCCGCGCCAATCCCAAAGCGATCTCTTCAGCCGCTCCCTCTTCATACTTCTCGACTGTTCTCGCCGCTTTGATCGTAGTTTCTTTGTCTGTATATTCAGCAATATGCGACAATTTCATAGCGATTAGTACAGCCGCTTCCGTATTATACTTCCCAAGGATTCTCGCCACCTCGGTAGCGGTTTCCTTACCGAGTGAGTCACGTATATCTGCTATCCTAATTTTCAGTTCATGCGCCGTGGCCCCAAATATAACTTCAAATTTGCTGGCCATGACTTTTATATGAAGCAGCTTATATTTAAAGTCATATTACTTTAATAGTAGCAATTTCATAACATCAATATACCAGTAGCGAGTTTAAAATGCAAGAGGCGAAAGCATGCGGGATAAGAGCCAAGAAGGGAAGGAAATTTGATCTATAAACAAAGCCAGGTTCCATCGCTGTGTTGGATGAATGTCAAATTGGTTAGTCAAATTCATAAAGAGATATCCCGCATCCAGCGTATAGAGCTTACATTAACCTCTTTATGACCTCGACTAAGGCGTCTGACACCCCCTTATCCAGCTTTCCCCCAGCTATCTTGCCCTCTATGTCCAGATCGTAGGGTAATTTAGCCAGTATCTCCCCATTGAATGAGATGTCCTTGTTCCTATTCTCAAGGTATATCCTCTCCCCTCCATGCTCTATATAGTCCATATTCTCTATCACCCCGGCGACAGGTATCTTCAGCGCATCCGCCATCAATTCCGTCTTCTTGCCAGTTATCTGCGCCAGGCTATTTGGAGTGGTGACTATCACTATCTTGTCGACTGGCAGGGACTGGAAGACCGTCAGAGGGGCATCGCTTGTACCCGGCGGCAGATCGAGGAACAGGACATCCAGATCGCCCCAGTCAGTATCGCTGTACATCTGCTTTATCGCCGATGACACCAATGGGCCCCTCCATATCAGTACCTGGGCATCCGTCAGCATGTCTGCGCCTATCATCTTTATTCCATTGGCTTCCTTCGGTATGAATCTCTTGTCCTCTCCGACCTCTGCGAGCCCTTTAATTTTGAATATAGATCTTATTGAAGGACCTGATACATCGCAGTCAAGTATCCCTGCCTTATAGCCCAGCTGTTCCGCAGCCAGCGCAAGCATTGAGACGACCGTGCTCTTGCCTACGCCGCCCTTCGCTGAGTATACGGCTATTATGTTCCCTATGCCTCTTTTTTCATATTTCTCTATCGGCGGAGGAGTCATCCTTTTCTCTCTCTTTAGCTGCTCTTTGACCTCATTCAATTCCTCCTTTGACATGTATCCGAATTTAACCTCCACATCCTGGTAGCCTGCGGAGTTAAGCCTGTCGGTTATATCCTTCTCAAGCGTCTCTGAAAGCGGGCATCCTGGGACGGTGAGCTTCAAATTGACTATCAGCCTGCCGTCCTCTCTCTCGACCGAATCTATCATCCTCAGTTTGACGATGCTTATGCCTATCTCCGGATCGTTTACACCGCTTAGAATGGACAGAATCCTTTCAGACTCCTCCTTGGGGATATTCATTTTTCTTTTTCCTCTACGTCCTTTATGCCTTCGGAGGTTACCTCAAAAGTAGCCTCTCCCTCCGGAAGGTTTGGAGAATCCACCAGCCTCGCTATGCGTATGCCTTTCTTGCCTTTTCTTAAGTATACCCTGTAAGTCGCGACATGGCCTATGATATGGCCTCCGACCGCGATGGTCGGGTCGCCGAAAAGCACGTCAGGCTTTGCCATCACCTGATTTGTCACGTATACTGCCAGATTGAACCTGTCTGCAAGCCTCTGGAGGTTGTGCATTATCACATTTACCTTCTGCTGCCTGTCCGCTAAGGTCCCTCTTCCCACGTATTCAGCTCTGAACAGGGCCATCATGCTGTCAACTATCACCAGCTTTATCTTCGGGTCCGCATTCACTATATCCGGTATCTTATCTACCAATAGCACCTGGTGATCGGATGAGTATGCTCTGCCTATCTTTATGTTCTCCAGGGCTGTCTTCGGGTCCAGCCCCTGCGCTATGGCCAGCTGTTCGATCCTTGAGGGTCTGAAGGTCCCCTCCGTGTCAATCCATATGACGTGCCCGTCCAGCCCTCCCTTCGAGATTGGAAGCTGGCAGTTTATAGCCAGCTGGAAGGCTACCTGGCTCTTCCCGGAGCCGTATTCTCCGTAGAATTCGGTTATAGCCTGTGTCTCTACCCCTCCTCCTAAGAGTATATCCAGGGCTTTGCTTCCCGTTGTTATCCTCTGGACCGCTTTTCTCCTGTCCTCGAACTCCAGGCCAGACATGAAGTTCATCTTCGCTTCCTCTCTCGCCTGGGCTATTATCTTCCTCGCTGTCGGCTCGCCTATCTCCGCGACCTCTGCAACCGTCAATGGATTCGCCGTGGCCAGTGAGATTATATCGATGTAGCCGGCATTTCTCAGCTTGGCGGCTATGGCGCTTCCCACCCCCTCTAAGTCCTTTATGTCCTTGTACTCGAACTCCTCCTCCTTTTCTTTTTCCTCTTTGTTTTCCGTCTCTGCCATAATCCCTCCTACTTTACTTGGTCCAGTATCACGACCGTGTCCGTGTTCCCGATCCCTCTTATCTTGCCTAACTCTGAGACAACGAATTCCGATAATTCCATCATCGTGTTGTAGTTTATCTTCACGATGATCGGCCATTCACCGCTGGTCAGCAATACCTCGCTTACGTCCTTTAGCTTAGCTATATCCTGAGCTATCTCAAGCGAAGAAACCGGAACGTTCTCCTTTAACTTGACGTAGATTAAAGCCCCTAACATAGATTATCCATCGCTTTTAGTTATTAACAAGTTTGTTATATTTATGCTTTGCCGCATCGATTAACTTATCGGGCTAGAGAGGCAGATATAAAACAGCGGAATAGGTGGCTTTGTACTCTTATTAGATAGATATAACAAGTAACCTTCTTTAATTGTATGAATGCAAGTATAATAATTCAGCTACCTCAATCTAAGAGGATGGTTGAGTTTCTTCCTGAGGTAGGTATACTCCTCAGAAGATCATACTGAGCTTACGCTTCCGAAGCTCACGGAAGGCATTACGCCGTTAGGAGGATATGCACGGGTGCGGAGCCAACTAATCGTGATTGGATTTATAGAAGTTGTACCTGCACCCTCCCCCTCAAAATA
>JAPDMB010000022.1 GCA_025920305.1 Candidatus Parvarchaeota archaeon | reverse complement strand
TTCTTCCTCTCATACAATTCCTTATGCTTTTCCTATTTATAAGCCTTTTTTTTGTTTTGTTTTTTTATTGGGTAGTGAAAGGATGAAATAAACAAATCCTCTGCTTATAATCGAATTTATTTATAGAGGATGAGGACTAGATTGTGTATGAAAGCTGAAAGCCAGCGGCTGCATCTCTACCCTGTACACTGCACCGTATTTCGACAGAAAATCTCTCCTCTATCCGCGGCATAGGACCTAAAGTCCTGGTGCATCATTAGCTCGCATGTGGAAGATTCCTTCAAAAACTTCAGCGATGGGGAGATGTCGATAACGGATATCACTAGGATGATCGAGTGAGCGTCTCATTTGCTATCCTTGAAAACTCCCTTTTGAACCTCTCCCTGTCGCTGTAATTTATCGTCGCGCCGGCTGCCCTATCATGCCCTCCTCCTTCCCCTGGTATGATCTTAAAGATCTTCTCCAGTATCTCAGGTATGCTTATATTCACCCCGTTTGCCCTTACATTTACCCTAATCTTGTCATCGTCTATGTCTGTAAGGAATACTATCACCCTGCCGTAATGCTCCCTGCTGTGGCTAAGCGCGGTTATCAGCGTGGAAGAGTAAGCCTTGTCTGAACGGCTGTTCTCGAAGAATTCCACGGCTCCGATAGTCGACTTCTCCTTTTCGAACTTCTTCGACAGCCTCTCCGACTCCTTCATAAGCTTCTCGTACGTCTCTGCGAATTCGCGGTTCTGCAGGAGTTCGTCAATCGACTTGATCTTGCTAAGGAGCTTTACCGCCGTCGCAGCTCCTTTTCTCCTGTACACTGTTACCATAGAGTTTATCATATCGGCAGCTTTGCCGAGATCGTTCTGGAAGAGGAACTCATCTTCCTTCAGCTTGATATTATATTTTGAAGCGACGGACTTCACGAATCCACTGTTCTCCTTCCCGCCGGAATCAGATATCAGCCCTACGGCGGCAAGCCAGTCCAGATCCGGGAGCAGACTTCCGAACATCTCATACTCTAGCAGCGAACAGGGGGTATATCTGCTGTCGCCCCAGAGTTTCGGGTTGACATAGAGCACCCAGCCCTCCTTCTCCACGCCGACCAGCCTGTGATGGTCTATCACGCATAGATTCTTGCCGCTGAACGCGTCTAAATCCTCCGGCTTTATCTCCATATCGCAGACTATGACGCTGTCTGACATGGAGAACACATCCAGCTTGTCAAAGTCCTCGTAGTTTGCTGCTCTGAGGTGCTCCACCCTTCTGCCGAACTTTTCGATGACCTTCTTCAGTAACACCGCGCTGACTATGCCGTCGCAATCCAGATGATAAAGCACGGTGAAATTATCATTCCTCCTTATGAATTCCTTGACTTTCTCCGAGTAAGCCTCTAGCTGCTCATCCATTCAAATCTATGGGTTTCCTGCTAATTTATCCTTATAGGTCAGGTGGGGCTGAATGCCTTGTGTTCCAAAGAATCTAGACTATCGAACATTTCATTCACTACGCGTCCTATCCTGGTCCCTCCCCCCTCCTTCATATATCTGTCTATCGTCTGCGCCGGTATGAACACGGTTTTTGTGTACATCGTGCCTATATTCTCATCAGCCGGCAGATAGATCATTGAGATCCCCTTCGTGTAATCCAGCTTATGTATCTTCTGTCTCTCGAATGGAGTCGGTCTCTGCAAAGCTGCTGAGGTCGTGGCTATTATGCTCCTCCATGCGCCGCCTACACTCTGTATGCCGTATTTGACCCTCCACTCATGGACGTCCCCCACGGCAGCAAGTTCTACGTTCAGACCCATATTAACCACTTCGTCGAGCAGGGTTGTGGCTGCATCCAATCCGCCGCGGTATCCCGCGGTGTGTAATAGGTATACATTGTAATTGCCGACCTTCGGAAGCTCATTCCTGGAGAGGTACTCATCTGCTAGTTTTACCTCCGTTTCAGACCTGATGATCGATGCGATCGCCCTGCCTTCACTGCCGTTGCCGGTCGCGCTCTGGAAGTGATTGCCGTCGACCAGATAGCTGTCGTCGAACAGTCTGGAGATAGGTTTTATATAGTAGCCCAGCCTGTCCAGCTGAGATCCTATTTCGATCGTAGGATTTCCATACATAAGGTCCTCCAGGGTGCTTATCAGCTTATTCTTCATATTAATTATCTTCAAGCGTGCCGCTTCTGTACCGATATTCGACAGCTCCTCTGGTTTTATGGTCAGGTCTTTCTCTAAGTCCGGTATCAGCTCTTCCGGTGGTTTCAAAAATGTGACCTGCATCCTCGTCCTCTCCAGCTTATCCTTCCCGCCGTCAACATTATCGCCCAGGTCGAACAGATGCTTTTTGCCAAGACCCTTTGGTACGGAGGTGAGTCTCTTTATTATATCTGGCAGGTAAGCTATCTCATCGTACATAGCATACTGCGAACCTATATGCCAGTCAGACGTGGCTACGATCTCATGCATAGAGCCGTCCTTCAATTTGCTTTCAAGTTCGCTTATGTTGACCTTCTTTCTTATCCCATCCACAGTCAAGCGATCCGTTTCAAACCTTCCGTCTTTGTATATAGTTATTATAGATATGGAGCTGTCTATGCCTTTGTTCAAAGCCTTTGAAATTCTAGTCTTATTGAAGGCTGCTCTTAGCCTTAGGAGCTTGTCAACATCCAGCAGCGGACTTTGATTGAAGAGGTAAACAGGCCTTTCATTCCGGCCGAAATCTACCGCCGTAGCCTCTGTATTCATGCTTCCAAAGGTTATATACAGGTCTGCCAGCCTGCCCATCTTCTTGTCTTCAGCCGCGTACCTCTCCTTGTTCTTCTCGTGCATCTTGCTCGGCACGCCTTCTGTCAAACCCGTCGTCAGACCGTCGATGGAGTCAAAAACTTTTATCTTCATGCCGTTCAAAACGAACTCCTCAGGATCTTCCGCAGCTGTGTCGCCCCCTCCTTTAATCAGATTTTCAAGTTTTTTATCAACGCTGCCGAGGAAATTCTCAAAACGCTTGTAGAATTTCACCTTATTTTTGACATCCCCGTCGCTGAATATAGCGGATATCATGTGGCTATATATGCTTATTGCCTTGTCCTTTATACCCTCCTTATCGATGGTCTTCCAGTCGGATGCCTTAAAAGTGTAACCCTCAGGCATGAAGCGAAGGAGTCGATCCAATTCATCACCGTCCTTCTTGTCCTTATTCGAACCATTCTTGCCCGACCTGTTCTTCCTGCCAAGCTTCTCCAAAGCTTCCATTATCATTTTAATATTCCTGTAATCCGTGTTCCCATTTGTATAAGCGATAGGTATATTCTTTGCATTCGCCTGCTTGACGACGTTCTCCATTTGGATCCGCGCCAGCCTCGCCGCCTCCTTTAGGTCATCGACAGAATTATTTTTACTTCCCCCTTCTTTCACAACCTTGTAGTTTTCCTCTCCGTACCTGACCTTAAGATTGTCCTCCAAGAGATCAAGTCTTTCGCCTCTCCATCTGCTGTACCTGTCAGGCACGTAGGCAAGGCTTCCATTCACTATGATAAGATCTATCCTCTTCTCATAGTCCTTTATGATCTCACCTATATTATAGGTGACTACCGGATCGCTCAATTTTGTGCCCAGCTCCATATCGGATAGAAGCATTAGCCTCAGCTGCACGTCTTCCTCTCTGCGTATATTGTTCCTTTCGATCGGATGCTTCTTTTCAGCGGGCTTGTATGGCAACGCTGTTCCAGGCGAATCAGAATTTTCAACGCGCAATAGTAAGTTCAGCGTCACTTCATCTTTGCTAAGAAGATCATCTAGATTTTCCTTCGACATATCCTTGATCCCTACAATGGTCTTAATTCAGAATCCATTAATAAACTGAGATTATGTATTACTCAAGTATTACCTTATAACTCTGAGAAACCGGTGTACTTTACTAGGACCTGCGGCAGCTTCACAGTCCCGTCTTCCTGCTGGTGTATCTCCAGGATCGCCTTCATTATCCTCTGCACCGGCAGTCCAGTCGCATCTACTGTATGAGCGTAGACCCTTTCGCCCCCCTTCTCTGCTATCTTTATGTTCGACCTTCTTGATATCCAATCCGTGCAGTTGTCATTTGACATGACCTCTCTGTATTTGCCCTGAAAAGGCATGAAGGCCTCTAGGTCATACTGTTTGAAGTCCCTTACGCCCATATCGCCGGAGCTCAATAGCATCACTCTGTATGGGAGACCAAGCTCTTTCAGCATCTCCTCTTCGTTCTCCAAGAACTCCTCCTGCATCTTACTGGAATCCTCTGGCTTGCATATGGCTATCTGTTCGGTCTGGTCAAATTGGTGCAGTCTGAACATCCCTTTCGTGTCCTTCCCGTGTGCGCCGGCTTCCTTTCTGAACGCCGGACTCTCTCCTATCAGCTTTACCGGTGTATCCTTCTCTTCCAGGACCTGACCGCTGTACATGGCTATAAGAGGGTGCTCTGTCGTCGATATGAGGAACCTAGTGCTTTCATCGGTTTCTTCCCTCCCCGTGACCCGGTAGAGCGCATCCTCGAAGGTACTCATATGGGCGATGCCCTTGTATATCTCTTCCTTCATCAGAAGAGGGGGCAGTACAGCGGTGTATCCCTTGTCTATCAGCTTGTTGAGGGAGTATAGCTCCAAAGCCAGGGCAAGCTGTACTAGTTTGCCTTTGAGGAATATGAATCTGCTCCCTGATATCTTCGCAGCAGAATCAAGGTCAAGCATCCCCTTCGATATGGCCAATTCCTCCGCACTCTTGACTTCGAAATCCTTCTTTGGGATATCTCCGACTTTCCTTATCTCTAGATTCCCGCTCTCATCCTTTGCGATCGGGACTGACCTGTCGAGAAGGTTCGGCATCTTCAGGAACAGCTTATCCGCCTCATCTTCATTCTTCTGCAGCTCCTTCTCCCTCTTCGATATCTCAATCCTCAATGCCTTCGCTTCCTCCCTCTTCTCTGCTTCCCTGCCCCTTGCAAGCTCTATCTCATTCCTTCTCTGTCTGAGCTTGTCCAGTTCTGTTCTTTGCTGCTTTATCTTATCGTATAAGGATAGGAGCTTATCCACCTCTTCGCCTGTAAACGGGAGGAACCTCTTCTCTATGGAATCTATAAGCTCATCCCTGTTCTCTTCGATGTATTTCAAATTAAAGGCCATATGAAGAGAGAAGAAATAAATATATTTAACCTTTGAGGGTGAAAGGCCCCTTGACTTGGCGGGAATAAAAGCGATTAGAAGCATTTATTGACTGATTCTTTGATCAAGGAGAAATCAAAATTGGTTTTACATATGATCGAAACAACCTTCCATAGACAGCCAAAGTTCAAGCACACACCGTATACCTTTTCTTTACAGACGCCTTGATCCCTTCACGCGATCTCTTCACAGGATATCCACTTCTCTAGCACATGGCTCGATGTAAAAGCTATAGTTCACCGCTTCTTAACCTCTATGTCAAAGCCGACTCTAAGCAGATACGGCGCTGCTTCCCCGGCTTTGAAGGCTTTTATGCTCTTCACCTTAAATCCCTTTATCCTGCGAAGTATGCCCTCAACTGCCTTATCCACGGCCTCTTCATCGTCCTTAATGTGCACAAAACTGTATAAATTTATGATGCATCTGTCCTTGCACATCTTCAGGGCATACGGAAGATAATCCACTGCGGCAGCCGGCAGGTTCATTATTATGCGGTCAAAACGTCGCTTTATGAGCTTTGGGGCGTCCTTCGCATCCATGCACATCGGGGTGAGGTTTCTGATGTGGTTCAATTTTATATTCTTCTCCAGCAGCTTTATGGCGTCTCTGTTTATGTCGATGGAGTAGACCGATCTAGCAACCTTCGCAATCGGTATGGAGAAAGGGCCGACACCGCAGAACATGTCTAAGACGTCCTCAGTCCCTTTGACCTCCCTCACGACCCTTTGTCTCTCGCTGCTGAGCCTGGGAGTGAAGAAGACCTTTTTAACGTCGACTTCAAATCTGCAGCCATTCTCAGTATGCACCGTCAGAGCCTTGTCTTCGCCGTACAGCAGCTTCAGCTTTGGCCTTCTCTCCTTGCCAGTTATCTTTCCGACCTTCCTGAAAACGGATCTTATGCGCTTGTTCTTTGATACAATGCTCCTGGCGAATTTTACGGCTTCGGCATTGCTGACCTTATCCTTGAAATTTACGATGGCTATGTCGCCTATCACGTCAAAGGAGCGATGGACATTAGGTTTATTCATTTCCATGATATAGACCACGAGGCGTTCAGATGACTTCGATCTTCGGCTTGCCAGGGAGCGCTTTGACGTCCTTCGACTCTGAGACCTGGATCTTCGCCCTGAACGTTCTGCTTAGGAATCCTTCTGCCTCCTTCATGACCTTCAATTCAATATCATGGTCTCTTCTCTCGTTCGGCAGTTTGTTGGGATTTTTCAAAAGCTTCTTGATGAATTCATCCGCACCGAATTCTTTGTAGATATTGCCGATGTTCCTATCCTCCCTCAGTCTATCTACGACTTCATTGTAAACCTCGAACTTTTTCCTCTCCGCTATCCCTATCCTGATCTCCTTAGGCTCCACCTTGAGTATCTTTATCAGATTTCTTATATCCTCTATGGTCGCCTCGAGGACGCCGAATTCGCCTTCCAGTAAGGTATCCCTCTCCTCCCCGGCTACGTCCGGCCAGCTGGCATAGCTTTCGATCAGCCCCCTGCCCCCGATCTTCTCATTTATCTCCTCTGATATGAATGGGAAGACAGGATGGATAAGCTTTGAGATTATGTCCAATGAATGCCTGACGGTCTCCCTGTTCTTTCCGCCGAAATCTAGGTATAGCCTCAAGAGTTCGACCGATCGGAAGAAGGCGTTGAAGACAGCGCTTCTATACCTGAAATGCTCATAGTCCGACTCCGCCAGAACGGCCAGCTCTTTCAGCTTGGAGCTGATGTAGCCGTCTATAAGAGCACTCTCCCCGGTAAAATCATTGGAGACCTCTACCAGATCCAGCAGAAACTCAACCCTGTCCACAAAACCCTTGATGTTTTCGATGTTCCACTCGGCGTCATCTATCCCGTTTGAGGCGGAAACTATCAGCCTGGTCGCATCTGCGCCGTACTTCTCAACGGCATGCGAAATGCCCTCTACGTTCCCCTTCGACTTGCTCATCTTCGCCTTGTCTATGACCAGCCAGCCGTTTATGGACAACCCTTTCGGCCAGAACTCTCGCTTGAAAAGCGCCACATGGTTCATTATGAAGAATGCAATGTGATTTGGAACCAGTTCCTTTGCGGTTACCCTCATGTCGACAGGATACCAGTATTTGAATGACCTTTTCATCTCTTCGACTGCCTCTGGGTAATCTATGCCGGTCTTCTTGTCAAAGAAGATATAATCAAATAGGTTATCATCTACATACTTTTCGTCCAGTCCTTCAATCAGATCCGCTATGGTGTAGTATGCCATGTAGATCGTAGAATCGCTGAGGGGCTCTATTGTCCACCTATTGTCCCATGGGAGCTTTGTCCCCAGCCCGCCGCTCCTGGTAGCTGCTTTGTCCTCCATGTTTGTTATAGCATTTATAAGCTGCGCCTTTATCTCGTCCGGATATATCTCCATGTTCTCCACAGCTTCTAAGGATCTTCTCTTCAGCTCCTCGTCCGAGTAGCGTATGAACCACTGGTCTTCCACGACCTTCACCACGCCGACCGCCCCGCACCTGCATACCACCTTCCCGCTCGTTTCGTAGAAGGTATCTGACAGTCCTTTCTCCCCCAGGATACTCAGCATCCTGCTCCTTCCATCTCTTACACTCATCCCTGAAAGCAGCTTGGAATTGCCGTTAAACCTCCCAAAATTGTACTCCTCCTGATATACCCTCTTTGTCAGCTTCTCCAGCTCTTCATCGTTAACTGCATCCTCTGCCAGTTTCTGCATATCGAAGCCTTCCCCCGCCTCGATGTCTATTATCTTTTTGGCTTCCCTGTAGAACTTTGAACCACTCTTTTTCAGCCTGTTCCAATGTATAAGATCAAAAGGTGCGTGCATCGGTACGCTCATCACGATGCCTGTGCCGATCCCTCCATCTACAAAATCGGCGTCCAGTACTGGCAGACTCTCACCGGTCACAGGGTTCTCTACGCTCCTGGACAGTATGGATTTTATATCGAAATCCTCCGCGCTCTCTATGCTGAACTGATACTTTGCCTTATCTACAAATTCAGCTGAACCTATCCAAACTTCACCGTTCCCCATGGTTATCTTCTTGTAATTCACCTTGCTGTTTACCCATAGGTTTGTGGCGCCTTCCAGCGTCTCCGGTCTCAAAGTAGCGGCTGGGAGGACCAGTCCTCCAAGCTTGAACTTTATCATCGTGAAAGCCACCGGGCTCTCTCCCTCCCCTTCTAGCCGGTCATGATCGCCTAGCGACGTATTCTCCCTTGGGCACCATATGACTGGATGCCTCCCTTGTGTGATCAAGCCAAGGTCCCTCAGCCTTCTGAACTGCCATTCTACGAACTTAGAATACTTAGGGGTGTAGGAGAGTGAGAAGTTCTTGCTCCAGTCGATCGACATGCCCGCTGAATCTAGGTCGCCTTTTATAGATCTCGCAAAATAATTGCCCAAGTAAAGTGGATCCTCGGCGAACCTCTCCGCCTCAGCCTCCGATACGCCGTAGAGCTTGAGGATATTCATGGCCTTCTCCTCTTTGTTCTTTATCCTGAGTGAAAACCCGACCAGAGGCCCTCCTGTGAAATGGAAGGCTTGCGGCCACAGAACATTGCGCCCCTTCATCCTCATGAATCTGGCGTATACGTCAGCTCTGGTCCACGTGTAAAGGTGGCCGAGATGCAGATACCCGTCAGGGTAGATGACAGGGACCGTGATGAAGACCTTTTTCTTCCTAGTGTCCACCTTGCCGCTGTATATGCCGCTTTCTTCGTACGCCTTCCTCCATCTCTCGTCGATCTTCTCGTGATTATACTTTGTCATATCACACACTATGATATGGTTATATGACTTTAAATTATAAACGTTTACAAAGAGCTGTAGCAGAAAGCCCAAGATTTCAATCGTAGGATGAAT
>JAPDMB010000021.1 GCA_025920305.1 Candidatus Parvarchaeota archaeon | reverse complement strand
TGAAGTCGATAAGTTGTATGAAGAGATTGAGAGGTTGAACAAGCGGATAGCAGAATTAGAGCATGATAGCTCAGGGAGAGCGGACGATAGCAGCGGCGGTTTCGATACGGTGCATGGACTAGGCATCATACCGGAGCAGGAGAGCTTCATTCTCGACTCGCATTCAGTCGGCGGGTATAGGAATTTATCTCTGCCGAACGGAGGGGTGATGAAGGTGAAAGTCCTCCCCTTCTGCAAGAACGGCAGCCATGTGGTAAAGAACATAGATGATATAATCTTCTGCTCAAGGTGCGGGGGTGTGATATGCAAGGAGCACATGTTTGATATATCCCCTCCCCTATGCAGGGAGTGTGTAGAGAAAGAGCTTGGGGAGCTAGACTATAAGGACGTGGCTCTTCTTTTCGCCGTGAAGAACAATCTTGGTGTAGGTTATCTTACATCCGTCCTAAAACTGAGCAGGAGCGAGATCGATGAGGCGGCAGCCAACTGCCTCTCCAGAGGCTATCTTAAGCGCTCGTTTTTCAACTTTCTATTCTCAGGATATCAGACGACGTTCGAGGGGGAGAGGATTATACATATGGCTTCCTTAATATACGATCTCCCGAACCAAGATAATGAGAGAGGTGGTTGATTTGGATAGGAGGATGCCTATAGAGCAGGTGATAAGTTTGCTGAGGCAGTACAGCGGGATAATAGACATCTCGAGCCTCCAGCCGATGATAGAGAGGTATCTCAGGACAAAGGACACAGAGATGAGGGATTTCCTGCTCTCGAGGATAAACGAAAGGCTTGATAGGAGCATGTCGGAGGTGCTGATGAGCAGCGCCGAGGAACCTGGGGAGGCGGCAGCTGAGGAGGGTGAATTTGTCATAGGGCATACTACTGGCAGAGCTGGTGAGATCAAACCGTTCAAATTATCCAGGGACGACCTCAACAGGAACATACTCATAGCAGCCTCAGTCGGGCATGGGAAGACCTCACTGATAAAGTCCATACTTGACAGCATATCCATGACGGACATAAGGTACATCATATTCGATGCGAAGAGGGATTATATCCAGTTCGGCATGGATGAAAATTCATTCTACCTGGACAGCAGCAACATGAAGATAAATGTGCTAGAGCCGCCGAAGGGGGTAGACACAACCGAATGGGCGATGCACATCGCAGATGTGTTCTCCCACTCCTTCTCGTTGCTTATAGGGAGCCGGGACTTCCTTCTTGAGACGATAATAAGCCTGTATAAATCATGGAGGAGAGATTACCCACCGTCTTTGTCGGATCTGGTGAGGTATATGGAATCGCGGGGGAGGTCGGATTATGCCAAGGTGGTCCTGGGCAGGCTAAAGGCGATCCTTGCCTCCACAGACATATTCAACTGCAACAGGGGGTTGGACCTTTCGAAACTGAGGGGCTACAACCTGGTGTTCGGAATAGACAGCCTTGGCATAGCCGAGCAGTCGTTCATCGCATCGTTCGTATTGCTGTACCTCTACCATCTGCATATGGGGGATGAGGGCAGCAGGGGAAGGCTGCACAGGCTGGTGGTGATAGACGATGCTCATACCATACTGGACGTGAATAAGGAGAGGGACCAGGCGCTTGGTACACCTCTGCTTCATGCGCTTATATCAAAGATGAGAGAGCTGGGGATCGGCTTTATATTCGCAGACCAGCAGCTCTCCTCCCTGCTGTCATCAGCGGTCCAGAATTCGAACATAAAGTTCATAGGGAGCTTAGGGCTGATGAAGGACCTGTCGGTGATATTCGACCAGTCGATGGTCGGCAGCGTCTACGGCCTTATCTCCAAGCTGAAGGTCGGCGAGTTCCTGGCAGTCTCCCCATACTGCGCCCCTTACTGCGTGATGAAGGCAAAGGAAGCCGATAGAGCCGAGGCACTAGGGCTGGAGGAGGCCGTGAAGAAGACAAACCATAGGAAAGACCTCTTTGGGTTTGAGAGGTTCAGCGATAGGGAGGATAGGGAGAGGTCATTCATACAGGAGATACTGAACAATCCCTTCAAGAACCTGTCAGCGCATAAGAAGAACCTGATGATGGAATCGGAAGAGTTCGAAGAGATAAGGGCAAAACTACTGAAATCAGGGAGGGCCTATGAGGTCGCTGTGAGGATAGACGATAGGAGGGAAGCGAAATACATCTATATGAATAAAGAGGGAGAGGGGGAAGAGAGGGAGAAGGTGATGAGCAGAGGGCAGTTCGTGAACAGGCTGCTGAGAGGGCTGTCAATTTCGAAGCTGAAGGAGGAGAACATCAACTTCGATGCAGATGACATAGGCATCCTCCTTCCGGGCATAAAGACGTATATTGTATTCATGCACAGGCCGGAGGAGATGATAAGGCTGATGGAGACGCCTTTCAGGAGGATAGTGAACGTGCTGGAGGACAGGATAAGCGAGGAGGATGCGATGATAGACCTGATAAAGGAGGGGAAGGCGCAGAACATCTCGCAGGTCAGATTCTGTCATATAAACAATCTCATCGAGTCGATTTCGAGCTGATCCCATCCATTACTCCCTTTGAGCGGGATGTTCTGCTATAAATCCTGTCTCAGCCTTCATAGTATTTTTTGACAAGGCCGGAGACGCTCCTGACTAAAAGAAGTTTTTGCCCAGGAGCACACCAACTGCGACTGAACCGTCCACTCTGCAGGCGAGGAGCAGGGCGAAGCGGAAAGACATGAACACTGGCTCCGCAAAGAGGCATGGGCGGATTTGTGCAGAGGGCGGTTATTTCATCTGCGGAGGATAAAGCTAGGGTTTGCCTCCACCGCATTTTTATAAATAAAACTTGATTGATTATACAGTATGAAAATATATAACACCCTCTCCAGGAAGGAGGATGAGTTTGTTCCCATAGAGAAAGGGAAGGTGAAGATGTACTGCTGCGGGCCTACGGTCTATGATTACATTCACATTGGCAACCTGAGAACCTTCATCTTCTACGATATACTAAGGAGGGTATTCGAACATTTCGGCTATGAGGTTGAGCAGGTGATAAACCTCACGGATGTAGACGATAAGATAATAAAGAATTCAAGGGAGAGAAAACTGAGCAGGGAGGAGTACACAGGGGCCTACACGAGGTTTTTCTTTGAGGACATTGAGAAGGTCAGGATAAAGCCGGCGACCGTCTATCCAAAGGCCACGGACAACATAGACAAGATGGTCGAGATAATAGATGTGCTGCTGGAGAAAGGCTTTGCATACAAGACGGAGGACGGCATATATTATGATATCTCGAAGTTCAAGGACTATGGAAAGCTCTCCGGCGTAAAGGCGGGGGAGGGGATGTCAAGGATAAAGGCGGACGAGTATGATAAACTGGCGGCGTCGGATTTTGCGCTTTGGAAGTTCTGGGACGAGAGCGACGGAGACATATTCTGGGATAAAGGCATCGAGAAGGGAAGGCCTGGGTGGCATATAGAGTGTTCGGCGATGAGCAATAGGTTCTTGGGCGACACGATAGATATCCATTCAGGCGCAGTCGATCTGATATTCCCGCATCATGAGAATGAAATAGCGCAGAGCGAGGCCTACACGGGGAAGAAATTCGTAAATTACTGGGTCCATGCAGAGCACCTCTTGGTCGACGGGCGGAAGATGTCAAAGAGCCTGCACAACTTCTACACGCTGAGGGACCTTGAAAGATTGGGCTTTGACCCAGTGTCTTTCAGGCTGATGTGCCTGGACACGAACTACAGAGAGAAGCTTAACTTCACGATGGACAGCTTGAGAAGATATGAAAAGACCTTGAATGATATCAATGTCTCCTTCAAGCTCCTGCAGAAGCTGGAGGAGACGGATGACAGCAGCATCGACGGCAGTATCGATGAGTCCTACTCAAAGTTTGAGAGCGCGCTGGCGGACAATCTCAATATTCCCTCCGCGCTGAGTCAGTTTTTCAAGCTTATAGAGGAAGCCAATAGATGTATCGCCAAAGGAAGGGTAGGGAAGGCGGAGAAAAGGCAGCTTATAGGCAGGCTTAATGATATGAATGGAATCTTGGATATACTCGACAAGGAGGAGGCGGGGCAGGAGATATCCAGACTTGCGGAGGAGAGGAGGAAACTGAGGATGAAGTTAGACTGGAGCCGGGCGGATGAGCTCAGGAGGGAGGTGGAAGAGAAGGGTTATAGCATCGTCGACATGGAAGGAGGGGATTATGTCCTGGTCAAACGCAGGAGATATATCTCCCAGGGGTGAAGCGGAGTAGTGTTCCTCTTTCAGGTGCTCTCTTAGTATTCTACGTACGGTCTCTTGACCTTCAGAAACCTATCTTTTCCGGCAGCGAGCCACACGCCATTTAGATTGACGAACAATTTGCCATCATCCCTCACATAATTTACCTTGGCTTCTCTAGGCGGATTGACATTTGACAGCCTGACAGGCTGCGCCGTATCAGCGACCTTGTCGCCTACGGTATAAACTTTGACCTTCCTCACGACCGGGGGTGTGAACTGCCCGCGGTTCAGCAGCGAAAAGACCGTCCTGCGAGGAGTCGTCCTTATATTGATAATCATGGATCTGTTCTTAATTACAAAAGCAAGCAGGAAGAAGGTTATGGTCGTCAGAGTTATGTATGTTATGGCCCTCGTGAATATGGACAACAGCATCGAAGAGATCTGTTCCGGGAAGACCTTATACCCCACAAGAAGGACCGACAGCATGAGTCCGAAATCCAATATCGAGGAATAAACCGACAGTTTTATCGCCAGGTCGTGCAGTCTCTTATGAATCTCGCCCATATATCCTCAGTATACTGTATTGCGCAGTTTATAAATAAATTACTATCGGTCGTACGGGCTTTAAGACCTATTCAAATGACATAGGGCAGTGTTTTGTGCCCTGGGATTAGAGGGAATGAAATGCTTGGCCCCCTTCGTTTGGTTGGCTCTATTAAGACGGTCAGTCGAGCTGATTCCTAGGCTCCTTTCCGCTTGCGATGCTTGACAGGTTTTCAAGCGTCTCGTCTATGATCCTTCCAAGGGCTTCATGCGTATTGTAGGCGATGTGGGGCGTCAGTATCACGTTCTCATATCTCCTGAGTATATTACCCTCCAGGGCTATCCTGAGCATGTCATAGTTTTCCTTCTTTCTTATTATCTCCATCTCCCGGCCTGAGAATTCTTCCCCTTCTATGACATCGAGTGCTGCGCCTGCGATGGTCCCAGAATCAAGCCCCTCTATCAGCGCTTCTGTGTCGATGGTTGCGCCCCTTGAGGTGTTTATGATGAAGGAGCCGGGCTTGAAGCGTTTTATATTGTCCTTATTGATGAGATGATACGTCTCATCCGTCAGCGGGACATGCAGGCTGACTATATCAGACGAGCTGAGCAGTTCATCCAGTCCGACCTTAAGCCCGCCCATGCCGTCTATGATCTGATTGTTCCGATGCGAGTCGTAAAGTATCCTCATCCTAAAAGCTTTGGCTATCTCCGCTACTCTTGTCCCTATCCTTCCGGCTCCGATTATCCCGATCGTCTTCCCGTTCAGTTCTCTTCCAGGCGTAGTCTTTATCTCCCCCGTCCGGTCTAGACGTGTCCCCCGCATCAGGCATAAAGCCAGGAAGAACACGAACTCAGCCACGGTAGCATCGCCGTAATCTGGAACGTTGCACACCTTTATCCCCCTATTTTTACATTCGTTTATATCTATATGGTCAAATCCAGTCGATCTAGTCAATATAAATTTAAGTCTGGTGAACCTCTCAAGGTTTTCCCTCTTGATGGCAGAATTGATGAAGATAGATATGACATCAGCGTCGCAGTCTTCATCTTTTACAGCGGTTACGTCCGTCCTATAGACTTTTATGTCGAGCTCTTTGTTCTCATCGGCGAACTTCCTTATTCGCTCGTTCTCCAGGTCGCTGACGTCAAACATTAAGATCTTCATTAGATGGAATATCCGCACGTGAATTTATAATTAGGTGAGCGCGGGAGTCGGACCCGCATACCTCGTTTTCGGTTATGTCCTGATAAATGCTATGACAGCATCTGTCATTTGCAGACGAGTACATAACCGCTCTGTCAGCTCACCATGTGCTAATTCATTTTATGTCATCCCGGATTTTAATGCCTTTCAGCCTAGAAGGGCTTAGATCATTTAGATGTCTTATCTTCCAGGCCTGCGAAAAAGGTTCATAATCGGCTTCCGGAGGAAATAGAGCAGGACGGCGATCGCTATTATGACTATATAGGGTGTGATGCTTGCTATATCGTACCCTGCGCTCATCCATCTGCTCGTAAGCGAGTAGCCGATGTAGATCAAAGCGCCGGACCATATGGCTATGCCAAGGGTCGAATATATGATGAACCTTTTGAAGTCCATCTTGAAGGCGCCGCATATTATCGATGCGATCGACCTTATCGCTGGCAGGAGTTTGGAGAAGAACGCAAAGTAAACACCGTACCTCTTTATCCAGGCGATGCCGGAGTAGTAGGTCGTATCCTTTAAACCGGCTTTACGGCTGTAATTCAGGAAGACGTCCACGCCCAGGAACAGGCCCAGGTAGTAGCCTATTATGCTTCCCAGGACGGATGCGGCGACCGCGTCAGCAGCCCCTAAGTACGGGTTTATCTTATTAAGCGCGATCAGGAACCCGGTGAAAGGCAGGATGATCTCGCTGGGTATCGGGAGTATTATAGACTCGAGCAGCATCAGCACGAATATCGCGATGTATTCATACTGGGATATCAGGGCTGTTATTGAGTCTACGCTTAGGGGGAGCATATCATCTTTGTTTCCTTATGAACTCCCTCGGATCCCTACCGTCCACCTTCAGACCCATGCTCAGGCACGAGCCCAGTATTTCGTTGATCAGAGCCTGCTCGGATCTCGCGAGGGATGAGGGAGCTTTCTGTCTGGCTATCTCCTTCACGTCGTCGAAACTTATCGATGCGCTCTCCTTCCTGTCGCCGAACCCCTTCTCGATCTTCGCAGCCTTGATAAGCAGCTGCGAGACCGGCGGGCTGTAGACCTTCACAGTATACTCCTTCGTCTGCTTGTCCACCTCTATCTCGACGGGCACCTTCAACCCCTCATAGTCCGCCGTCGCATCATTTATCCTCTTTACGACCTCCGGAGGCTTCAACCCGAGCTGTGTTATCCTGGGTCCGAGCGGCGGCGCAGGTGTCGCCTTCCCTCCCTCAATTATCAGCTTAACTTTTACTCTCATTTTGATCCTCCGTCTTGGTGACCATCACATCCGAGATCTTTATGTTCACGCTTATGGGCACCGCAGATTCCAGGAACATGACACCCACCTCCCCCCTCTCCTTGTTTATGGATTTGACGGAAGCGGTCTCCCCCTTGAACGGGCCGGACAGCACCTTGACTATGTCCCCTATGTTTATGCTGACAGTCTGCTCCTTCCTCTTCACGCTCCTGAGGACTTCGCCGAGGCTTATCTCCTTCCTTATTATGCCCCTCACATGCTTTATGTTGTAGATGAGCTTCTGGACGCTCTCCACATCCCTGGCTTCCACGATTATGTAGCCTTTGAGGTTGTATGGCTTCATCAGCGAGTATATACCCCCTTCCTTCGGGATCTGGGACTTGAGCCTCTCGAATACCTGCATCTCCCTCCCGATCGTCACGCGCACGATGAAGTAATGCGGCTCCTCTGTCCTCTCCATCTTTTGGCTTCCATCTTCCATATCATTTAGAACAAATATGGATGGACTCACAGATATAAATAAGTTATGAGGCGGAGTGGAAATCTATAAAAACCATAAAAGTTTAGGGTTTAAATGCCAAAGCTGAAGATAAGCAGGAAGGACTTCATAATACTCATGACGATGTCGGTCATAGGCTTAATATCCTCTTCGACCGTCCTGTATGAGATATATGCGGTCCATTATCTGCCTCCCTTCTGCCAGCTGCCTGGAAACATATTGGGTGCATCTTTCAACTGCGCGAAGGTCCTGCTGAGCAGCTACGCGAATGTCGGTCCTGTATCCCTGGACCTGCTGGCGGCAGTCTGGTTCATCGTAAACATAGCCCTCGTGATCATGATGTCATACGCCGGCGGAAGGACCGCAAGGCATGTCCTCCGCTTCCTGTTCGGCTGGAGGTTCTTAGGCATAGCAGTCGTGGCGTACCTCCTGTATCTGGAGCTGGCGGTCGTCAGGGCGATATGCCTCTACTGCACGGTGATGCATGCCGCCATAATAATAGACTTTGTGATAATAAGCTACCTGGTCTTCACAAAGGGCTCGAAGATGAGGGCCGCGATCCTTTCGGAGCCCTGATGCGCAGTCTGGTCTTTTAAATATATAAAATAATTAGATTGATTATGTTTCCGGTGACTTACAATGAGTTCCATCTCTGGTGGATCGTGTTCGAGGCGCTGAACGGCATATTTGCATCGGCGCTGTCCATCCTGATGGTCTATGCGATATTCAAAGAGAGAAGGACAAAGGCGCCTATCATAGCCTGGTCCATTGACGCGGTAAGATCGACGAAAGCCATGAACAGGCTTGTGGTCGCCTCGTTTCTCTTCGTCCTCGTCTTCACCATTTACTACTTAGGCACAGCCGATGCGAACATACTGCAGGCGGAGGTTTTGAAGGCTTTGGCTGAGGCACTTGGCGGTGCGACATACCTGATAGTGACATCTGTGGTGTGGTCATGGTTCAAGCTGTTCAGGAGGTTCATATGATAAACTACGACGAGCTTCTGGCGGTGATTCTGTCGCTCACAGGCACGTTGATATTCGTCTCCACCTCGTTATTCTACATATATCTGAACAGGGACAAGGATGCTGGTATAGCCAGGATAAGGCTCTATAGGTATTCCCCTGCCCTGTTCTCGTCCATGCTGATGCTGAACCTCATATTTGCGGCCGGCTTTCTCCTCGCCGTGGCCTCCCCCGGCTCCGATGCGGACCTGATCGGAGTCCTGGTCTACGCCGTTGGGATCTCAGTGTCCTTCCTAGGCTTGGTGAGAGTCATCCTCAGAAGACCCAGCGCCAGAGGATAGAATATCCATCCAATAGTTTGCTACTCCGCAAAAAACAACAAAACAGACGAAAGGCTTATAAATAGGAGAAGTATAAGAGTTCGTATTAGAGAGGAAGAAGGTC
>JAPDMB010000020.1 GCA_025920305.1 Candidatus Parvarchaeota archaeon | reverse complement strand
CCGTTGTCTTTAATATGGTAAGAATGGAAATCGAACATCTCCTCGCGCGGAGTTACCAGGCTCTGATATTCAAGGTCAAAGCTGAAGCCCTTTATGTAAGTAGGCAGCTTGTATCTACTGGCCGTCCTAGTCTTCGGTTTGTAATCGTAAGCCACCCTTGATAAAGCCTCCTCCAGAGTCAGCTGTTTGTCCATAAATATGATATGAAAATCAAAGCTTAAAAAGGTTGAGTTCGCTTAGCCTCAAGCGCAGGTATCCCGATATGAGTGATTTCATCCAAGCCTCGAAAAGAATTTAAATACAAATTTCATAGTTATCGTATGGAATTCAAAGACGTTGAAGAGCCGTCTGAAAAGATCGTCAGAGAAGGTTCTAACAACTTCATAAAGATAAATCTTACCAAGGGCAAGGAAGGGGAAAGGGAGATAACTTTCATAAGCATAAAGAAGGGGTATACGCTGGTTCAGGGCAATAGCAAACAGGAGAGGATAAAGACGAGTCTTTCGATAAATTTCGACGAGCTGCCCCTTCTGATAGACGCCCTGACAGAGTTCAAGAAAAAGCTAGAATCAAGTAGTTTCAGCGAAGGCAGCTCAAAGGAGTAAGCTTCATTTTAGATTTCGGTTATGGCATTGCGGTATAAGCTTTTGATCATGGTTGTCAGTTTATTCATAATAACAGCCATGAGCGTGCAGCTGGCGCATGGAGAAACCGAGAATGTCATCGGCAGCGCAAGCCTGTATATATTTGGAGTCGAACAGCTGCCCAATGGCAGCGTACTCGGCGTCCCAGCCGTGCTCAACGTCACGGTCACAAACGGCACCGGACAGGTGTTCTTAGGATCCACGCCTCTTACACAGGTTGACACGCAGGCGCAGGCCGTAATCTCCACGGATGTGGCATGTGAATTTTTGAATCTGAACTGCGGGCGTTATAATTTCTATTATTTCATAACTTCCAATTCCCCTGAGGTTGGAGGGCCTAGTGCGGGCGGAGCGTTCGCCGTGGCAGCCATGTCAGTATTGACAGGCAAACATCTGTCAAAAACAGTGGCGATGACAGGTACAGCGAACCCTGATGGAAGCATAGGCATAGTGGGGGACGTGTCTGCCAAGAGCGAAGCGGCAGCGAACATGGGCATAAAGATCTTCATGTACCCTTCGTCAAATAATGTAAGTCAAAGCGCAGCTGCGTACGATGAAGCGCACGGCATGACGCTCATTCCGATAAGCTCAATAAGCCAGGCCTTTCAGTATTTCACGGGTTACAATATCTCAGTGGCCCTCAATCGAAGCATCTATACCCCTCTCTATAATAATCTGATGAAGGACACCTACAATCTATTCAAAACCTACCAGGATTCGCTTTATTCCTCAATAGAAGGGCTGAACGCAGGCAATTCTACCATCCAGTCTATACTAAGCTTATATAATTCTACGTACTCCAGCGAGGTAAGCGATGCAAAGTCTGGAAGTTATTATGTCGCTGCTTCGCTTGCAGTTGAGGCGTCCGTCTACCTGGAGGAGGCAAAGACGCTTGACTCTCTGCAGAACGCTTCAAATCAGACCGCATACATGCAGGCGCTCATAGACAATCAGACCAATTCGATAGCCGCAACATATAATTATATAGCAAATGATCACGTTACAAATTCCTCTACGGAGGATCTAAAGCTGATAGCCATTGACAGGCTTGCCCAGGCTTCATACGCTCTGAACCAGTCATCTAATTATCTTGCGGAGGGCGACATGCCTGATGCCATATATCAGTATTCTCTGGCCGTGGTGAAGAAGATATCCTCTATTTACTGGGAATCGATACTTCCCGTCGGCAGCTCGAATTTTTCCCAGGATGCGTTCCAGAATATAAGTCAAAGCTATCTGTATAAGGCGAGCTCATACATCCAGTACACCGGGCTGTTAGGCATAAATGACCCGTCTGAGACAAGCCTGATGCAGAGCTACTTCACAAAGGCGAACAACTATTACAATGAGGGTCAGTACATCCCATCGATATTCGATTCGCTTGAGGCGCTGGCTACCGCCCAGCTGATGATAGAGGAGAACAGCATAACTAACACGTCCTTCCCTTCGGTCGAAGGCCAGCTGGCGTATTCAGCGCTGTATTCCATAGATACCGCGGAGAATCGCGGCGTCACCCCATTCCTTGGGATAAGCTATTACCAATACGCCCAAAGCTTTGCAAACTCCAATCAGACCGGCAGCGAGTATTACCTGATCCAGTACTACTCCTTTGCGAGGGTGTATGCCAGCTTCGAAGCGAGCCTGTCGAATGTCTCCTCTATCCCAGTCAGCGTAGTATACTCCCCGATCAGCCCTCCAATACCTACATCAAGCGTAGAGAGTACGCTCCTCTTCGTATTAGGATTGGCTGTAGGCGTGCTTGCGGGCGGCGTACTGTATGAGTACAAACTCCGCCTTCTTTTGAAGAAATTCGGGAGAAAACCAACCGACAGAGGACGTAGAAGATAGTTTTTATATATAAATCTCATATTGTTTCAGATGGCAGACATAGATGCTAAGCTGTTGTCCATATCATTGAACAGGGGGATATTCTTCCCTTCAGCTGAGATATTCCCCAACAGTATGGGTGGATTTTGGGACTATGGTCCGATTGGATTGTCTATATTGAACAGCTTTCAGGCTCTCTTCAGAAGGTTCTTGAAGTCGATTGGCGCGTTTGAGATATCAGGCGCAAGCGTGCTTCCAAAACAGGTGCTCAAGGCATCCGGGCACGAAGCCAAGTTCTTCGACGTGATAGCCAGATGCAGCAGATGCAACTCCATATATAGGGTCGATAAGCTGCTTGAGGCTTCAGGCGTATCTGGAAGCTTGGAAGGGCTCTCAGATGAGGAATACAAGAAGCTCCTGAAGGACAACGATATGAGATGCCAGAGATGCGGTGCACCTTTGGAGAATATAGAGCATTTCTATCTCATGTTCCCAGTGTCAGTAGGGGACAGCAGGGCGGCGAACGCCTATCTTAGGCCGGAAGCGTGCCAGTCCATATTCCTGGATTTTAAGAGGGTGTTCGAGTCTAACGGAAAGAAGCTGCCGCTTATAATATCCCAGACAGGCAGAGCCTTCAGAAACGAAATATCCGCAAGGGAATCGCTGCTGAGACAGAGGGAATTCCTCCAGAGCGATATAGAGATATTCTTCACAGATGAGTCCAGCTTCGAACCGGATAAACATACGATGTTGAACATCATGGATGAAAACAACAGCGTGAAAATGAGCGCTGACAAGGCGTTCGAAGTGAAGATAATAGAGAACAGGGTCACGGCATTCGCTTTGTCCAAGATCTACGGCTTCCTTCTATCGATCGGGTTCGGCGAGGACGTCATAAGGCTGCGCAAACTCCACAGCGAGAAGGCTTTCTACTCGAAAGAGAGCTTTGACATAGAGATAAAGAGGGGCGACGGCTGGGTCGAGATCGCCTCATGCAATTACAGGGGTAACTATGATCTCTCCTCCTACAAGGAAGCTGGAGCAGACGTATCAGAGGTGGATGGTGTGATACCGAGCATTTTCGAGATCTCTATCGGTACGGACAGGCTGATCTACATGCTTCTTTATAACAGTCTCATGAGCGACGAGGAGAGGAGCTGGTTCAAGCTGAAGCCGCAGATGTCCCCATTCGTCTCGGCTGTCTTTCCGCTGCTGTCCAGGAAGGAGCTGGAAGACAAGGCAAGGGATATAGTGAGCTCATCGTCTTATTCGGACAGTATATACTATCTTGACGGAGGGAGCATAGGCAAAAGATACAGGAAGAGCGATGAGATAGGCGTGCCGCTGGCGTTCACCGTAGATTATCAGACTTTGGATGATTCTACCGTGACTGTGAGGGACCGTGACACCATGAAGCAGTTTAGAGTGAAGATTTCCGATGTTGACAAGGTCATATCCGAATCCAGCAGGTCTGACTTCGATTCCCTGTCGAAGAAATTCAGTATTTGAACCTTGTTATTGTAAGGTAGATGTTGTTTATTATATCGACCGGCGACAGCGCCTCTTTCTTTGCCTTTGCAACGAGCCTTCCGGTGTATCCGTTTATGTAAGCTGCGGCGCAGGCCGAATCAAGCACATTGTTTCCCTGGGCTATCAGGCCTGAAGCTATCCCTGCCAGCGTGTCCCCCGTGCCGGCCTTTGTCATGTACGAGCTGTTGGTCTTGTTTATGAATACCGCCTCTCCGTCTGAGATCACATCTACATGCCCTTTCAATAGTATTACTGTTTTGAACTCGTCCGCCTTCTCTTTGACAGCTTTGACCCTCTCATTTAGATCATTGCTGAGTTTCCTATCGAACAGGACGCTGAATTCATAGCTGTTCGGAGTCAGAAGGGTGTCAAAATTGAGCAGATTCCTATCAAGCACCTTTAAACCGTCCGCATCTATGATCAGCTTCTTCTTTATGCGTTTCTGCACAAGCTTTACGAGTTCTCCCTGCTGTCTATCTCTGCCCATTCCGTTGCCTATCTCCACGGCATCCGCCCATTCACTCAGCTTCTCTATGTCGGTTATCGCATCCTGATCAAAGTATTGCCGGTTATAAGGTATGGCTATTATCTCAGGCGAGAAATTCGAACAGGCGTCCGCTGATCTGACCGGCGCGAATATTTTGGCGAAATCGCAGCCGGACCTAAGCGCCGACAGCGCTACCAATGCAGGCGAGCCTGTATACTCCTCGCTGCCTCCTACTATCAAAAGCTTGCCAAAGTCGCCTTTATGCGACCAGCTGTCCCTGTGGCCGTATATCCTCCTTACGATATTCTTGTCTATCAGCGTATAGCTCATAAATTAAGCGAGGAGCTGTGACCTCCGAACAGCGAAGACGTGGGATGCAAGTACTTCTTGATGTTGTTTATCGCGATGTAAGCCTCCGCTGAACCGATGGCAAGCAGGTTGAACTTTGGCTCATCTGTGACGTTCGCAATATCTCCCGCTGCGAATATTCCACTGATACTTGTCTCATACGCATGGTTCACCTTTATGTACCTTCCGCTCGTGGCAAGTGTTATCGATTTGAAGCTGTTAGGTTCTATCTTGTAGCTTATCGCCAGGATTACCGAATCGGCTTTCAGTGTTTCTTTTCCGTCCTTTCCCTGGATCTCCACCGACGTCAGCTTCTGTCCATCGCCTAGCATCCGTATTATGCTGGTGTTCAATCTTATATTCACCTTTTTTGAATCTAAAGCTTCCTTTACGCTCCTCTCCTCCGCCTTTATCACATCATTGTGCTGCAGTATCGTGATGCTATTTGCCACTGGAGCGAGCTCGTTTGCCCAGTCAAAACCGGAGTCCCCTGCTCCGACTATCACCACGTCTTGGCCGCTGAACCTGTTGATGGACTTTACATAATGGAATACTCCTTTACCATCATACTCATCCTCCCCTTCCACCCCTAGTTTATTTGGTACGAAGGAGCCTACTCCAGAACATATGAGCACCGCCTGGCATGTTATATATTCCTTGCCGTTCACCTCGACCTGGAAGGTTTTATCGGGAAGCTGTTTGATATCGGTCACCTTTGAGTTGAACCTTATCTCATTTTTGAACATTATAGCCTGCTCATACATCTGCTGTGATAGGCTATCTGCCCGTATCTTAGGTATGCCAGGCATGTCATAGACCATCTTCTCAGGGTAAAGTTCGACTAGCTGTCCGCCGGCGGAATCCAGCGCCTCCAAGGTAAGGCTTTTTATGTTCCTTAACCCGGCTGCGAATGTTGCGAACAGGCCGGTTGGTCCTGCCCCTATTATTATAAGCTCGAAGTCAACCATCTATGTGTGATATCGCTGTCATTATAAATAATTTCTCATCGTTTGCATTCAAATCTCAGCTGTACTCCCTCCACGTGTAGCCGCATTTCATGCACTTGTAGAACCTAGTAGGCGGCTCATCCGAAGCCCGTGTCTGCTGAGCCCAGCTTACCACCTTCATCTCTTTGCATCTCGGGCACTGTATGTCCTCGTACTCCTCATCCAGCTCAACGTTCTCATTTACGATTTCGACGGTCTTTAATTTCTTCTTTTCCATGTAGAATTGCTATGACTATATTATATTTTAGTTATATTTAACCCTTGAATTTTCTATCCGTCTAGATTAAAGTTTAAAATAGATGTGTATCCATATACTTGTATGATGGTTTACAATAGATATTCAGCCCTTATCTTGGTTCTGGTGGTAGCTTTGATGCTCTCTTTCAGCCTTTCGCACGCCATTCAGGCGCCTCCAGTCTCAGGCACATCGGCCGGAGGGCTGTTTTCCTCCTTAAGCCTGGTCAGCTACTCTGGTTCTACGCTCTTTGGAATACCATGGAGTATAGTCATGTCAATCATACTCAGTGTGCTGATAGCCTTCATAGTCTACGGTGCGCTGAAGGAGACCCACATGTCAAACGGAGCGGGCGTGATCGGGGCGCTCTTCGGGGCGATCTTGCTGGTCATACTCTATCTGAATCCGAAGTATCTCATCCTGCTCACCAGCATAGGCTTCATATCCGCCTTCATAATCCTAGTCTTAGCCATATTAGCTTTCGCAAGGAAGAAATTGAGCACACCTGGGAAGGTCGTCGGGATAATCTTGGCTGTGATCCTACTGTACATCCTGTTCGATCTCAACCCGGTAGTCGGAAATTATATAGACAATGTACTGGGCTTTAATATCAGTTCGCTTATGCTCCCGATCCTCGCTTACATGTTTGTCTTTATAATTTTATATATACTGTATGCTCTGACGTATAAGAGAGCCAAATCTGCGCTGTCAAAGAGCTTGTCTGCGCTGTTCATAATCGCCGTTGCAGCCGCCCTGCTGATCCCCGGTTTCCTGCATTTCATTGCGCTGTCAGCGTTGATCTTAGGACTGGTCCTGCTCGCATTGCTCCTGCTCGCTGTATTCTTAAAACTTTGGCATGGGAGGGAGCGCATAGAGAGGATACCTAGAAGACCGTCTAAGGCACAGAAAGGCAATAAAACATTCGTGACACCTGCTGCCTCTTTAAAGAATCCAAATCCCAAGCTTTATCTTGGTGCCCCTGAAAAGCATCTGGCACTTCCACCTCCGTCAGGAAATAAGTCTTCTTCCTCTTCTTCCTCAGGATATTTAGAATATTATAAAGGTCTAGGCAGCAACAAGGAAAAATCTGCATTCGTTAAGGAGATGTTTGAGAAGGCTAAATCAGGCGATAAGAAAGCCCAGGAGTTTATAGATGAGATAAAGTAGATATGGACTCGTCGGGTCTCGAACCCGAAGTCTCTCCCATGCCATGGGAGCGCGTTGCCAATTGCGCCACGAGCCCTTCTTGGGATTTGATGCCTACTTCAAGACTTTTACATCATATTTATAAATAGATATCGAATATGATAGGACTCAGAGGAGGAGAATACCATGAAAAAGTTAACGGTCGAATTGATAGTCTCAGCGCTTATCGTATCATTCATAGAAGTGGTCGTACTTTACTTTCTCGGTATTATAAAGTCTTCGAACTTGTACGTTTTGATAGTCATCACCGTCGTATTCACGGTCATAGAACTTGTGCTTGTGTTCGTGATAGAGGAGCTCCTCATCCTCGCGCGGAACGGGATCAGAGAAAGCATCAAAAGGAGGAGATAATCCTCTGCCTTACACCATCCTCAGAGGGCTTCAAACTAAAAGGAGGCGCGCTCCCGAATCCATGAAATTATATAAGTGAGTGATGATTAATATAACAACATGGCTAAAAAGAAAAAATCAAAGAAAAGGTGAAATAAGTTGATCTAAATCAACTGATGGATCCAAAGAATTTTATTTTTTTATTTTTTTATTTTTTATCCTTCTATTGTTCTCAGTATCTCTACCTTGATTCTGCCCTTCAATTTATCAGCGAAGTTCAATGCGTCTTTTTCCGTCCCTATTCCCGACCCATAGTGCATAGGCACCGCTAAATCTGGCTTGATGGTCAGAGCCGCCTCTGCAGCCTCGTCGCTCGTCATCACATAGATCCCGCTCACCGGCAGGAAAGCCACGTCAGCTTTTATGTCCTTCATCTCCGGGATAGCATCCGTGTCCCCGGCGATGTAGAATTTTACACCAGAGATGGTGAAGACGTAGCCTACGTTCCCCTTCTCCTTGGGGTGGAAGACCTCTCCAGGCGCCCTGAACTTGTTCAGGTTATAAGAGCGGACAGTCCTTATAGACACTCCGCGAACTATCTTCACCTCGTTCGGGGACACGAAGACCTTCTTCTGTTTGAATTCGGAGAGTTTTTCCTCGCAGTCCTTAGGGGCGACGATCACAGTCTCGTCTTTAACGAGTTTTTTAATGCTCTCAGGATTGCAGTGGTCATAATGGTCATGCGTGATGAGTATCACGTCTCCGTCATTGTAGGACCTCTCTACCTTATAAGGATCAGTGTATAAGATCAGCCCGCCGCCGGCTATCCTGAAGCAGTCATGATGCAGCCAGCCTATTTCAATCCCTTTATACTCCATAACTGAACGGATAATCCGCCTCAAAGTTTCCCAATGTCCTTCACGGTGTCTATATCCATCGTTTTTATATTTTCAGTCGGCTTTGAGACCGCAGGGACGATGCATATATGTCCAGCTCCCTCCTTTGCGTCATGTATCGTCTTCAGCCCCTTGAGTGAGAATAATATGTTTCCCACGTCCTTCCCGAGCCCGTCGTTGAACACGGCGTAATACTGGAGCCTGCCTTCCGGATCGATGATCACCAGGCCTCTCCTTGCTCCGCCCGTATCAGTGTTCAAAAAGCCGTAGTTCGTTGTTATCTCCTTCTTCGGATCCTGTATCATCGGTATCTTGCTCTTGCTCACCCTTGGGGAAACCTGGACCCACCCTTTATGTGAGAACACGGTGTCAGTGCTAACCGCGAAGACCTCAGCCGATACCTTCTTGAATTCGTCATATCTATCCATCAGCGCCTCTATGTCAGTCGCGCATACGAAGGTGAAGTCTCCGGGGTAGAACGTAAGCACGACCCACTTTCCGCGGTAGCTCTTCAAGCTTATCTCTTTGATCTCATCAGTTTCAGGGAAATACGCCTTCTCCTTGAAATCAACGACCTCTTTTCCAATCTCCATAATATTACCTCCTATCCTAAGAATAAACCTTGCATCCATATATATCATCGCACGTTTAAATATCTTTTCGATCCCACCCGCATTATTTTTATATACACCATGCGACAATGCCGTATATGGTTAGGGTGGTCGTCAAAAACTTGAGCAAGAGATACGATGAAAAACGCGGGAAGAGTTTCGCATTGAAAAACGTCTCCCTGGATTCAGACATACATGGCATATGTACGATAATCGGAAGGAATGGGGCGGGAAAGACCACGCTCATAAGG
>JAPDMB010000002.1 GCA_025920305.1 Candidatus Parvarchaeota archaeon | reverse complement strand
TAAATCGTAGCCGTCTAGGAAATAGCCCATCGCAGAGAGAGTGGTTACAATCGAACGCTTTGGAACGTACGTCGTCTCTTCTTGTGGCTTTTGCATGTGGAATATAAAAAGTTAGTAGTATTTAAAGGTTATTACATTGAACTCTTAACTATTATAATGTAACTATAAATTAACTAATCCAATGAAGCGATCTCTCAACGGCTTTTTTCCAGTCTCTCTTTATATTACCAACTTTTTCATCATCCATCTTTGGATAAAAGACCTTCCCACCCGGATAGAAACTCTTAATATCCTCAGTCGACCAAGTATCGGATGATAGACCTGCGGCCAGCGCTGCGCCGAAGGCAGTAGCTTCCTGCATCTCGGATCTTAACAGTTTTCGCTCCAACAGATCCGCCTGCAGCTGCATCATATCGTCGTCGCGTGAAACGCCTCCGTCGACTTTTATGTCCCCCTTTATAGGCTTGAGCAGGCTGACTATATCATCCACCTGCATGCATACGGCCCTGTAAGCTGCGCTTACAATATCCTTTTTATTAGAATTGCCGTTCAAGCCGATTATCAGCCCTCTCGCTGAATCGTCCCAATAGGGGGCGAAGAGGCCGTTGAAAGCGGGAACTATATGCACAGAAGACTGATAGTCTTTGTCAAAATTCCGCTTAATATCCTTCAATGATTTAAACATCCGAAGCTTACTTATCAGCCAGTCAAATAGTTCGCCTGCGACCTGAGTGGAACCCTCAAGAGCATATCTACACGATCCATCGATCTCCCCATAAGCGCATGTAGATATCAACCCTTTCCCATTCTTTACGACCTTCTTGCCAGTATTTTGAAGTATGAAGCTGCCTGTTCCATAGGTTATCTTCGTGTTTCCCTCCGAAAAACATCTCTCCCCAAACAGCGCGGCCTGCTGATCCCCTAGATCTGCGTTTATTTGCGCGGCTGGCAGATCCGCCTCCATTAAATGGCCAAGCCCGTCGGATGAAAGCGAGGTTTTTATCTCTGGCAGGATCTCTTCCGGTATCTTGAAGAATTCCAGCAGCTCTCTATCCCATCTATGCTTCTTTAGGTCCATAAGCATAGTCCTAGACGCATTCGTGTAGTCTGTAACATATGACCTCCTGCCGGTCAAATTCCAGATCATCCAGCTGTCTACGTTTCCGACCAGAGCGTCTCCATCTCTAATCTTATCTCTTAATTTGGGGACGTTATCGATCATCCACCTTATCTTTGATGCGGAGAAGTAAGTGCTTATGCTTAGGCCCGTCTTCCCGCTTATAGTCTTAGAAAATTCGTCCGCCCTCAGTTCATCTATAAAAGATTTTGTTCTTGAATCCTGCCATGATATTGCGTTGTAGAGGGGTCTCCCACTCCGCTTATCCCATGCGACTACCGTCTCCCTTTGATTCGCTACGCCTAAAGCTGAGATCTGCTTTCCTTCTATCTTTGCATCTTTTATGGCTCCTTTGATAACAGATCTTACATTGTTGATCAGCTCCATCGGGTCCTGCTCAACAAATCCCTCCCTTGGATATATCTGCCTATGTCTTTTGTAAGACCAGCCGATTAGTCTCCCTGATCCATTGAAAATTGCGCATCTAGTTCCAGTTGTACCTTGATCTATCGCCGCTACAAATCTAGAGCTCATTAGATATGATTCATCTTTTAGAATAAATAACAATTCAATGAGTAGAGCCAGGCTCTCTCTGCTCGCCCTGAACAGGAAATTTCTTATTTTTGTGTCTTCGTCTCTATGTTTAATCTCTAACCGGCGCTGGAATGATAATGGCGCATTTTTCAATTTTAAAGCTGCTATTAGATACATCCGCCCCGAGCGGGATTCGGACCCGCGTTTATGCCGTGACAGGGCAGTATCCTAGACCGCTAGATTATCGGGGCTCAGCGTATATTTAATATTATAGAATTAGATTTCCTCTTATAAATATTGCCGTTTAATTTAAATTTGCATACAGCTGGATTTAATTGTACGCTTCCTACTATTCCGATCTTGCTCTTCAACTCGTACATGACGATGAATTCATCGCCGGGATTTAGACGATTCTCCTTCCAAAGGAGCTTAAGCCCATCTACGGTCTTCTGAATGACCCCCTCTCTAGGCCCAATCATCGAGACTTTGAGCGCACTTTTCGGCGTAATATCAAACAGATCAATGTTCTCTATCGCCTTATTCGAAACGTTTTTGACCTTAATGGATATCTTTACATCTATGAAGCCGCTGGAAGCTTCATGCTTCACGACCTCTTTCACAACCTCAACCTTTCTATTGAAATAGAAGAATAGGATGACAGCGATAATTATTATCAGTATGATGATGTAAATTATCACGTAAGACACGGAATAATGAAGCGATACGGTTTGCCCGGGCGAGATCACCCCTAGAGATGAATAAAGGCCGTTGGCGCCGGCTGCAACGGAACCTATCGATGCGCCTTTAGACACCATCAGCAAGCTGTTCAATGAACCAGGTGAAAGCGTATAGTTCGTTATATTGGAGGGAGCATTTCCTTCATTACTTATAGTCAGATAATAAGTGCCTCCGAATATCCCTATGCTGGAAGACCTTGAGACCACCACCTTATAGTACCGAAGAAACGTTATGCTTCTTGAGAAGGTCGATACGAATCCGTTATAGCTTAACGAGGATGACAACGTATACGTACCTGGGGGCGAGATTGCACTTGGTCTGATGTAAACTGAGTACGAATTTATCCCCAAGTTTGTAAGCGTGAACGATTTATACTCTGAGAGAGCCAGCGTCCCATTTCCATAGAAAAGAGAGAAGTTGACCGGGACAACGACACCGGTGCTGTCCAAGCTGTTTATTATCGTAAGATTCACCGGTATGCTCTCATATGGATAGGTTTCCGCGGGCAGAGAAACGTTGTAGAAGTATATCTGTTTAGTTGAATGAGGCAGTATCGGTGCATTTAGGACAAAGCTCTGCGGTGTTCCATTCACTGTGTATGATATGTTTATGGGCGTCGGCGTTGAGTAGAATACATCCCTCGTAGAGAACGAAAACAAAACCCTCTGAGTCTGACCAGGTGACAATATAAATGAGGATGGCCTAGCGCTTATGCTGTAGAAAAATCCACCGTATCTTGCATCGACAGAGTTAATGTTCAGATTTACAGATACCGTATAATTCTGCTGGTTATAGAATGAGATGTTTAAGAAGTTTGTAGTGTTGCTGATCAGGCTGGTGCTCGTTGGGGATATCTCAATCGCATTAGCCAAGCCAACACTTATGAAGAAAACCGCAACCAATGCGCTCAATATGAGTATATTTTTCATTAGTTATAAGAGCAGATAGAAGTTTATAAACATTACTTGACGATTATCTTTATAAGATGATACTTTCATTTAAACTTTATGAAATCAAAGAAAAAGAAGATCATGAAGCCGCGGATCACGGTTGTGATACCTACATACAATGAAGAGTACTACGTCGGAGATCTGCTTAAATCGATAAAAAAGCAGAGCTACGCAGATTACGAGATCTTAGGAGTTGATTCGTACTCAAAGGATAGAACCGTGAGTATCCTCAAAAAATATGGGGCTAAGGTGGTGAAAATGCCTAAGAAAAATGTAGCATCTGCGTATAATCGCGGCATAAAAGCCTCTAAAGGCGACATAGTCGCGCTGGTGGATGCGGACTATATCTTGTCCTCTAAACTGTTCGAGCGCATAATCAAAGATTTCGACAGTGATCCAAACATAGTCTGCATAGAGCCGACTATAACTGTGAGAAGCAAGGACATTCCGAAGAAGGAGCGCAAGAAGTTCATAGCTTTCAACAAACTAGTGATGTATCTCAAGAGAGCAAGCTACTATACAGCCACTCCTTTCGCATACGGATGTGTCTTCATAAGGAGAAAGGCGCTGATTAAAGCCGGGCTGTTCAATGAGGACATAGATGTGGATGAGAATTGGGAATTTTATCCAAGACTTAGGAAACTCGGAAAATTTAAAATCGTTGAAAACACCGCTCAAATGTCCTATAGGAGGCTTGCAGCCGAAGGCATACTAAAATCCTGTTTGATGTATCTAACGCCGGCCATACCCATAGCGATTCACAATAGATTTAAGTGGGATTTCAAAGCGATCAGAAAGGGGAAGGTCATCGATTAAGACATGTATATCTTCAATAACTTTGATACATGCCTCTTTATATCAAAATCCTCTATTGACCTTTCCGCCGCATAAGAGCTTCCATTGCTTAGAACTTTCCTTATCTTCCTTAATAAGTCCTTCAGATCATCCTTCTTGAAGACCTCTCCGTTCAAACCTGGTTTTATCATCTCGGCCTGCGCGGTGCCCTCAGGTGCTACGACCGGTAGGCCAGAGGCCATCGCTTCAACAGCGACTAAACCCTGCGTCTCAAAATTAGACGGGAAGCAGAAAACATCCGCTGCTTTGTAATATAAAACCTTCTTATCTTCGTCCACAAAACCGGCAAATTTGATAGACTTTATCCCAAGCTCCCTGCTAAGTTTTTTATAGTGCTCTAAATCTTTGCCAGCACCCACGATTATGCTTTTGACTCCGTATCTCTCCAATTCTTTTGCTGCTTTAATGAAAAGGTCCAAATTCTTTTCCAGGCTGACCCTGCCTAGATGAAGCATCACCTTATCTCTTTGTCCTATACCTAAGAGCTTCCTTGCTTTCGATTTAGACGTACCTTTTTTGAACCTAGCTAAATCTATGCCTTCATGCACAACAATAACATTCTTCAGACCCATCCTATTCAATTCTTTCTTTATAAAATTGGACGGAGAGATCACAACCTTTACTTTGCTATGAAACCACCTGATATATCTGGCTGCAAGGAGCTGGACAGACTTAATTATAAGCCTTTTTCTAGAGATGAATGATTCGATTGCCATATCTGAGGTATAAAAACCATGATACGTCGCTATGCAATTTATGCCAAGATTCTTGCCGACCTTCAACGCAAGCAGACCTATGGTGAATGGGGTCTGTATGTGTATAACGTCAGGCTTCATCTTCACCAACTTTGGATCCGCCTTAAAAATACCTGTGTATAGTCCAAAGTAGGGGTATGGTCTATAAATCCTCCTGCCAGGTAAAACTATAATTTCTTTATCATCTTTGTAATATTCTCTTAATATCTTAGGGCCAGACGTCACGATAAACACAGTATGCCCTCTCCTTCTCAATTCTTGCCTTATAGAGTCTATGTACGTTTCGAGGCCGCCTCCGTTATGTTCTTTTGGTAAATAAATATCCGTGTAGATCGCTATTCTAAGTTTTTTCATATCCAATATCAGGTTTCAGATATAAATGGCTCAATTCTTTCTCCCAGTAGCTTATCCAGCTCCGAAATTTCTTTCCGTCCGACTTTTCCCGGTATCTCTATCGCAATATCTACGAGCAGATCGCCCCTCCTGCCTCCTTTATCAAACAAGCCTCTTCCTTTGATTATTACCGGCTTGCCTCTGCTGTTCATCAGGTCTACCTCCTCCTTTCCGCCGGGAGTGTCTATCTCTATGAGTTTGCCCTCAAGGAGATCACGTATGTCCACATGCAGTACTGTTCTCAGATTTTTTCCCTCTACCTTGAAGTATTTGTCTTTGAGTATATGAAATACAACCTGCAGATCGCCATTTGTCCCACGTCTGCTCTGGTCTCCTTTATCGGATACTATGATATAATCATTATCTGATATACCACGCGGTATAGGTATAGTTATTTCCTCTCTCTTTTGAACGAAGCCGCTTCCTCTGCAGACTTCGCAAACTTTATCAATTATATACCCTCTCCCCGAACACACGTCACATGTAACTGTAGTCACGAACAAAGAAGCGATTCCCCTCGTGGTAGATCTCACCCTGCCAGTGCCTTTACATTTTGGACAAGTATGCTTCTCCATCGCCCCAGTTCCATTACATGCCCTGCATAGAACCTTTCTAGTGATCTCTATTCTCTTGCTCCCGGCTTTGAAGAGCTCCTCCAGGGTAAGATTCACGTCCACACGCAGGTCGTTTCCGGCCTCTTCCTCAAAGCCGAAACCACGGAATATATCTTCGAATCCTCCGAAGTTGAAGAAATCTGCAAAATCCTCAAAATGCACATTCGAGTAGTCTGGTCCTGCGCCGGCGGAGGCTGAGCTCCCTCGGTTAGTAAGCTCTCTATAAGCTTGGTTTATCTTCTTAAATTTCTCCTCCGCTTCTTTGTTCCCTGCATTCAGATCTGGATGATACTTCTTCGCCAATGACTTATACGCCCTCTTTATCTCCTCCTCTGAAGCGCCAGGTTTAATGCCTAGGACTTTATACGGATCTTCTTCCATAATATTCAATAATAATATAATAAGAAAAGATTGCTTATTAAGTGTATGTCATTCATTATTCTTTAGGACTGCTCTCATCAGAATGGTCATCATCTCTCGGCCCTTGCGCTCCGCCGGTGCCATAATTCGGCTTGGCAGACTGATAAACTGATTTGCCTATCTTGTCTATTATGCCCGTCAACTTATCCCGGTCCTCTTTGATGCTTGCGAAGTCTTCCTTATTGACATCATCCTTAGTCTTCTTTATTATCTCCTCAGCCTCCTTCTTATCATCTTCATTTATCTTGTCTTTAAATTCAGACAATGTCTTCTCCAGCGAGTAAGCCAGCGTCGAAACCTCATTCTTAAGCTCTATATTCGCTTTCCTTTCCTTATCTGCCTGTTCATTCTCCTTTGCTTCTTTTATCATCCTCTCTATCTGGTCCTTTGAGAGCTTATTCGGCGCCGATATGGTTATTTTTTGAGATTTTCCGGTTGCAAGATCCTTAGCCGATACATTCAGTATCCCATTCGCGTCGATGTCAAATTCCACCTCTATCTGGGGCACGCCTCTCGGAGCAGGGGGTATACCGGTAAGATTGAACATGCCCAAACTTATATTGTCCTTCGCCGTCGGCCTCTCTCCTTGAATCACATTTATGGTGACCGTAGTCTGATAATCATCAGCCGTCGAGAAGATCTTGCTGGCTTTGAATGGGATGGTTGTGTTTCTATCTATTATAGGTGTGACCAATCCGCCCAATGTCTCCACTCCCAACGTCAGAGGCGTCACGTCTAGCAGAACTATATCTTTTATCTCACCGGCAAGGACAGCTCCCTGTATAGCGGCGCCGACCGCAACGGCTTCCATGGGGTCGACTCCCCTTTCTATCTTATCCCCGAATATGTCTATAAGGAATTTCTGCACGGCCGGCATTCTAGTCGGTCCTCCAACGAGTATTATCTTCGCTATATCAGATTTATCAATCTTAGCGTCAGACAACGCGGTGTCTATAGCGCCCTTGGATCTCTCTATTATCGGCATCACAAGGCTCTCCAATTTTGCCCTTGAGATCTTCATCGATAGATTTTTAGGCCCGTCTTTAGTGATAGTTATATAAGGTAGATTGATCTCCGTCTCCAAGACGGTTGAAAGTTCTATCTTTGCCTTCTCCGCCGCTTCCTTTATCCTCTGCAAAGCTACATTGTCTCCCCTTAGATCTATTCCTTCTCTTGTTCCAAAATCATTTATTATGTACTCCACAAGGGCGTTGTCCATATCGACGCCGCCAAGCTGAGTATCGCCCGATGTAGAGAGCACTTCAAATGTTCCATTCGATATATCCATCACCGTTACATCTAGAGTGCCTCCCCCAAGATCATATACAAGGATCTTAATGTCAGCTGACTTATCTAACCCGTATGCCATGGCTGCGGCAGTCGGTTCATTTATTATTCTAACCACGTCTAAGCCAGCTATCGTACCGGCGTCTTTTGTAGCCTGCCTCTGATTGTCATTGAAGTATGCGGGTGTGGTTATGACGGCTTTTTTAACCTCTGAACCTAAGAATGCCTCTGCGTCTCTCTTTATCTTCTGTAGGATAAAGGCTGAGATCTGCTGTGGAGTATATTCTTTATCAAATATTTTATATTTAAAATCAGTGCCCATCTTACGCTTTACAGCGAACACTGTGTTGTTTGGATTTGAGATAGCCTGTCTTCTTGCTGGCTCACCTACCAGAATCGTACCGTCTTTCATGAAAGAAACCACGGAAGGAAACATCTTCCCTGCGACTGTGGCGCCCTCCGCGCTCGGTATTATCGTAGGTCTGCCAGCTATTACCACTGCAGCCTGCGAATTCGACGTTCCTAAATCAATGCCTATTATCCTCTCCTTAGCTGTCATATCCCAACCTTCACCTTCGGATACCTTATTATCTTCCCATTCAATTCGTAACCAGGCTGTATCTCCTCAAGTATAAATCCCTTCTTTTCATCATCCACCTCTTCGACCGAAACAGACTCTGCTATATCATGCGAGAATCTTTTCCCAGTTACATTGAGTTTCTTGAGCCCGAATGAGGATAAGACCCCCATCAATGAATTATACAGCAGCGTCACCTTTTCGTCTTTCCCTGCCTTTAGGACGCTATCGAAGTCATCCAAGGTCTTTAGTAAAGCTGCCATAAAAACTTCATTCGAAAACTTAAAGTAAAGCTCCTTCTCCTTATCCCTCAACTTCCTGTAGTTATCCATCTCAGCGAGCAAATATAAATATTTTGACTTGTAGTCTTCCTGTTCGCTGCCAGCTTCGGCATTCGTCTCTTTCTTTGTATCATTTGGCTCATCCACCATAAAATCACCAGCGGTTGAAGACTAATAACAATATCTCCAAGAATATTTATAAATTACCGTTCAAACGCCCAATCACTTACCTTTAGTTGGCTTTTTCTCCTCTTTTTGGGGTTCCTGGCTGCTTAGAGTCAGCTCAGGCAGCTTTATTATAGGTGGCAGGTTGAGCGTCTTGCTTATCTGCATGGCTTCCAATATAGTCATGTTGCTTATGGTCTGCATCACCTCCTGCTGTATATCCTGCTGCATCACACCCGTTTCATTAAGTTTATTATACGCTTCCTCTACACTTGGGCCTGTATAGATGACAGCCCCCTCCATATATATTTTCCCAACGTTGTTATCTTTACTGTCCTTCAAATCTACTTTATAATCAAAAACAAACCTTAAAGTCTTAGAATTCTGATCCTTTCCAACGCTCTTCGTAGTGGCCTTGTATGAGATTTCTATTGGATCCTGCGGTATTATGCTGTCGTTCCTTTCAGCGTCTATCTTCGTCAACTGATATCCGATTATCATTACACTTATTATAAGCTAACATATTTAAAGCTTTTTGCGAGATTCCCCACGCGAGAAACAAGCGAACTGCACTGCTATTATAATATATGCTCTATATTGATTGTTTTTCCCTATTATTATATATACTTCACAGTTACTATTATAATTTGTAATTCGCCTTTATCCCCTACCAGGTTAAGGGGGGCTTCCAGCTCGAAGAGTCAAATGATCGATGCGTTGAATCACATATGGACAAAGTAAATGTTCTTTCTAAGAACGGGCTGTTTATATTCAGGTTCAATGACGGAGAATTCGGCTCCAAGTGGTGCGGGATATGGAATGAAGACATAAAATTCGTGGATTATTTCGCCTTCAAATTGAACGGCGATTACCTGTCAGCGGACAATGTTAAAAGCTTTCAGATGTACAACTCACAGTTCGGGAGATACACTTACCATATAGGTGGCAAGGCTGTCGAAGAGGATATATTCTGCTCTGATAACCACGTGATCGCCACGCTTAGACCGCAGCTCGATGCAGATATAGAAGCAGAGATTGGGATAAACATAAGAAAAAGAGATGAGAACTACATACCGAACAAAACCTATAACTTTGAGACGACCAGAAGAGGATTTAAAGCGGGTTACAAGGGCAATACACTCTACGTTTATTTTGATAGAGGCGAATTCCTATACGCCCCTTACTACGGCAGACATACCCCTGGCGAATATGCCAGAAGCAAGGGCTTTAGCAGATACTTCGATGACGCGGAGGAACAGAACAAATTTGTGCCTGGTATTATAAAAGCCAGATTGAAAGCTGGAGAAGAATTTAATATCACCTTCAGCGTGCAGAACATCGAGGAGAGCGCTCTCATCGGATCCGTGAAGAACCGGCTTGCAGCCAGCAAAGATTACAATGACCTAATAGATATAGTCTGTAGCTCCTACGGTTATGGAGATGTGTTTGAAAAGGGATTTATGAAGGACGTGATAGACTCATTGTTCTCATACGCTAACCTGCAAAAGAAGAGGATATACGCAGGCTTCCCATATTTCAACCAATTCTGGCTGCGGGATGCACTGTTCATATTGCCCTCATTTGTATCCATAAACCAGCATAATTTTTTCAGGGACACTATCAAGAATATAGTGACTCTATCCAGCGACAAGGGGATCCCCAACTTCGCCGGATCAAGCCTCTACCCGATGGATACTGCGCCTCTCCTTATTATCGCCCTGTTTGATTACTATCTTAAAACCGGCGACTCAGAAACACTGAGCAGACTGGATCCATGGCTGAACAGGTTCGTGTATACTATGAAAAGCAGACTCGATGGTAATTTCATACATGACAGAGGCCGTGAAACTTGGATGGATTCGCTTGATAGAGAGTACTCAATAGAGATACATGCGCTTTGGCTTAGGGCGCTGAAGGATCTGATGAGGGCTGAGAGATCATATGGAAAGGAGGATGCAAGGCTTCCGGAGCTGATAGATAAGTTAGAGAACGGGCTTGGACAGTTCAAACGCGGCTCTTATCTCTCGGATCAGCTAAAGAAGGATATAAACTCCGCAAATCAGCTGTTCGTGCCGCTGCTGCTGGATCTTGATGACAGCTTGAATAGGATGGTCATGAATAATATCAAGGAGAAGCTGCTCGTGGATTATGGCATCCTCTCGGTGGCCAAAGACGACAGAACATTCGACCCAAAGGGATACCACAATGGGGCTGTATGGCCGTTCCTCACATCTTTAGCGGCAGGCGTAGCTTTCAAGCTCAAGGATTATTCCTTCGGAAGGAAATTGATAGAGATAATAAAGACCAAAAACTTCGATGTCCAATGCTCATCAAGAGTAAATGAGATATTTGAACCAGGCGGAAAGCCGCAAGGATGCGCCTCGCAGGCTTGGTCAATAGGTCTAATACCTCATATAATAGATGAATACTTTATCGGAGTCAAGATAGATGAGGTAGAAAGGAAAATTACGATTGATCAGCCTCCCTCTGACCTATCTTTTGTAAGAAACTTGACAGCTCTGGGCAGGAAAGTGAGGCTGGAATTTAAAAACGGCAGGGTGATCTCAGATCTGCCGTTAGTCAAAGAGAATGAGAAACTTGTAATCGATATATAAACCGCCTCTACAAGTCATGTACTATCAGATATGCTATATATCTGGGGTAGCCTAGATAGGGAATCACAGTATCCACCTTCCCTACGACCGCGCTGTATGGTATATTATATTCAAAGGACAGAGGATAAGGATTCGCATCGCCCTTTGTAGTGAAGTAATAACTGCCATCGATCACCGTCTCATTTATAACCCTGTGGATCACGTCCAACTCTTCGCCGTTTACATCGGCCCTGTATATGATTATATCACCGACTTTTATGTCATCTGCCGGGGTCTTAAACGCTACGACCAGCGAACCGACGCTGAGCCCGCCCTGGAAAGGCCATCTTGCGACTTGGGACATGTTGAATCCATGGTCATAAAGCCAACCATAGAAGGTCGCATTGATCTGCGGTTCCTGATGCACCATGCTGGGAGATATCACGGCGCTTATGTCACTTACCGAAGTCAGACTGTATGTCATAGGAAAGACCGCGTATGTAAGTAAGATATAGAAGACAACCAGGTAAAATATCAAAGAGTATAAATTCTCCCCTAGAAGAGTTTCCTTCAAAAATGTGATATAATTCTTGTCTCCCCCTGTCTGTTCTTGCCTGCTCATAATGAATTACTTGAGCACGCTGTCAAAGTCCTTTTTCAATTTCTCAAGATCAGACACGGTATTATCTATCACCTTCTTGAACACCTTGTCTATGTCCTTCCCATCCGATTTGATGACAAGCACAGATGATCTTTCAAGAGGATGCTCAATCGCAAAACCTATGAAAGAGACGCCTTCTACGGCTTCGCCTTCCATTTTTATAAGGTTCAATATGGATTGTGATCCACCCTTCACCCTGAATTTTATACTTTCATCGGTTCTCTCCAAGATTTCAACTTCCATTACACTAATAACTACTGCCCTCGTTTAAAAACTTTGTCATCGCCTATTTTCGAGAAGGAAGCACATACGCTTTAGCGGATGGTAGTTTACTCGCATTTAGTGTACCCGCATGACTTGCAGATATAGCAACCATTCTCAAATACCAAAGTATTCTGCCCGCAAGACGGGCATACGGAAAACCCTTCGTTTTTGTCAGGTTCGGAGCTGATAACAGAGTGGAGGCTCCTCATACTAGCTATGTTTATACCTTTCTCCTCCATCTCCAAAGCCTTTGACACGGCATCAGGGACTGAGAAGATCTGCATGCCGTTGAACCATATGCTGCTCCCGCCCTTTATCCCTTTCAGTGTCTTTATTATCCTGTCGACATCTCCTCCTTCCTGCAGGTATATGCTGATGAGCCTGCCAATCGCTTCAGTGTAAGCCTTCTCAGCCTCGCCAGAACGCCCAAGACTTATGAAGACCTCCTCAACATGGCCGTCATCTTTATTGATGGTTATATACAAACTTCCGTCCGATACTGGGAACTTCATAGTCGTACCTCGGAGAAGGTAAGGTCTTGACAACTTGCCTGATCCACCTAGCCTCCTCTCACGCGGCTTATTTAGGCTATCGTCGCCCTCATCTTTGGACTTCAATATATCTTCCTTCGACCCCTCTCTATAGACAGTTACCGACTTGCAGCCCAGCTTCCATGCATAATTGAATATCTTATCCACGACTTCAAAACCAGCAGAGGAAGGCAGGTTTACCGTCGAGGATATCGATGAATCTATGTGCTTTTGTATCGTCGCCTGCATCTTCACTCTGAAAAACGGATCTATGTTATGAGCTGTGACAAAAGTATCCGGTAGATCCTTGATGCTCTTTATCCCAAATTTATCCATATACTCCTTTACGAATGGGTCCAAAACGTCAAAGCTCTCCTCAGACAGGGATTCGGATCTCCTTATGTAGCTGAGCGCGAATATGGGTTCTATTCCGCCGCTCACGCCGACCATGGTCGATATGGAGCCGGTGGGCGCGACCGTCAATATGCATGAATTTCTTAAGCCCTGTTTTTTTATCTTCTCTATCAATTGTTTGTCCAGCCTGCTCACGAAATCCCCTGAAACATGCTTCTCTGCGACGAAGGCAGGAAAATGGCCTTTTTCGGCTGAAAGGTTTGAACTTTCATCGTAAGCTATCTCCTTTATTCTTTTCATGATAGAATCAACGAACTGAATCGCTTCATCCGAGTCGTACTTTAATCCCAGACTTATGAGCATATCCGCCAAACCCATAAAGCCAAGGCCTATCCTTCTGGCGTACAAAGTCTCCTCAGCCTGCGCCTTAAGCGCGTGCCTATCGTAGCTATAATCTAGGACATTATCCAGGAACCTTACGCCCAGCCTTATAACTTTCTCCAGGTTCTCCCAGTCAACCTCCGCATCCTTCTCAAATTTGTTTTTGACAAAGTATGACAGATTCAGAGCCCCAAGATCACAGGCGCCATAATCCTCCAGCGGCTGCTCTGAGCAGGGATTTGTCCCCTTTATAGCCATCCTCTCATCATATTCAGTTGGAGACTCCCTCTTCATCTTATCCCAGAACATTATGCCTGGATCGCCTGTAGCCAGAGCATTCTCTATTATCCTCTTCCAAAGGTCCCTCGCATTCACCTCCCTCTTGACTTCCACTTTATCATTCTTGAAGTGCAAAACGAATGGTTTATTTTCAGCTACAGCCTCCATGAAGTCATCGGTCACCTTGACGCTTATGTTAGCGTATCTAACGCTCTTCTTATCTTTCTTTATCTCTATAAAATCTTCTATATCCGGATGTGAAACATCCATAGTGATCATCAATGCACCGCGCCTGCCGGTCTGCCCAATCGTCCCGGTGGTGACTGAGAAAAGCTCCATAAAAGAGACTGAGCCGGTGGAGAACCTCGCTGCATTGTGGACTGGCGTGCCTTTCGGCCTTAATATCGAGATATCTATCCCAACCCCTCCTCCGTATGAATATGTCCTTGCCATCTCCCTTGCTGTGGTGAATATGGCCTCCAAAGAATCGTCTTTTATCGGTAGATAATAGCAGTTAAGAAGGGTCGCCTTATGCGACGAACCTGCGGCAAAGAGTATCCGCCCGCCTGGAACAAACTTAAAGTCTTCAAGGAGCCAGTAGAACTCTTTTTCGAACTTCTTCCTATTCTCCTCGGTCTTTTCTACGCTCGCCAAAGCTTTGGCTATCCTTCTCCACATCTCCTTCGGTGTTTTTTCTAATCTGTTCCCCTCTTCGTCCGAAAGAGTATACTTCTCATAGAATATTCTAGCCCTTAATTCATCCCCGCCGAAGAAGTCAATTGTTTCCTTTGGTAATTCTATCATAATGAATGAAAATCATCCCCTAACAAACCTAAAATGCATGAGGACCCCAAATCCAGTGAACTAAACCTCCACTTTGATATCTTTAAAAGGAGGTGATCCAGCCGCAGGTTCCCCTACGGCTACCTTGTGGCGACTTAACCCTACTCACCAAACTTAAGTTCGATTGCCACATTGAATGACAACCTCACTTAAATTCAACTTGTCTGGTTTGACGGGCAGTGTGTGCAAGGAGCAGGGAAGTATTCACCGCACTTTGATAAAATGCGGTTACTACGGATTCCGACTTCACGAGGCTGAGTTACAAGCCTCGATCCGAACTAAGATAAAGATTAGAGGATTTGCTTCTCCTTTCGGAGTTGCGTCCCATTGCCTTTACCATTGCAATTCGCGTGTGGCCCAAGGGATTAGGGTCATACTGACCTACCATTGCCCTCACCTTCCTCACCCTTTCGAGTGCGGTCTCCATATTTTACTCGTTCGTAACGGATTACACGTTAGTAAATATGGATGAGGGTCTTGTTAGTTACCCGACTTAACGGGACGTCTCAAGATACTAACTGATGATGGCCATGCAACACCTCTCAGCGCATTAGGCAAGTTCTTTAGACTGGCCTTCATCTTGCTGTCGCCCTTGGTAAGATTCCCGGAGTTGAATCCAATTAAACCGCAAATTTCACCCGTTTTTGTGCTCCCCCGCCAATTCCTTTAAGTTTCGATCTTGCGACTGTACTCCCCAAGTGGCTTACTTAATGCCTTCGCTGTGGCACTACATTTTCTCGTAGAAAATGTAACGTCTAGTAAGCAGCGTTTACTGCTAGGGCTACCCGGGTATCTAATCCGGTTTGTTCTCCTAGCCTTCGTCCCTCACCGTCAGATTCGTTCTGGGATTGCGCCTTCGCCACTGGTGGTCTTTTTTGGATTAAAGGATTTTACTCCTACCCAAAAAGTTCCCAATCCCTCTCCCGATCTCTAGCTCAAGAGTATCTATACCGTGCCATTCAGTTAAGCTGAATGATTTAAATATAGACTTCTCAAGCCAGCTACGAACGCTTTAGACTCAATAAAAGTGGTCACTACTCGGGCCATAGGTATTACCGCGGCTGCTGGCACCTATTTGCCCAGCCCTTATTCTTAGTACCATTTAAAAATACTATAAAAGTTCTTTCCGAAAAGAAAAGAACACTTGGGGTTCCCCTATCACGCTTTCGCGCATTGTAAAGTTTTCGGGACTGCTGCACGCCGTAGCGCTGGGGTCCTTGTCTAAGTACCCCTCTGAGGGAAACCACGCTTATGGCCCCTACTGATCGTAGATTTGGTGGGCCGTTACCTCACCAACAGTCTAATCAGGCACAGACCGATTGCGATGCTGAATACTGCGGTATCAGCAGTAGACACTTTCACAATAAAATCGTCTCAGAAATTATTGCTATGGAGGTTTACCCTCAGTTTCCCGAAGATATCCTCCTCATCGCCGTACGTTATCTGTGTGTTACCTCAGCCGTACGCCATCCGCCATTACCTGGCAGATTTGACTTGCATGTCTCATTCGAACCCCAATAGCAGTGACCTCCAGCAGGATCAACTGGAATTGTGGATTTGGAGTCCATCATGCATTAACATCTCTTATATGCACTCATATTTCTCATCTGCTTTTCTTACGAAAAGCATCGAACTATCTGTGTTCTACAAATGGAAAGGTGTTTTCATTGTACTCTAAAGAGCACTCCGCACACACCGAGTTTGTAGATACCTTATTAACATCAGTCACCCGTATATAAATTTTATCTATTATTAATGCTACATCTCAAATCAGCCGATTATTCACTAAACTTTGATATTTGAACATATGATATTGCAATTCAATGCGATTCGGATTTAGAGATGGTGGTTCAGCTTATCAATTTGTTTATATCGATCCCCTTCGATCTTAGGAAATTCCAGGTGTTTTTCTCGTATTTGTACATAACATCCCCTTTCTTATCCTTCTCTATTTCCCATGGCTTGACTATGACAATATCTCCTTCTCTCACCCATAGATACCTGCTTATGCTTCCCTTTATCACACAAAGCCTCGTTTTATCATCACTGCATTTGACGTACATCCTTCCAAAGCCCAGGAGCTGTGTTACATATCCGAGCACTTCTCCATTCTTCGGCAACCTGAACTGCGGTGCTTCTACCATGATACTCTAAATAGAAACCAGTATATTAATCTCTTATTTTTCTGGCTTAGGGGAGGGAATCAAAGCAGTTTATTTCTGACTAGTATGCTAGAAAAACCAAGATGTACGCCTACTGAGTTCACATTCTTCAAATTTATATCAGTTGGGATTTGGAATTTATTGCCAAGTGAAGAAACTTCAGCCTGATAAATACCGTTTACATTTCCATTATCGTCATACGTCATGACGGGAACTATGGTACCCTCTTTTGGACGCAGAAAGTTATGTGAATCAGCTATCTTTTTCGCATAGCTAAGTGGAACTATGCCTGGGCCACGGCTCTTATAAATCTTCTCCAACGGATAGTAACCCACGATCTTCCCTCTGAATTCCCCAGCTGCGTACATAGGGTTTATAATCTCCACATACGAACCGCCATAAGGAGAATTCGAACTATTCATAAAGATATATGAGGGGCCTATCCTCTCATGCGTTTCTACTTTGAAAGGTCCTCTCAATGGGTAATATTTCTCATTTCCGTAGGTTATCTCTTCCAATAACAACACAGCATCGCCCTCGTCTACATGTATACGGCCTAGTACATCTGGATTGGCCCATATACTATTCGGTGTGACTTTATCATCATACTTTACCATAGAAGGTAAAATTATCGAAGCCCCGTCCTCCGCCAGTATATCCTCTAAACGACCAGCCTCTCTAGCTGTGTTTTTAGGTTCTTCTATAAGCTTATCATACAGCTTATCATACGCAAGATTAGCAGACGATTTCAATCCAGAGTATACGCCTCTGCTTACGCTTCTGCCGAATCTCTTTAAATCATCTTTAAAATTAGTTCCCATATTCAAATATTCTCCATCTCACTAACTTTCTGCCCGTGGTCTTCGTCTGACAGTGCTTTCAGCAAAAGCTCAAGTTGACTGACTCTTACAGGTCTTTTAGAGAATATTATCGTCCTAGGACCTACTATCGTCCCCTTTAGAAGGTTATAAAGCGCATTGACTGCTTTTTCTGGGATAGTTTCCTTCTTTTCATAGCTAGAACCTATGTGAAGAGATTCATAATCATCCGAACCATTTATCCTATAATGAGAATATCCTCTTACCTCAAAACTATCATTTATAATATGAGCATTTACAAGATCACGCTTGACTGAGCCGATATTCAAGCCCACATCGCTTGCCCGATCTGCTATTCTAAACATCTCTTCGTACATGTTTTTACCGTACTCTGGCTTTCTATTGTAAAATCTATATCCATAGAGAGCCCAAAACGTCACCAAGGGTTCCGGCTTTCCAGTTTCTGGATCATTATAGTACACCCTATTATTGCTGCTATCTACGTATGGACGAACAACAAAGTCGATCAGAGGAAGTCCTCCACAACTCTCTGGAAAAACAAGCGAGCGCTCCTCTATTTGAGTCAATCTTTGATGCTCTATTATAGCATTCTCCTGACCCATCTGAGCCGCTTTAGGTTCCTGTACTTTAATATACAACCCAGCTATCTCAGGACCAGTGAGTATGTCACCAATACGCTGATCTTCATTTAACTGACGACTTATATCGTCCGCATATCTATCTATTCTCCTTCTGTAAGGCTGGTTCTCCTGTGTGATGCCGGGCTCTTCCCCCTTTATATTTGCATGGGAAGTCATCGTAAGGTTATACTCTAATCCGCTTGGTTTTATACCTGTCATATTATTCACTGTAAAGTATAGAATAAAACTAATATAAATACCTTTCTATTCGAGTTTTGCAACGGAACCTAGCTCTCTCATCCTCTGCTACTGCAGATGTAGATCTCAACTGTAGACCGATTTGAACCTCTTATAACGGTTCTCTATGGCCTTCCAATCCAGATTGGAGAAGAACGGCTCTAAATACTTGGCTTTGTCCGGCCCATAATCTACGTAGAATGCATGTTCATACACATCCAAAGCAATTATAGGTATACAGCCCCATACGGCTCCGTCATTGTGAGAATCAGCTAAAAATACCCTGAGTTTATTATCGGTCGGATCTATCGCCAGTATCGCCCAGCCCCTGGCAGCCTTAGCTACGGCGAAAAGCTCTTGCTTGAAATTCTCAAAACTGCCAAAATCCTCCTTTATTTTCTTCATTATCTCCATGTCCTCTGAGTATGAACCATCTCCGCCAAGCATATCAAAATAAAGTTCATGCAATATCTGGCCGCTCGCATTGAAGGTCTCTTCTTTTTTCAAAGACCTGAAATCACTGAAGTTCGCGTTTGCCGCGGACTTGTCCACACCTTTCAGCTTTGAATGTATCTCATTCCTCTTCTTTACATATCCTGCGTAATGCACGTCGTGATGGAAGGCTATCTGCTTCTCAGATAAACCCTTCAACTCTTTATACTTCAAACCCTTTACATCATACTGCACGTCGTAGTTCATACTTTTACCTCCTGTTTTTCAAACTTAGAAATTGAATTATAATATGATTTATGTAAATTAATAGTTTCAATTCAAGCTCTTGGCCAGTGTCCTTCTATATATTATGGATATATATGGAAGAGGCATCCTTGCTTCTTCATGGCCATTCCTGAAGATCCATAGACTTTATCAAGGAAAGATTCGCTGAAGAGCGCTGGTTTTCCCGCTATTTTACTTGTTCCAAAAACGCGGTTGGGGTCGTTGGGATTTGAACCCAAATCAAGCGGTTTCTTCTAATCATCCTTCTTCTTGTCATCTTTCCAGTCCAGCTGGAGCCGCCTATTCTACCAGGTTAGACTACGACCCCTTACGTGAATATCCTATACTTATCAGCTTCATTAAGTTCGGATAATATCCTCTCTCTGATGGACTTCCGGATATCAAACTGCAGCTCTGCCCGCTTATTTATATCATCGTAGCTTGTGAAAGGGCTTTTCTTCCGCTCATCCAGCACCCTCTGGAGCGTCTTTGAACCTATACCGGGTATGAGCTCCAATGAATGAAGCTTGACATTTATAGGCCCAAGCCTGTTTATTATGTCCACAAACCTCTTCTCGTCATCTATTATCTTCCTGTCAAGCGTATCGTTCAGCAGCTCTTTTCCTCGCTCGTTTACCTTTGTCAGAGGTACTCTGGTAATTATATGGTGGATGTCTTCCCTCTTTCCCTCCCCTATGTAAACCTTCTTACCAACCTCTATCTTTCCTTCTTTCTTCACGCTTACAAGCAGGAGACTCAATGACTCTGTCAAAACTATAGCTGATGGCCTGCGGTCCTTCGAGTCGGACATGCCATACGGAAAGTATTCTAGCACATATGCGTATTCGTCTTTTCCCATATAGAAACTACTCACTGGAACTTTTTTAAGGTTGCTATGATGCTGTTTAGGCTCTCTTCTGGTATAGTAAGTTTCAAAGGCGAAAGGATCGCTCTGAGCTGATCCGGAGAATTTGGACAAACGTCTATTATCATCTTTATGTAGTCGTCCCTCAGGTTAAGATTTAGGTTTAAAAGCGCCTTGAACGCATTCTCAAAGTCCTTCACCTTTATATTCTTGTCCATATGCTCCAGCAGTTTTTTGCCGTATTCATACCCTTCGTCTATAAATTTCAAGTAATTCTCTTTAACCTCAGCCTCTCCAAGAAGTGTTTCATCCACCAATTCATATTCCATATCACAGCCTCTTCAAATGCACCGGGAGCACGTCTATATATTTGTATTTTTTGCCGGCTTTAATCTCCACGGTGTAGGCTTTGCCCTTCTCCTTTACGATCTTGCCGGAGGCGCCGAAGAATCTCCTATATGGGATGTTTCTCTGAAAATATGGCTCCGGGCTGACTATGACACTGTCATTCACATTGAAAGTCTGTAGAAATCTGCCTATCGGAACGGTTTTCTTCCCGTCCCTTAACAGACGGTTCCTGCTTGAGTTATGTAGACCTCTACTTCGTTTCATATCAAGACCTAAGAAGTATACCGCTTAAATACTTTAGCTTCCAATCCCTGGTAAATGGGGCAGATTATCATCTGATGAGTTGATTATCTTGATTATATCGCCTACAGAATAGTTGCCAATGGAGCCATTCGCTACCCCTCCTATTCTATGCTCAATTCCGCGGAAGTTCATTTCGCATCCTCTTATCAGCATGCTGTTTTGAACTGCGATCTCTCTAATTTTATTGCTTATGGAGATCACGCCAGACATATTACCGCTTGCAGCGTCTATGGATTCTTCCGCCGTTAAATTCTTTATCTCAGCTGATGTAAAATTAAGCACGCTTCCAATTCTGGCCTTACAGGTGGCGTTGATGGCCGAATTGCTTATGAATCTGCCTATATTCTCAACTTGGTCACTGGCTTCGTCGCCGATCTCCTTAGCTACTTGACTTTGATTAAGCCTGTTCTCAAAGGAAGAGCTGTTGACCAAAGCTCCATGCATGTAAGATTCATATAGATCCGAATTAAGACCGCTGTTTATCTGGGCTATCAGCGACAGTGCATAAGACACGTTGTTGGAGGATATAGATGCACTCGCATTCTTCACTAAACTCAGAAGACTGTCTAACTTACTTGATAAATTCAGCGCAGAAGAATTACCGATGCTTGCATTGTATATGGACAGGTTATAGTAACTTAACTTATTTATTATATTTGACAGCTGAGCTCTGACAGATTGCAGCTCCCTTGATATGTTCATCAATGCATCATGCAGATCACTTTCCTGACTAAACTGGTTGTGGAACTGTTTGACAAGGCTAAACGCAGCGCCTTTTGAAGGCTCAGACTCATAAGTTATGTTGCTGGCTGATAGATACGATTCTATTTGCGCGACTATGGAAGGTATACCTACGACTCTCACATCGGTTATGTTGTTTCGTTTGATGTAGTTTACTATCCCTGGCATCTGGGCTGTGACGTTGCTCACAAGCGCCATGGATGAATTCAGAGAAGGCAGGGAGCCGATGACCATCGAAGCCTGCCATGCATTTTGATTTACTCCGACTATCAAGTACCTGACAACCTTCTCATGCGGCGGCAGATAAGACTCATTCTCCTGCACGCCTACTACCGCTACGCTCTTGTTCACCTGTGATTTAATCGCAGGCAGAAGGCCCACTGGTCCGAAGAAGCTTATATTCCTTATATTATGCTGGGAGAGGTAGGATAAGATGGGAAGAGGCACATTGCCGAAATAAAGCGGGAAAAGCACGCATCTGTTCCTTGCACTGTAAATACTGCCTGCAAATTGGTAAGTGTAATAATACGTGGAGTTCTCATTGTAGGGGACTAAGACCGCGCATGATACGTTGGCTGAGGGAAGGAAATAATCGGCTAAATCCAAAGCGGTATCTGGGGCGGTGATGCCGTATATCCTCAATACATTAAAACCTGCATTTTGCAGCGCTTCAATCGTCTGATTTGATATGACCGCTGGACCTCCGACTACGATGACATTCTTTATGCCGTTTGCCGTCAGATTAGCCACGACTTCTGATGATATGGTGGAGGAATTTAGGGATATGACCGGCAGCCCGTAAAATGAAGCTAAAGGATAGGATGAGAAGGTATCTATAGAATTTACACCTGTTGTGATTATAGCGGTGTCACTTGATGAAGGGGAGAAGTAAGCAGCGTTCGGCTGCGCATGAGAAACTGCAACTGTGAACAAAGACAATAAGAAAACTAATCCGACGTATAAATATGCATTTCTAATCATATCAATAAGAGTAGATCAGAATATTTAAACTTTGTGATTTTTTCAAATGCAGAGGAGGGGATTCGAACCCCCGAGGGCGCTAGGCCATAAGGTCCTTAGCCTTACGCGTTGGACCGCTTCGCTACCTCTGCACTTCGCATCTAATTATAATATCTATCTATTTATTTATCTATCTGATGAGCGAACTAATAGCCCTCATAGGCAGGGATACACCGAGCGAATGGTCCCTTTTTGCCTGGCATATCGGCAAAGAAAAGATTTTTAAATAGGAAGAATGATAGAGAGGATGATAGCGTCCATAGGCCAGCGGCAAATCCCGTTCCCATTCCGAACACGGAAGATAATCACTGGCGCGTCTCATAAGTAGTCAGTAAAATGGCAAAAGTGAGTTGATGCTATCATTTAAATTAGATACAAAAACCGGAAAAAATATGGCAGAAAACGTGCAAAGCAAAGCTGTAAAAATCGCTAACCCGGCCGCAGGCGGAAAGAGAATAATAAGGATAGGCGATACCGATCTAGACGGAGATAAAAGTGTTCTCAGCCAGCTTATGAAGATATATGGAGTAAACGCATCTTATGCGAATGCGCTCGTTAATATACTGGATATAGATGGGGCTTCAAGGCTTCAGGATCTGAATGAGGAGATGATAAACAAACTAAAGGACGCGCTGATAAACCCCCAGAAGTACGGCATCCCTATTTGGCTACTAAATTGGCAGAGGGAACTCGAAACCGGTGCATCAAAACATAAGATAGGCAATGAATTGAAATCAAGCAATGCCCTCAACCTACAGCAGATGAAGCTGCTGCGTACATACCGCGGCATAAGACACCAATTCGGATACAAGGTAAGGGGGCAAAAAACAAGATCTAGAGGCGCCAACGAGAAGGGTAGAATAGGCAAGACCATAGGTGTTACTAAAGCGAGGGAGGTCAAGCCAGCGAAAGAGTAGATATGGGAACAAGCAAGCGCCAGACGAATAAATTCAATCCCCCCACCAAACTTTGGGACAAAAGCAGAATCGATAGGGACAAATTACTCAGAAAGAAGTACGGCTTCAAGAACAAGAGGGAACTTTGGAAGGAGGAATCTTTTTTAAGGAATATAAGAAAGAGAGCCAGGGATATAATTGCGTCGAAAGCGATGAAGGTTGAAACGGAAGATGAAAGAATATTCATAGATACTCTGAGCAAACTCGGTTTAGTCGGGAAGGATGCCACTGAGGATACAGTATTGGAACTTGGCATAGAGAACATACTAGAGAGACGGCTACAAACGATTGTTTTCAAAAAAGGGCTGGCTAGGAGCATAAAAGAGGCTAGACAGATGATAACACATTCGCACATAGCCATCGGCGGGAAGGTTGTCTCTGCTCCGAGCATGCTCGTAAAGAAGGAGGATGAGGATAAGATAGCATACGCTCCAAACTCGCCATTCGCTTCGGAGATGCATCCCATAAGGGTTAAGAAGGAGGAGAATAAAGGGTAGATATGGAAAGAGGCAAGACCGGTGTTTTACACATATATTCGACGATGAACAACACGATAATCCATGTGACGGATCTGAGCGGTACACATACCTTCTCGATACATAGTGGCGGCTCACAGGTAAAGGCAGATCGCCTAGGTTCATCCCCAAGAGCAGCCATGGACGCGGCAAAAAAAGTCGCAGAGGAGATAATCGCTAAAGGGATAAGTGAAGTGCATGCGAAGATAAGGGCTGCTGGCGGGATAAAATCTAAGACGACTGGCCCTGGCACAAAATCCGCGCTTCGAGCCCTTGAAAGATCTGGAATACATATACTAAGCATGGAAAATGTTACACCTATACCGCATGATGGATGCAAAAGAAAGGGCGGCAGAAAGGGCAGGAGAATGTAAATATGGCAGTTGAAGTGATAAGCAAAGGCGAAAATCGAGCTCAATTCCTAATAACGGATACGCATTTTTCGGTCGTAAACGCGCTAAGACGGGCCATAATAACGGGTGTAAAAACAATCGCTATAGATGATGTGATAATATACAACAACACCAGTACGATGTATGATGAGATACTAGCTCACAGATTAGGATTAATACCAATAAAGACCATCCCGGAGCTAGAAAGATCTAAGAAGGAGGTGGTATTCACTTTGAAGGAGATCGGCCCGAAGATCGTGCATTCCGGAGATCTTAAGTCTTCAGACCCGGATATAGTACCAGTTTACGATGATATGGTCATAGTCCCATTAAAACTCGGAGAGTCGATAGATTTGGAGGCGAAGACAAAATTCGGAGACGGAAATGAGCATACTAAGTTCACACCTGCCCATGTTTTCTACCATTTTTATCCGAAGATAGATATAACGAAAGAGAACGTGAAGAACGCCTCTCAGATTGCGGAGAAATGCCCAGTAAATATCTTGGAAGCCGAAGACGGAAAACTATCGGTGAAAAAGGGGCAACTAAGCAGATGCATCCTATGCGGAGCCTGCGAAGATTTCGCGGGAAAGGATATCATAAGAGTCTCATCCGATAATAAAAAAATAGTCTTTGAGATAGAAAGCTGGGGACAACTTTCTTTAAAGCAGATAGTGGACGAAGCGCTGGATCTATTAATGGAAGAAGCGGAAGCTGTTAAGGAAAGTATCATTAAATAATATCCACATCTTAATCGGATACATTTAATATCATAGGCTTATTCAGATTTATTATATCATTAACCTTTATCCTAAGCACGCTGTTCTTGGAACCGCCGCCACAGAAAACCTCTTGATCCGGATTCAGATTAGAATCGACTATGAACTTACCAATGTAGGATACAGGAGGTACCCCTCCTTTTTCAAAGCCAGTGTATTTTATTATCTCCTCATCGTGGGCCAGTCTAATCTTATTTTTTCCAAGCACATGCCTCAATCTTTCTAGATTTATCCTCTTGTCCCCCTGGAGGACTACGCTCATGAACTCCCCATCCGCAACGATGCAGATAGTCTTTGCTATATTCTCGACGGCTATACCCAATGTTTCAGCAGCTGAGGCGGATGATCCGGAATCACCATCGGTCTTTATCACCTCAGCGTCTATTTTTTTCTCCTTGATAAATTCTTCAAGATATTTCTCGTCTCTCATAATTCACCGATGATCTTCAAAGTTTCAACCGCATTTTTGAGCATATTTTCATCGTTATTGAAAAATATGAAGGCTTCCCTCGGCTTTGATTCCAATACCCTGTCAATTATCTCCGACAGTTCTCCTCTTGAGTAATTGTACCTGTACCACGTCTTCCTACCGTGAAGCCTAAGATATACCCTATCTGTGGTTTTGACGATGAAAGAGCCGATCGGAGAATCAATGCTGCATAGAGCCAGCCCAGCCCCTCTAAGGGTAGAGTAGACCTCCTCATTGAACCATGAGACGTCCCTGGGCTCCAACACCGCATTAAGCTTAGGCCTGCTCTCCTCTATGAAGCTGATTATTCTATCTAAATTATCAACCTTCATAGAGGGCGGAAGCTGAAACAGGTAGTTATCTATCAGCTTATCCATGACTTTGAAGGCAGCTATGAATCTCCTAAGCATTTGAACCGCATCATCGCTAAACTTGTACATGTGCGTTATGCTTTTGTTCACTTTTATCGACCAGGACAGTCCTCTGCCTTTCCTGCTCCAGCCTGCGATCTGGTTGGGGAAGGGGAACCTGTAGAAGCTGGCGTTGAGCTCAACTGCGTTCAGCCCGGAGTCCGATACATACCAATCTAGACTGCCTCCCTTATTCCAGCTGTAGGCCCAACCAGATGTACCGACAAAAAACTTAGTTTTCATTCAGGCAACAAAAATTTCTCCTGTCCTTTGAAGATGTCAATTTTATCTATAAGCTCTTTCCTAACCTTTGAATACTTGATGTCATTCGACACATCCTTTCCGTCTTTCATGAACTCCTCTATCCTACCGGTCTTGCCTTCAATCGTAAGTTTGAATCCACCTTCAAAGACCGCCTTCCTAGGTCTTTCGTATAAATTTACCAATGGCCTGTTGTTCTTGAGATCCCTGCCGGAGATTGGAACATTCAAACCGTACGACTCTGAGAAAGCCGATTCTGTCGTCAGATCGCTGTCATCCCCGCCCTCTGTTGCGCTTACTATCACCTTCGGTAAATTCACTAAACTCTGATAGCCTTTCTTCCTTTCGAATTTTCTATTCTTTGGATATTTGATGACCATGGGTACCCTTACGAGCTCATCGTAAAGATATACACCGTGGTCTATGTAGCCGTGCTCATTGAACGCTTGGCCATGATCGGACGTCACTATAACCATAGTGTCATCATAAACGCCCTGCTTCTTCAGAGTCAGGAGGATCTTCCCAAGCATCAGGTCCAGATATTCCGCTTCTTTCATATACTCGGTCTTAACCCTTGACATCTCTCTCCTCTTATTTCTTTCAGATTTGAAATTCTCCTGAGGTCCTCTATATGATGAATGCCTGTACGGCTCATGCACCTCCATGAGGTTTATGAACCTAAAGAAAGGCTCATTCCAATTCGAGCTAGACAGTATCATATTGACTGCAGAAGCTCCTTTATCGAACGGGAAGTTAAGCGCCTTCTCAGTGCTCCTAGTCTTAAGATATGCGAGTCCATATTTGAACAGGGTGTTTATCTTCATCTTTTTCAGCAAGGAGACAGCTATCTCGCTATTGCTGTAGCCGCTCCTTACCATCTTTATCAGATCTTTATCCTGCCTTAGCTGGTACCTTGTCGGTACCGTATCCAAGTTAAAGAAGGTATTGAAGCCTGCATCTAAGCCTGTGATAGTAGAAACTAAAAGGTTCGTAGATATGCCTAACGTGTTATATCCTCTCCTAGATAGAATTCCGGATATCAGCCTGTCCTTAATTGATTTATTGTTATTCGTCACATGCCATGTCCTCAACTTTTGCGTCTCATGTATACCGTGTTCATTCAAGTACATCCCGCTGAAAAACGATACGTGGGCAGGGATGGTCCATGGAGAGGGTGATATAGCATCATTGTAGACTACCCCGTCTCTAGCCAAATTCGATAGGTTTTGCATCCTCACGGGGCCGCCATACAAATTAATTATATCCCTTCTGAGGGTATCACACAGCACGAATAAGACATTATAATCCATAAAATAATAAGTAGTCAAACGCATTTAAATCAGTTTTCCAAACTTTCTCTGCCATCTCTCATCTTTGTGGCTTGCATTCACTATCACTTTAAAATAGAAACATATTTATACTATATCAATCCATTAAATCAGTCATGAGACTAGATTACAATATAGCTGTGGGGACTTCCTGGTCAGGATTAATAGATATCGATAAAACCTTAAACGATACAGAGATACGCCGAACATTTGCCCACTTAGGGGATGTCTCTAACGGCAGATTAAGTTGGGACAAATTCAATCTAATGTGGGTAAAGCTCATCGTCAAAAAGCACATATCGCCGGATGATGGATCCGAATTTTGGATTGAAAGGGCAAATTCTAGGGGCATAAAGAAGAGAGATATAGATGACGCAAAAAGCCTGGACGAGATCGTGCAGATATTAGGGGATGCCGATTATGGGAAACTTGCAGAGGAGGGCGGATACGAAAGATTCTACAAACCGAGGGATATATCAATATCTGATCTCTATAGGAGCGATTCATCTGGAACGACCGGAGCCCCTAAGACAGTCTATCATGGCATATCCCCTCTGGTATTTTCAGCTTTGGACGAGCTTGTCGGGATACTTGATCGCGTTCCGTATGAGAGACTTACTAACAAGAAGCTGCTTTGCCTAGGCCCGGGCGGGGCGTATCAAAGGGAACATAAGGAGCTAGCTGACATACTTGATATGGAGTATGTGGACCTGTCCTTCAGTACAAAAGGGTTGAAGAACAAATCAAATGAAGAGGTGGAGAGGATTATAGGTCCGGTCATGAAAAAAACTTCAGAATATCTTGCAGAAGGCAATGTCGGGATGATGACTGGAACGCCGCAGGTAGTGTATAGTCTACCAAAGAAATTCATTGAAAATATAGATCTAATCAAGTTATCCGGGGTTGGAATAAATGCTGGTGAGATTAAAAAACTAGAAGATGAGTTTGGCAGAAAAGGGACCAAGTTCCTACCTATGTATGGGCATTTCGCTGGGAAATCTTCGATCGGTAAAGTTAATGGCGACTCAATAGAGTACTTCCCACCCTACCCGTTTACAATCTACAGTTTCGACGAAGCGATAGGTTATGGGCAGAGCGGAAGATCACGTCTGATAGTCGCGCAGCCGGAACTACTGCTCATACACCCAGAGGACTATGGCAAAAAGGTTAAATCTGATGAATTATTCAAAGGTGTAGATGGATTAGCGGATCCATCGAGATGAGTATGGCTTTAGAGAGAATAAAGACAGGTATACCTGGATTAGATGAGAAGATAGAAGGTGGCTTCGAAAAAGGCAGCGTGATAACGGTGCTCGGCGGCCCCGGCGCAGGAAAATCGATAATGGGGATGCAGTTCCTCCATTACGGAGCGAAGAACGGGGAGAATGTTCTATATTACTCTTTTGAGGAGTCTAAAGAGGATATAATAAGGGATATGGAAGCGATAGGCTTGGACCCATATGAGCTTATAAAACAAAATAAGCTGAACATCATTTCCGCATCCCCGATCGACTTTGAATATCTGCCTATAATCGACTCTATAAAGACAAATAATATAAAGAGACTGGTGATAGATTCGCTGTCTACAATATCTATGTACTTTGAGAATAATTCAAAATTCAGGCGGTTTCTTCTGGATTTAGTAAGCAGCCTGAAGGAGCTGGGGGTCACAACCATAATGACAGACGAGCAGTCCCAAGGGACCGGAGAGAATGAGATAATGTTTTTCAGCGGAGAATACCTCTCCGATGCGGTGATCAAACTTTACTACACCGGCCTAGGCGGAGAGTACGATAGAAGCATGCAGATAATAAAGATGAGGAGGACGAACAATGAGAGAAGCGTGATACCTATGAAGATAGACAAGGGAGGGATATACCTAAAGTAGAGTATGGATAACTCTGACTTAGAGGCTGAACAATACCTGCAGAATTTGATCCTAAGCAAAAATGTGAAGGTGGAGGATAATCGGCTGTTACTACTTGGTAGACCAGGGATAATGATGAATGCCGAATTCATCGTGTCTTTTTCAAAATATCTAGCCGATTACAACAAGGACTTGGTTATAAAATTAGGTAAACAGCTTGGAACTAGCATAGCGAAGGATTACAAAGCAAGATTCAACGATCCAAATAAGATGATGAGTTTCCTGTCAAGCATAACGCCTTTGGTTGGGATAGGCAAGATCAAAATTGACGTTGAAAAAGCGCAGATAATTACGAGCATTTCCCCGTCTGTATTGGCAGAGACTTATGTGAAATTGTTTGGGCTTTCAAAAGAACCTGCATGCTATTTCACCTTTGGACTGATAAATGAGCTATTAGAGACCATATTTGAGAAGAAATTTAACACGAGTGAAATAGAATGCGTAGCCGCGGGAAATAATATGTGCAAATTTCTGACAACGGAGGATCGATAATGACTGAAAGTTTTATGGAAAAACCAAATGGATACGAAACAATAAAATATGCTGTGAAGAACATCGCATTCTACTCTAAACCGCCGTATACCGAAGCAGCTAAAGCAGTTGAAGCTGGTGAAAACCTGGACAACATTCTAAAGTCCCTCCCTGTAATAGATGGAGAGATATTCCAGAGAGGATATCAAAAACTACTTCCAGCGGCCAAAACCCCAATAACAGTCTACATGTCCTCAGGTTCGACTGGAAAGCCTAAGATCATTCCCAGAACTTATGATCAAAATATAGATTTTTCCATAGGTTTCGTAGACAATATAGTACACCAGGTTATGCCTGATGGGATGGATATCGATATAACTAAGCTTCCCCCGATACCGGCTATAAGCGGGAATTTAATGAGCTACATCTCCAAGGAAGCAAAATCTATAGAATTCAGCCAAGGGCCCGGGCAAACGCTAGCTGATGTACTTAGAACGATCGAAGACATAGATCGAAGTGGGGATAAAAATATATGGATAGCAGGTTTCCCATCTGCGCTATTCAGAGAGATATACGCCATGAAGGAGGAGGATAGTAATTATCTGAAATCCGCCATAAGCAGGCTGAAATTGCACATGTTGACGGGAGGGGAAAGTCTGCCCTTCGAGAGGGCGAAATTATTGTACAATCTTCTGCCTACAAATTCATCAACAGATTTGATAGCAAGTTCGGAGGGCGTTGCTGCTTACAGAGTTTATGAAAAGGATGAATTAGAAGGAGATAGACCAATAAACAAGCCTTTCAAATTCATAGGATATAACAATAAATTTATGATAATGTCAGAATCTGATGGAGTAAAAGAACTATTGACACCGGCAGAAGCAATAGGAAAAACAGGAGACGTCGTAATAACCACAAAAGCTAGACCAGGAGCAGAATACGTACCGCTGATAAACTACAACACAAAAGATGTAGTAGCGGTCTCAAGCACAGCGGAAGACGATAGTTTCTTTGGCTATTATATCGGCAGATCTGACGGAATTAAAAGGTTTGGCGCCGGAAAATTAATAGAACCTATAATAGCCAACACGGTCGCATACCTGATAAATAACTTCAAAACTGGAGAAGGCTATTCTATTATAACAAGCGAGAAAGGACTAGATAAACTCACATTTTACATCGATAAGAATAGATTTGAAGGCGATAAAGATATGTTACTGAAGGCGATCCGAAGTCAACTTTCTGCAGAGCAGATGGAGATAGCCTATTCTTTAGAAAAAGGTCTATGCATTTTGGATGTGGAACTTTTGGACAAGAAAGGCGTCCCATTCTATACGGACAGGGGCAAGAGCAAGTGGCTTATAGATAAGAGATAGCGAACTGGCCCATCCCGCAGGCCAAAGGCGCTTGGTCCTTAGAGTTTACAGGAGGATAGATATAACTTCAAATGTTCATCGCATCTAAGACTTCCACCGCGCTTGCGACGGGAGCCGCCCGCTCTACCTCCTTCCTCTTTATATCGATGTAATTTGAAATCGTAGATCTACCAAAATAAGGGGACAGAAATTCATTGTCGGTTTCAAGTTCATCCAAAGCCTCAGTTAAACTACCAGGTATAGTTTTAATGCCTTTCCTCTCATCAGGGCTTAATTTATACACGTCCCTGTCCTCCGGATCGCCTGGGCTTATCTTCTTTATAATCCCATCCAGACCGGCTGCGATGACCGCTGTAAAGGCAAGGTAGGGATTGCTAGAAGGGTCAGGAGGCCTGTACTCTATCCTCTCCTTTTCCTGCCCTTTGCTGAACGGCACACGCAACGCAGCGCTGCGGTTTGATCTGCCCCACACGAGGTTAACCGGTGCTTCAAATCCAGGTATCAGTCTCCTGTAGCTGTTAACGGTTGGCGAAACGATAGCTGACAAGCTTCTGCCGTGTTCTAATATTCCCCCGATAAAGTATCTCCCTGTTTGGCTTAGTTTCGCATAACTGTCATTTTCATCGTAAAACAAGTTCCTGTCATCCCGCCATAGGCTGATATTCGTATGCAGTCCAGAGCCATTATCATACGGGATGGGCTTAGGAATGAAAATAGGAACTCTACCGATGCCAGCCAGCTCTTTTCTAAGCAGATACTTAGACAGTATGATGCAGTCTGCAGCTTCCTTAACTGATTTTGGCCTAACATTTAGCTCATACTGAGATGATGCGACCTCATGGTGCAGCACCTCCACATCTATATTCGGCCAGAGTTCGCTTACTATCGCGGTAAGCTTATCGATCATCCCATTAAGAGGCAACATATAGCTGTTCTTATTCTGATACCTCCCATCATCTTTGAACTCTATAGAATCAATCTCTACTCTATGCTGAAACTTGCCATCAACAGTCTTCACCGAAGCGGTGATATTATCAAAAACAAAAAATTCCAGCTCCCCCGCGACTAAGGATCTATAGCCTGCCTCCTGAAGAGAAGACTCCAAGGATTTGGCAATCCTCCTAGGGTCCTGCTCTAAAGCACTGCCATTCTTATACACGTATGACAAATTTATCTGATACTCTTCAGATGCGCCTATGTTTATGGATTGGACCTCTGGATCCGGTATCAATTCTAGATCGCTATCCTCTATATGACCGAAACCGTAAGAGGAGCTGCCATCGGTTTTGCCTATCGGTGCTTTGTCCGATCGATTAAAGTAAGCTACATCTCTGGTTATACCCTTTAGATCCGTAAAGAGCATATGTACTTTCTTGGCCGTCATAACGATGAGAATCTAATGAGAGGAAGCTATATTTAAGCCTTTTTTTTATAATGGGCAGACAAGAGGATTTAAAGATAAATACGACGGTGAAGTCTACCTTTATATGGATGAAAAAGAATTCGATAGATTGCTGAAGATAAGCAGGATAAATCTAAACGGAGCGGAGAAAACAAAGATTAAAAAAGATATAGAGCAGATCCTGGCCTACTTTGATAATGTAGACTCATTCAAAGAGGTGATCAAAGAGCCGGCATTTCATCCTGTTGATATAGAAAGCCGGACGAGGGAAGACAAAGAAGAAAAGTTCGAAGA
>JAPDMB010000019.1 GCA_025920305.1 Candidatus Parvarchaeota archaeon | reverse complement strand
ATCTCCACATCAAACAAATCTGTTTTCAAAACGATTTCCGTCGGCTCTTATCCTTGGGGTGTCGCCATCACCCCCAACGGCCAGTACGTCTACGTTGCTAATTATGGCGGTGCCACCGTCTCAGTCATCTCCACATCCACCAACTCCGTCATCTCCACAATCTCCGTCGGCACTAATCCTTAAGGTGTCGCCATCACCCCCAATGGCCAGTACGTCTACGTTGCTAATATTGGCAGTAACACAGTCTCAGTCATCTCCACATCCTCGAATCAGGTTGTGGCGACGATAACGGGCACGCCCGCCGACCCATGCGGCATCAACTACGGTCCGCTCGGAAGTGTGTGTTAGAATGCAGCTAAACTTTATTTTTTGAGCGGTAAGGTATCAAATGCAGGCTCCGCTTGGATTTATCGTTCATACAGCAGGAGCAGACACAGTATCTATAAGTTGAATTTTATCATCGGCTCTTATCCAATTTCATTCGCTTCCATTGCGCCCATAGGCGGTGCGAAGCTCCAGCTCATACTTTTAAATTTCACTGAATGCTTTGATATTCGATTTTTTTATCTTATATCCTACTGTGCTTTTGATTTAAAAAATATAAATTTTTTCAGTCAGCTGCCTTGAAGAATGGAGTCCTGCGCTTTAAGTCCCTTCAGACCCTATAATCCGCCCTATCCAGTCAAGGGATGGGAGGGTTTCACACGCGAGTAGAAATCCTTGTACATATCCCATATCCTCTCCCCATTCTCTTTCTCAAGAACATCGGAGACGACATTGGGATGCATTAGTATGTTCTGCCCCTGCACTATCCCGTCAAATTTCACGATCACGTAGCTGCCGCTTTCAGCCTTCAGGACCCCGGCAGGGCATATGACAAGGTTCTGATCCCACATCTCGACGACAACTTTGCGGTCCTTAGGCTCTTTTCCAGGGACAACCTCTTTCACGAGGCCGACATGGTAAAAGGTAAGCACCAGTTCATCCTTCTTTTCCATCTCTTAATACATAGCAGTCGAACGCTTTTAAATGCTTCTCTTCTAGGGCAAGGAAGGAGTAAAACAATAGTATATATATTTTATAACTATTCGTATAGTTATGGAGAGAGCGTATATAATATTTTCACTCATCTTAGCGCTGTCCATAGCCTTCGGTGCGTCGCATGCAGCAGGCGCGATCCGTGTATCCATAAGCGCAGTCAACGCCTCCGTAGGCATGGATCAAAACCTATACATCAGCGTATCCTACTCCTCCCAGATGAATTCCACATACGAGCTGTCTTTGAACGGTACAAATATAAGCAGCGGGGTATTGGCTGCGAATCAGAACATCACAGAGACAGTCATCTACAACGTCTCGAACATCCAATACGGCAGCTACAGGCTGTGCGGCTCATTCTCCGTGCTGACCAAACCTCTGTGCTCAAGTTCAGAGGTCTATATAAGGCCGTATCCGGATCTGGGTTTCAGGACACCGGAGGAGCAGCCGGTTTTCAACGGCTCGGCGGCCTTTAACCTGTCGGTCTTTGACTCGGGCAATACGCCTCTGTCAGTCCGCTGGTCGCTGCCGATAGTGAAGGGCATAGACTTCAGCGTCTCGAACTACGACCAGCATTTTGATATAGGGCCCGGGGAAACCTATCAGATATCGGTAGCTGTCAATACAAGCCTTACAAAGGCGAGCGCAGTCTTCCCCTTCAATGTCTCTTTCAACGGCTCGTATTTCCAGAGGAGCTTCGACCTCTATCTCTTCGAGCCTGTAGTCAACATGAGCTTCACGAACAAGAGCACGGAAGTCTCATCGGGAAACTTCACGTACTATACCTTCAGCTTCATAAACGGCAACGATGTGCCGGTCAATCTGACGGCGGTCTTCCTGCTGGATACGGTCGATGGGACTTTCTCCCTTTCAAGAAGTTTCATGGTAGAGCCAAACCAGACGTCTATAAACGTGACCCTACCGAGGAGCACCGTGGAGTCCGTGAGGGTAAGCTACACCGGCGCAGACGGGAAGAGGATAACGGAGACGGTGTACTCGGCCCCAACCTCTCCGGTTTCGTACGTGAATGATCTCATCGGATACATATTTTATGTGATCCTTACGGTGGGGATAGTCCTGATCGTGGTCTATATCCATCTGAGGCACTATAGGAAGGGATGAGCATATGAGAGCTAGTTCATATTTAGGCAGATTCAGGGGGTTGGTGATGAAGCAGAAGAGGAACATATATTCCTTCCTGCTGATACTAGGCTTCGTCTTCCTGCTGTTTGTGGCGGATATACAGGCCTTCAGTATCCCGATGATACCAGCTTATATCCTCATGTCCGCATTCCTCTCCTTCATGGTCATGGTCCCGAGGAAACTGATCGCGAGGCGCTTTGACATGTCCGTCTCATACAATTTCTGGTACATGGGTCTGCTGATATCCATCATAATAACCCTCGGAGCATCTTTGTCCGGGTTCTCCGCACTCTTCCCGGTCCTGGGCTCGCTGGAGTACGCGAGGAACAGAAGGACATTAAGCGGCGTAAAGGCGCAGGAGACCTCCAATAAGGAGAAGACATACGTCTCCCTCCTGGTCTCCCTGATCTTCATCGGCACAGGCCTGCTTTTGATCTTTGAGGGAGGGATGTACTCGCAGGAGCTGTTCTACCAGTCCGGCGCCTTCCTCCTCTTCCTCTCCTTTGTGAGCATCCTCCCCTACCACAAACTTGAGGGGCTCTACCTGTTCTACCACAACGTTTTCATGTACGGGATAATCGCCGCCGTGATGCTGCTGATATTTGTGCTCTCCTTCATAAGTCTTATGATATCCGTCTACCTCTTTGCGGCCCTTGCAGTTTTGGTTTTCGTCTCGAAATTGGCAAGGATAATATGACAGAAGAAGGTCCGGATTTGAGGCGGCTTTAGGATGTCAGATTAAGATTTATAATCTGTGGCGTAGTCATTCTGATATATATGGAGACCCCGGAAAAACTGGCCGAGTATACGCTGCATTCCGACGGCATAGACGCGGATGTGGTGATAAGCAGATCATTTGGAAGGTCCATGCCTGACTATGATATAACCCTGCCAGTCGTCAACGAGTCGATGGATATAATACTGAAGGAGATAAGGGCCCAGCTTATAAGAGAGGTGCCTGAGAAGATACAGGCGCTCTCCACAGAGCTGAGCCAGCCGTTGAAGGCGGAGTTCCTCCAGATGGTGGAGGAGAAGCTCAGGAAACTGCTCCCCGCGATGAGCGACCAGGACTACAGGAGCTATGCGGCGACGCTGCTTCATGACATGTTCGGACTGGGCATACTGGAGGTCATAGACACAGACCCCAACCTAGAGGAGATAGTCGTCAACAATTCAAATACCAACGTCCTGGTCTACCATAGGGAGTACGGGTGGCTGCGGACCAACCAGAGGATAGCGACGGAGGGGAAGATAGAGAACTATGCGCAGCAGATCGCAAGGAAGGTCGGCAAGCAGATAACTCTGCTGAACCCTCTGCTGGATGCGCAGCTGGCGAACGGCGACAGGATCAACGCGACGCTCGCACCTATATCGCAGAAGGGGAATACGATAGATATAAGGAAGTTCAGGGAGGAGCCGTGGACGCTGATAGATTTTTTGAAGAACAAGACGCTGACATCCGAGCTGGCGGCGTTCATATGGCAGGCCATGCAGTATGAGCTGTCGATGATAGTCTCCGGAGGCACGGCTTCTGGAAAGACGAGCATGCTGAACGTGCTGATCCCATTCATACCTCCGGCGCAGAGGATAATAACGATAGAGGACACGAGCGAGCTGGTGCTCCCGAAGTTCATGCACTGGGTCCCGCTGCTGACTAGGCTTCCGAACGCAGAGGGCAAGGGAGAGGTCACGATGCTTGACCTGCTTGTCAATTCATTGAGGATGAGGCCGGACAGGCTGGTCGTGGGCGAGATAAGGAGGAAGGAGGAGGCGCAGACGCTGTTTGAGGCGCTGATGACCGGCCACTCAGTCTACGCTACGCTCCATGCAGAGACCGCGCAGCAGGTCATCAAAAGGCTGCTGTCAGAGCCGATAAACCTGCCGGACATAGAGGTGTCAGCAATGGATATAGTCCTGAGCATGTTCAGGCAGAGAAGACTGGGGATAAGGAGGGTCCTGGAGTTAGCTGAGATACAGGAGACGACCGTCGCAGGGCAGACGGTCCTCAAGGTGAACGACCTGTTTGAATGGCGTGCAAGGGATGATACGATCCAGAGGTCTGTCTCGCAGTCATTGAAGATACAGTCGAAGCTGGAGCTCTATTCAGGCCTTTCGGCGAGTGAGATAGCAGCGGACATAGCTGAGAAGAAGGGAATAATAGAGTGGATGCTGAGGCATAACATACCTAACATTGAGAAGATCGGCAGGATAAGCAGCCTGTACTACACAGACAAGGATTCGCTGATGAAGACGGTCGAGAAGGACGGTGATCCAGGGGAAATAGAGGGGTATTGATATGCGGGTGAGATATAGGATACCTATAATATTCTTCAGCCAGGAGAGAGCCTTCTTCTTTGCGAGGCGGTTCAGGAGCCCTGCAGCCCGGCTAGCTGGAAGCATGCCGAACCTTAAGAGGGATCTGATGGAAGCCGGCATGGTCAATCTCAGCCCCACCGATTTCGTCTCCGTGGCGATGTTCATCTCGCTCTTCCTCTTCGTGCTGCTGGTTGTGCTGTTCGGCCTTATAGGCTTCGTAGCCTTCAACAAGGGGATACTGAACCTTCAGACCGTGTACATATTTTTGCTGACCGCGGTCTTGGTGCCACTCTTCTACTTCATCTACTTCATCGAGTATCCCAAGCTGGAAGGAGGCAGGAGGAGGGCACAGATAGAGACACAGCTGATATTTGCGACGAGAGAGCTGATGGTGAAGCTGCGCTCCGGAGTGCCCATCTTCAACGCTCTTCTCGATGTGGCCCTCGGAGACTACGGCCTTGTTTCGAGCGAGTTCAAATTGGCGGTCGAAGAGATAGAGTCAGGCATCTCCCAGGAGACCGCGCTGGATAATCTCTCAAAGAGGGTGCCTTCCCAGTCCTTCAAGAGGATGGTGGACATAATGCTGAACGCCATGAGGTCTGGTTCGGACCTTGCCGCCACCCTGGACACGATAAATGACATGCTTGTGAAAAAACAGCAGTCAGACATGCAGGCCTACGCGGGGGAGCTGACACCGCTTTCGATGGGGTACATGCTGATAGCTGTGGTCGTACCCAGCCTGGGGATGTCGGTCTTCCTGATCCTGGGCTCGATGGCCAGGCTGAACGTGTCCCTTGTGATATACATAATCCCCCCTATGCTGATAGTGTTCGAGGTCCTGTTCATAGGTCTGGTGAAGAGCAGGAGACCTGCCGTCGGTGTCTGATATGAAGGGGAAGGGCTACAATGTACTGAGCAAGATCGGCGATATCATCCCGCTGCGGATGAGGGTTGGGTACATAAAGAGGCTCATATGGGCGCAGATGACCCAGATAGATCCTGCTTCCTTCTTCGGGGTCCTCGTAATGATATCCATCGCAGTAGGGATCGTCGGGGGTTTCTTTGTATTTGAATATCTCAGGTCTATATTTTTCGCAGCTGCAACCTTCATCGGCCTGATGATCTCCGTGCTGTTCATATTTGAATCCATCGTGATGCTCCTTGCGGACAGGGTCTCGGCGGAGGTGGAGAAGTTCCTGCCGGACATGCTGATGCTGATGTCCGCCAACCTGAGGGCAGGCATGGTGCCTGAAAGCTCCTTCCTTGCGACGATAAAGCCTGCATTCGGGAAGCTTAATACCCTCTTAAAGGAGGCTGCGATAGAGGTTCAGGGAGGGAAGGACTTCAAGTCTGCCCTGCTGGAGATGTCAGACAAGACCAACTCCGCGTTCTTCAGGTCAGCCATAAAGATAATAGGCGATTCACTGAGGGCGGGAGGCGAGCTTCACCTGGTCCTGGAGAACCTTGCGAACAATATCATGCAGAACGAATCCCTCAGGACGATGATGAGGGCGCAGGTGAGGAGCTATTCGCTGTTCATCTTCATAGCTTCGGTCATAGCGGGGCCTCTGCTTTATGGCGTCTCATCGATGCTTATCGAGATAATGGACACCATCAGCTCTACGGTTGGCAGCACTAGCGCATCCATCCCGTCGGTCGGATTGGGTGTATTTTCCTCCTTTTCCCTTCCGCACATACCTGTGAACACGGTCTTCGCCATCGCGCTGATAAACGTGCTGATAACGACGATTGCCAGCAGCATCTTAGGAGGGGAGCTTAATGAGGGCAAGGCATCCTCCGGACTGAAGTACATACCGGTCTATCTGCTGATAGGTCTGGGTGTCTTCCTAGGCGCGAGGGCGCTGATGGGAAGCATAATAGGTTCAAGCGTTGCCTCCGGCGGAGTCGGTCTTTCATCGCTCCCTTGAATCTAGAAGGGCCCATGGTCTAGTGGTCATGACACCGCATTCACAATGCAAAAACATTGAAAATTGCGGAGGCCGGGAGTTCAAATCTCCCTGGGCCCAAGAGGGGGTATTTATATAGAGGGGTATTTTTATAATTAAGTAAAGAGGAAAAGGCGCTCATAAAAGAGCGTGAATGCGGTGAGGCATGCAAAATAAAAGAAAAATTGGATTGGATTTCAAAGTGGTGAGCGGCGCCGAATGGCTGATAATATTAGCCGCTTTCCTTGGGAGATACCTTCTGCAATTTTATCAGACTTCTATAGGATCGCTGGGAATAGCCTTCGGTATGAGCTCCTTTGAAATAGGGATTGGATTTGCTCTGTTTACATTAGCGTTTGCTGGCGCTGCCATCTTAATGCACAGTTTTAAGCCAAGCCAGCTTAAAGTGCTTGAAATAATATCCTTGGTGCTTTTGGGAATAACAATGCCCATATACATAATAGCAAAAGGGTATATTGAGGTTTATACCCTGATGATTGTTGATGGTTTTATAACAGGCCTCATTATGGATTCTTTCATGACAATGGCAGGCATGGCTTCGCTTGAGCAGTCAAAAAGACAAGTCGAACAGGCTGCATTCTCATTCTGGGTGGCGCTTGCTCTGATCGTTGCGCCTTTCACGACCGGCTTTATACTCGGTTTGGGCATTAAGGAGATATTTTTAATATTTGCGGTGATGGCCTTTGTGGCGATCCCATTTGTAGCTGCACTAAGAGGCAAGCATGCATTAAAGTACATGGAATCAAGGGAGCATGTGGCCAAAGCCCGCCTTTCTTCGCTCTTTCACAATCAGCAGTATAACTGGGCGGTGATAGCGGCCTTTGCCTATACAATACCCTTCTTTGTGATATTCTCATTTGGCGTAATTTATGGGCACGTTTTGGGCCTGTCAGCCAGTCTGGTGTTCTACCTGCTTGCGGCCATGTTCGTTGGCGATGTGATCACAAGGCTCGTAATTAGGATAAAATCACCTATCCAGAATAGAAGGCCTTACATGATTTTTGCGGTTTCTATAGCTCTGTTGGCTGCGATATTTCTTGCGCTCAGTTCGGTTTCAGTGGCCTTCTTTATATTGGCGTTTTTAATAGCTGCTATTCCTGACGGAATAGCATGGACGCTTGGAATACAGATAGCCAATACTACATTTAAACCTGAGGAGATAGTCAACTCAACGTCATTTTTCAGCTCCAGTATGATGATTATGGCAGCACTGATGCCGCTCGTGGGTTATATGGTATCAACCCCCTACTTTGGATTCACGCGCACTTTGTGGATATTTGCAGCAGTAACTGGAATCTTCTTTATATGGGAGCTTCTGCTTAGACCGCAGCAAGTAGAAAGCAGCAGTCCAAAATAATGCGTAGGTGACAAAAAATGAGAGGATACGGATGGAGATTGATGAATGAAAGGTACTACAGTTCGGATAACGAGGAGCTGGACGAAAAGCAGGTAGAAAAGGACAGCAAGGAGCTTCTCTCCAAAGTGAAAAAGGGAGAATCTTGGACAGACCCGAGGGGCATAAAGCACATACCTTTGCTCTTGAACGACGAGGTAGTTGGCCAGCTCTTCGACGATGTCGAAGACCCTAAATCGATGGGAGTGGCTTCGTACTGGGTCGGGAGGTTCGGCGTAAAGGTTGACCTGGCTCAGGGAAAGAAAGTAGTTGGCATGCTGTGGCTGAAGTGAAACGCTACGGCTGCGCCTGCCGGCAACTTCTTGCTGCTGGCGAGCTGTAAAGATAAATCGGTACAAAAGGGCGTAAATACGGTAAAAATATTGCTAATAGTAATAAGCGGGGAAGAGGAAAAGCTGAAGATGCCGTTGAATTTCTCAAAAACGCAGACCGAGGCGGGAAATGAAATCAGGATAATACTATGGGGCCCGAGCGAAAGGACAATTGCAAACAATGAAACACTCAAGGAAAGCTACAAGTCGCTTGGGGGGATAAAACCTAAGGCGTGCGTAAATTCCGCAAAGGCCCAGGGGATAGTAGAAAAACTCTCGAAGGACTTTGAACTTATTCCAGTCGGAGAATATATAGCAAAAAGCATAGGAGAAGGCTATGTAACAATTACGTTCTAAGGCAAAACCGCGGTTATCATGGCATTCGGTTACATTTTAACAAATCCAATGAGAAGAAAGGCGGTAAAAATAAATATTTATGTATAAAGGATGATAAAATATTTATAGCATACAATTCAGACAAGGAAAAGCAGAAGGCAAAAACATATGCGTAATTATAAATTCAGGTTATGTCCAAACAAAGTCGTAGAAGTGGAACTGAGTAGACAGTTATACCTATGTAGATGGGTTTACAATAGATCATCAGAGATTGAAACGCAGTGTTCAAATAATAAAATCAAAATCGATGGAAAGGCGATGATAGAATTGGAATAAAGCCTTCTGGAAATACTATTTTAGATGAATATACTTGAAAGATTTAAATATTAGCTATTATCATAGAAAAAGTATGAGAAACCTTGAATCGTTGTTTCCGAATAAAATAGAATACTTCTTCGATAAGGAAAACTATTACAATGAAGTATCTAAAACTATACCTAAGGGGTATACGCTTGAAGATGTTATTAGGTTTGCGAATCATAAATTAAATGAACCTGATTGGCAGTCATATAATGAAACATTAGGTCTTTTCATATCGGCGGCTGTTAATAAAATAGTGGAAAATACAAAGAGAGAAGGGGAAAAGATAAAGATAGAATGGACGCTTGAAGGATCGATAGGCAACTTGTTCTACAAATTAAAGGACTGTGAAGTACATATTAACAAAGCTGGAGATTGGATCGGAGACAGTGCAGAGAACTCTGAATTCTATGTTAAAGAAGCTAGAAATTACGCCGGTCATCAGGCTAAAGATTCGAAGTTTACGATTAATAAAGCTGGGATTTTGCTTGGGGCCAATGCAAAAAGATGTGAATTCAATGTTGGAGAAGCTGGAGTTTTTGCTGGTATGTATGCTAAAGATTCAAAGTTTACTATTA
>JAPDMB010000018.1 GCA_025920305.1 Candidatus Parvarchaeota archaeon | reverse complement strand
TATCCTTCTCACCTCTGTCCCGGTGGCATTGCCTGCCGCATTCACCGTTGCGATGGCCTATGGGACCGAACGGCTTTCCTCTAAGAACATCCTAGTCACAAAATTAGAGGCCATAGAGGAGGCATCGACTATGAACGTCGTCTGTTTGGATAAGACTGGAACTATCACTAAAAATCAACTGTCGATATCCGATCCTATCGAGTTTGGAAAGTTCTCAAAGGAGGATGTCCTTAGATACGGTTCACTTGCGTCAAGGTCAGAGGATAATGATGAGATAGATTTAGCTGTGATCCGCGGCGCAAAGGAAATGAGTATAGATTTGAAAGGTTATACTGTAAAGGAATTTAAGCCGTTCGATCCTACGACAAAGACATCGAGCGCGGTCATATCTTATGGCGGCAAGAAAATCGCCGTTTTAAAGGGCTTTCCGGATTCGGTTATCAGCAAGTGCGGTCTATCGTCTAAGGACAGGGATAAAATAAACTCTAGCATCGAGGATCTGGCATCAAAAGGGTTCAGAACCATAGCAGTTGCTTATAATGACGGCACAAAGTGGAATTTCGTCGGAATAATACCTTTGAATGACAGGCCGAGAGACGACAGTAAAAAGCTCATAGACGAACTTAAGAGTATAGGCCTGAACGTAAAGATGCTTACGGGGGATAATAAAGACACGGCCAAGACGATAGCTCAGGAGGTGGACATCGGGGACGAGATCCTGGATGTAAGCACGTTGGCCGGCAAGAGCGAGAAAGAGATAGCTGAGATGATAATTAAAGCAGACGGCTTCGCAGGCGTTTATCCAAAGGATAAATATATGATCGTCAAAGCTTTACAGGACAGCGGTTTTCATGTGGGTATGACAGGCGATGGAGTTAACGATGCCCCGGCCTTGAAACAGGCTGAAGTAGGCATCGCTGTTTCCAGCGCCACAGACGTGGCTAAGAGCGCCGCTGATATCGTTCTGACATCTGAAGGCATCGAGCCGATAGTAAATGCAATAAAGGAGAGCCGCTCGATATTTGAGAGGATGATAACATACACGTTGAAGAAGGTATCTAGGGTTCTGCAGACTTCTATCTTCCTCGGGATTGCTTTTTTAATCTTAAAATTCTTACCGATGCGCTCAGTTCAGCTTATCTTAGCTCTTTTTCTAAGTGATATAGGGAGCATAAGCCTCTCCACCGATAATGAGATATTTTCAAGCCGGCCGGATACGTGGGACATAAAGGCTATATTTTTAGTTTCTATGCTTTTTGGAGTGGTTGCAGTTTTGCAGGTAGGCATTTTGGGATATTTCGGTCTAAATTTCTTGAGATTACCTGAAGCTCAGTTCCAGACCTTCACTTTTCTTATCTTTATAACATCCATGGAGCTTATGACCCTCTCCATGAGAGAGCGGCGTAGTTTCTGGGCGTCTATGCCGAGTCTTTTCGTAGCCTTACAGATAGCCATCTCTATAGCGATAGCTGTGATCTTATCTTATTACGGCATACTGATGGCCGCCATAAGCATCTATGATATAGTGTTAGTAATCCTGGTTGGTTTAGCCTTCCTATTCTTGATGGACGAGATAAAGCTGATCGCATTTACCCGGGTTTCGGAATTCAGGTCGATATAAACTCGGAATTTTAGGGCGTCATCGCCCCTGTTTTTACCGCACAAAATATTTTCATAGGCGGGGAATCCGGCCTACATCGGTGGGATATAATTTATGGAGGCTTCTCCGGATAGGGAATACCAAATAACTTATTTAAATGTAGGGGGCTTCTTTTGACCTATGGCAGGCAGAGTGAAAGGCACAAGAGATTTTATTGGACTGGAAGCGGTAGTAAGGCAGGAGATGCTGCAGAAAATAAAAACTTCTTATTCCTTGTTTGGGTTTGAGCCTATTGAAACTCCGGCTTTTGAATACCTTCAGCTCTTCGTTGACAAGTCCGGCCCCGAGATAGAGAATCAGCTGTATTCATTCTCGGATAAAAAAGGCGAGAAGCTGGCGCTTAGGCCTGAGCACACGGTATCAAAGATGAGGGTTATAACAAGCGACAAGTCGCTAATCAAGCCGATTAAGACATACAGCATAGGGCCTGTGTGGAGATATGAGGACGTTGCGAAGGGCAGGCTTAGAGAGTTCATCCAAGCTGATATCGACATATACGGAGGCAAGTCTGTGTCTTATGACGCAGAAGTCATAGCATGTATGGACTACACTTTAAAGAAATTGGGCATAAGTGGCTACAAGATACACTTGAACAATAGGAAAGTGCTTCAGGACATGCTGGATTCATTAGGTATACCATTTGATGTAGGACTGCAGGTTATGAGAGAAATAGACAAGCTTGACAAGATAGGGATGGATGAAGTCGCGAAAAACCTGGTGAAATTGGTCGGAAACGATAAGAGCAATAAAATAAAAAGCTACCTGCTCGGCGAGCTTAAAGTTAAGAGCGAAGTCGGCGACGAGGAGCTTAATGGGCTGATATCTTACCTAAAGAAGTACGGGATAGAAAACTACGAAGTTGATAGGAAACTAGTAAGGGGGCTTGCATACTACGATGGCAATATATTTGAGTTCATAGCAGATACAGGACCGTATAAAGGCACAATCGCTGCAGGAGGGAGGTACGATATACTTAGCAGGCAGTTTGACAGCAGCATATCTGCAACAGGCGCAGCTCTTGGTTTTGAGAGGATATTTGAGATAGTTAAGGAAAATACAAAGGCAGACTTCTCCGATAGGCTGTGCGTGATATCAATAGACTCAGACGATGAGGCTATAAGGACAGCTACAGCTATCAGATACAAAGATGTCTTCGCAGATCTTCTATTGAGCGACGTGTCTTTATCCAAGGCTTTGGCTTACTGTGACAGTAAGAAGATAAGATATGCAGTTTTGATCGGCAAGAAAGATCTTGAGAGAGGAGAAGTAACATTGAGGGACTTGAAGGAGAAAAAAGAACGCAGGATGAAGCTCTCAGACCTTGAAAGTTTAAACTGGCTTTAAGTCTTTCAATTTTCCTATAACCCTATTTTTTCCCCTGCCGATACTGGAATCCATAAGCAGCAATGAGTTTGTCAGCGGTATCTTCTCGCTTGAAATATAGATATCCCTGCCATCTTCCTTTGCCTTTTTTAAGCTTATCTCCCTGCCATTGAAAGCACTGGTCATATCGATGCCGTCTACGCTCCTACTGTAGAACTTGCATGGATCAAAGCTCGCTGTGAACTTATCGTAGACTTCGCAGGAATCCGACAGTCCATAGTTTTCAGCTAGGTCTTTTTCGCCCGCGTTGTTTAACGCTATGCCTGCGTATTCCCCCCTCTTTGCGCTTTCCTTATCCTCGTCCATAATCTGTATGTTTTTAACGCTTACCTGCCTGCCTGATGGGAGTAAGTAGTACCTCTGGTTCCTTCTTATCTCCCCGTTTATAACGAAGCCTATCATGACTGCGCCTATGCCTCTAACCAGGAAATATTTGTCTATAGATGCATAGCTGTTTGATGTCAGAGAATCAACTTTGTCTGGTTTTAAGTTTCTAAGACCCAAATTATCTACCTTTCTAAATTCAGATATCTTAAGCGACTTAAACAAAGTATCCATCCTATCTGTATCGGTGGATTCGTCTATCAAGGTCACACCGTTCTTCACATTCGAAAACTCAACTGCTAAAGCCATCTCTGCGTCGATTGCATCCATCCTTGATGAGGGGATATAGATCACGTAATCGCATATGGAGAGCACCTTCGCCAATCCCTTTATCGACCCGGGATATTCTTTAGCGTATACTATTACATCATTATTAATCGTGGATAAACCAATCTGTATGCCATTTATCGTCTCTAACTTTTTGGAGAATAGACCCTCTACTCTTTCATTGTACTCGCCGCTCAAAGCCGCACCGATCATGTCTAAACATCACCGCCACTTGAACTGCTTACTGAAACCCTATACTACGGCTAGCTTTAATATCTGTACCCATTTTGTCTTTCTCTCTCTTTGACTTTACGTCGCCTATCAGCCTCGTGGTCTGCGAGTTTCATTTTCCCTATATACCTATTCATCCTAATCACAAGCGATGAAATATCAGCGTCCTTTGTTTCCGGATCGCTCAAGAACGCCAGGTCTATCACTGGCTTCTTGGTCTTACTGTCATAATATGCTATGCAGTCCATGCCCAGATAGAATTTATTTACTATCTCATGGATGGTACGGTACCTATAAGGCGGCGTAAAATCATGCTTCTCATCGTCGGTTAATATCTTAACTACATATGAGCTTGGATATTCCGCAAGGAACCCCTCTCTTCTGTATAATCCAAGATAAGAGTGGGGACTTCCTGATAGAGATTTTTCTCTTAACTTTTTGAGCGCCTCCTCAAGCCTTGAATATGCAACATTTCTTCGCTCTTCCAGCTGCCGTTCCGACTGCGTTTCCATGCTATAATGCTATGAAATTTTTCATATTAATAATTTTTTAGTAGTATATCTTATTATAAAGTTAGCTTTAAATAGAGGAAATGACCATACCTTATATGGCAATCTTTCCAGATTATTTGACGATAATGCTGATTGATCTGGCTGCTGGTTTATTTATCTTGACATTGTTCCTCTGGAAGCTAAGTAAGCCTAAGGAATATTCAAGGTATACGATCGGCTTCCTAATGACTGGTTTTCTAGGACTGATCACAGCGCTGCCAATGGTCCTGTCGTGGCCTCTGCCTGGAAGTTATAACATAGCCTTTGGAGAACCGATGTTGTTCTTCAGCATAATACTACTGTCTATAGGCTTCGCGATAGAAAAACACTGGGCATTTGATGGCATTGTGATATTCGGTGTCCTGGGTGCTATAATGGCGATAGTTATCGGGGCACAGATATATAGCCTTGGCATGACCAGCTCTCCATTTGTTGCAATGGCAGGATATGTCCTGACTGGCCTGGGCGGATTAATAGCTGCCCCTCTTTTATACTACCCTAAGAATAAAGGTCTGCTTGTCATAGCGACGATACTATTCGTCTTAGCAGCTTTACTATGGTTATATATCGGGTACTCTGCTTACCTCGCGCACTTGGCTTCGCCGCCTTAGAGACTACCTGAGCTTTCATCTCTGAAATAGTGTCCCCTGAACTTTAGGATGTTCACATCTTTATCCTTCCATGCATTCCTACTCAGACCAGCCTTTAAGCAGGTCGCTTCTACGAAAGACATCGGATTGAATTTTTCTTCAACTGCCACCTGCGGGAGAAGCAGGCCAGAAGCGTAGGGAGATGAGACGATCAAGCCATCTTCTCCCAACTTTATCTCCTCCTGAATTTTATCCTTATCGACTTGTATCGGTTTTTCGAGTATGGTAACCTCGATGTTCATCCTGCCTAAATCATCTTTGTTTAGAGGTTCGAATCTAGGGTCTTCCGATGCCGATAATATCGCCGAGTCTATCAGCGATTTAAGGAATGATTCGACTGGGTAGGTGAAGCCTATGCAGCCGCGCAGCTCACCACTTACATAGATGGTAACAAAAACCCCCTCTTTTTTGCTGGATAATTCAGGAGCTATCTTCTGCGCATATTTGACATCTAATCGCTCTAAGTTCGTGACATACCTAGATATCGCCTCCTTCGCGATCTGAAGGATCTCTCTCTTTTGGAGGTCGGTTATGTCCATATCACCACTATAATATATGATATACTCCTTAAATATTAGGGTATATGAGAGCTAAAAAAAGGTCATTCAAGGCCGTCTGAGCATAAGTTTCGGCGAATGCTATCTTCAAGCTTTAAAGGGATTTAAGCAGGGCATGCGATTATATATAGTTATGAGAGGCATGTCTTTCTCCGGGTCATTTTATCCAAGCAGCAGAGCTAAGCTTATAGAATTTATATCAAACAGCTTAAAAAATACACCTAATAAAGCCCAATATAAATCTATCATAGGCTTGATTGTGCCGCATGCAGGGTATAAATACTCTGGTTTGACAGCTGTCTCCGCCTACAATAACCTTGGATCTAACCATAAGAAGTTTATACTTATAGGCCCGTGCCATGAATGCTTGTACGGGTCTGCATATTTAGACGACGATGATTACTGGGCCACCCCGCTCGGTGATGTCAAAGTAGACACGGATACGGTAAAAAGATTAAGTCAGTACGATATATTCAAAGTCTCAAATGGGCAACACATTGCGGAGCACTCCATCGAGGTTCAGCTTCCTCTTCTACATTACTTCGTGAAAAATGATTTTTCGATCGTCCCAATAATACTTGCAGACCAATCAAAGGCCACTGTCGCCGATATTGCGAAGATCCTGAAGGATTATATAGATGGGGCTATACTTATAATCAGCTCTGATTTTAATCATTATGAATCTTCCAGTGTCACGCACAAAAAAGATATGGACCTGATAGGGAGGATAATCGCCCTAGATTTAGACGGCTTCTACGACATTATAGAAAAAGAGAACATATCAGCTTGCGGGTATGGGGGGATAGCTATCCTTATGCTTATAACAAAGCTGCTGTCTGGGAGAATAGAATTGATAAGGCACGACGACTCAACGACTGGCGGCAGCAGCGATAAATTTGTAGTGGGATATGCGTCTATGATAGCCTTCAAATGAGTTTATAAGCAATGCCCTTTCATTTGAAGCATAATGAGGTACGGAGAGATTATGGCTGTGGAGCTGTCACATAAGATGCCTGATGGAAGAATCAGATGCGATGTCTGCCTTAGACGATGCGTGCTGAAAGACGGGCAGATCGGGTTCTGCGGCGTAAGGAAAAATGAGGGAGGAGAGATAAGACTTTTGGCCTACGGTAAGGTAGAAGCGCTGAATATAGATCCGATCGAAAAGAAGCCGGTCTTGCACGCCTTCCCTAACAGCAAAATTCTATCAATATCCACAACCGGCTGCAATTTTGCATGCCAGTACTGCCAGAACTGGGATATAAGCCAGAGGAGAGAGATATCAGGGACAGAGATGACCCCGCAGGAGATCGTTGACATGGCCGTAGAATACGGCTGCAGGGGGATCGCATACACTTACAATGAACCGACCATATTCCTGGAGTATGCGAGGGACATAGGCGTCCTGGCTAGGAAGAAAGGCCTGATAAACATATTCGTTACGAACGGGTATGAGACACCGGAAGCGATAGAAGTTTTAGCCGATTTCCTCGACTTTGCCACCGTAGATTTCAAAGGGAACGGAAATGACGAGTTCTATAGGCGGTACATATCAGTCAATGGCGCAAGGCCCATATTCGATACGATAAAGAGGATGAAGGAGAAAGGGATCCATGTTGAAGTGACGGACCTGGTAGTCCCGCAGATAGGGGACAATTTAGAGGATGCGAAAAACATGGTCTCAAACATAAAGGATATCTCCGGCGAAGATACCCCAGTAAGTTTTTTGAGGTTCCATCCAGACTATAAACTTTTGAACCTTCCGGAGACGCCATTAAACACCCTAAAGAAGCACTATGATCTAGCTAGGGAGATGGGAATGAGATATGTCTACATCGGCAACGTGCCCGGCGATGACAGGCAGAATACATACTGTCCAAATTGCGGGAAGGCCGTAGTAAAGCGCGATATTTTCAGCACTCTGGAATTGAACTTGACAGCTGATGGAAAGTGCAAGTACTGCGGTTATAAGATACCGATCATTTTAGAATCAAGCTCTGTTTAGTTTCCTCCCTTTTATTATATTTGACATCATTAGGAAGAAAAGTCCGAATATGGATGTGTATATGATCACTCCCAGCAGTCCATATTTTATGTTCTCCTGGCCGGCGGAGAAGGAGTAAAGCACAAATAGCACTAAATTAGCCAGGAGGAAGAGCATGAAGATATTTGGTGTCGTATTTGAAAGCTTGATCCTTGATAATGACAGATTCACATCTCTGTAGAAATATTTTATGAACCTCAGTATGGCTATAAGTACGAATACACCGACCATCAACGCCAGCACCCCCTCAATCTCTAGCAGCATATCTCACCAGCGCCTCGTCCATAAATTTTCCATAGATCATACAAACCTCAAGAACAGTCTAAGCCATCGGAATATGACATAGGATATCAAAAGGTAGGACATCAAACCTGCTATCTGAGCTATTATTATATATGCGAGCTGATTTAGCATCTCCCCAGCCGTAAATATCGAGAATACCAATACGAATAGAATCGTCGCTGTTAGGAGCAAGTCCATGTCCTTTCTAGACCTTTTGATGTCCAATGCCCACGCGAAGAATAATACTCTGGTTTTCCTGCGTTTCAAAAGGATATAGACGGCAAACAGCGAGGCTAAGACCACGAGCCCTACATTAAGTAGCTCGAATATGCCCCAGCCTGCTTCGAACGCATGGTATAAATCCATAAAATATCAAATAAGCCGACTAATAAAAAGCTTGTAAAAGAGAGATATTTAAACTGGCGTATCATTAGAGTATAATGAATGGGAGGGTCTATTCTAGAGCACAGAAAATAAAAGAAAAATACGCTAAAATAGGGATGATAAACGATCTTATGATAGGGCTGGAATTCCTCCTAGGAAGCATACAGTTCCTGCCAGGCATGGATTATTCAATCGGTGTGTACTTTTTTATAGTCGGCAGCTTCCAAATACTTCTTATTCCTACGATAAGGATAATAAGAGATGCGAAGCTGAAAGGCAAGAGGCGCTGATCAGACATCCTCCCCTTCATAGAAGGCTGCAGATCCCCCTAAAAGTATAAAAGTTCTGCACTCATAGTTATACGATGGAATTCAAAGAGTTTGATAAAACAGGGAGGAAAATTTCAATTTTAGGCGTGGGTACATGGCAGCTAAGCCAAGACAAGGCTGAAAATATAAGATCGATTCAGTATGCTATCAGCAGAGGTATAAACTTCATAGATACCGCCGAGATATACGGGACAGAACCGATCGTAGGAGAAGCTATAAGCAGCTTTGATAGAGAGAAACTGTTCATAGCCAGCAAAGTGTGGCCGACGCATTTCGACCATGATAGCCTGATCAAAGCATGCGAAGACAGTCTATCAAGGCTGCATACGGATTATATTGATCTCTACCAGCTTCACTGGCCAAATAGATCCGTCCCGATAAGCGAGACGATGGCTGCGATGGAAGAGCTGGCAGACGACGGCAAAATAAGATACATCGGTGTTAGCAATTTTTCTTTGGACGAACTGAAAGAAGCGCAGAAAGTCATGAGAAAGCATGAGATAGTCTCGAATCAAGTCGAGTATAATATAGTTACGAGGGACATAGAGACCAGCGGGATGTTCGACTATTGTAAGGCTAACGATACGGCTATAATAGCCTACAGTCCTCTATCGCATGGCAAGATCTTCGGGAATAAGAGCCTTTTGGATGACCTTGCTAAGGTAGGACATAAATACAAGGCAAGCGCCGCTCAGATCGCGCTTGCATGGTTGCTCAGCAGGGATAATACCTTCCCCATACCGAAGGCAAGCAGTTCGAAGCATATGGAGGAGAATATAGCCTCTGTCAATATAAAGTTAAAGGAAGAGGACATCTCTTTCTTATCGAGTTTAGAGGGCAAGTATCATACAGAATCCATCGCAGAGGGGCACAAGAAGAGGGAGGATAGGATAAATGATTATGATTTCAAAGAGGAAAAGGTTGACTGATCCCCAGTCATTCGAACCTATAGCAGCCGTGTTTTAAGTCGTATGCATATAGACATCTCAACTAGATATCTAAAACCGATATGTTTTTAAATACAGATTTTCATAATAATAAATGGAAGATTTAGTGCTTAAG
>JAPDMB010000017.1 GCA_025920305.1 Candidatus Parvarchaeota archaeon | reverse complement strand
ATATCCCTCCATACGGGGATGGGAGGGCTCTATTCTTCAGGACGAGGTATAACATATACAGAGAGCTCTCAAGGTATAATTTGAAGATATTCGGCAGGGAGAGAACATTCGAACTGCTGGGAGGCGGCAGGCCGTCCGAAGGCATAGATTATCCGGATCTATCAGCCGTCCCCATGGATACGAAGGCGTATGACTACACCTACGACTTCACGGGCAAGGAGAGGGAGAAGCACATGGCGTCAAGCCACGGCGGCCTTTCAGCGGATGAGATGATGGTGCCGCTGATAAGGATGTAGACGCGGACTGCTCTCCATTGCCGAACGAGAGCTCCCGCAGGGATAAATAGTCATCGAAGTCATCAAGAGAGGATCTCCTTTTAGTCTCATCTATATAATATCGGATTTAAGTCGGGGCCCAGATAATCTCCTTTCGGACCGCAGTATATTATGGCCGGTTCAAGCGGCAATCTCTCTCCTGTCATACTATTGGTATTATAGGCATCAGCCATCTGCCTTGCGCTTGACTGCTCATATTTGACTGAGCCATCCTCCTCATAGACAAGATAACTGCGCAGCTCTACTATGGGCAAGCCGCTGCCAATATCTATGGCTCTCGTGAAAGACCTTAAAACGATCCCGATCGCCTTCTCCGCTTTCAGCGAAGCGAGGAAGAATCTTGGGAACGATCCGTCATACGGTCTCTCCGCCCTGAAATGCAGTTCGCCTTTCCTGTCCCTTGTGATGTTCCATTTTTTGCCAGGCGTAAGTGTTATCACGGCTTTGTCGATGACATACCTGTCGATCTCTTCCATGAAGTTTTCGTAAGATTGGGCGTACTCCTCCGATGCGCCGATCTCCCTCAGCACGTCCTCCGTTTCCTTTTTCATATCCATCTTAAATTTATTATTGCAGCAAACATATAAAACTACATAAGGATGGGCCTGCCGATGATTTATCCAATGGCGGGCGGGAAGAGAACAAGTTTAAATTTTAGAGTTTTCAATAGTAATTATATGGTGACTTTGACTTCTCCAGGTGATACGGCGTCAGAAACCGGTGCAGAGGGCGATCCGAAGGCGGGTTCAAAGCGAGATGATAGACTCAAGGATAAGAAGCCGACAACCCTTCTGGATCTGTTCAAAGCTGAAGCGGTGGAGGTCAATGATAGATATCTCTTCCTAAGCCGCTCAAATGCCGCCTACCTAATAAACAAGGACGATTTTACGCGCATGGTCAATGATTTTGAACTCACCTTTTCAGGACTGCAGGAATTCCTTGAAAACCTCGGCGCGCCGGTGTACGCCTTTGATTTCAAAGAGAGATCGCTGTGGTTATACACCAATGAGATAAAAGTGTTATATAAGAACTACCCAGATACTTCAAGCAGCGCCTCGATAATATATCATTTTGCAAAGGCAAGGCTTGACAAGCAGTATCTGGATGAGGTCAAGTATCTATATCTTTGACTCTGGTTTGTAGCTTCCCTTTATTTCTATGTCTTCAGGGTTGAAGACCACGATCTGAGTGTACGTCCCTACTCCTTTATCAAAGGGAGCGTACTTAGAATTTTCCCCTCCATTTATTATTCCGTCGTATCCTCTCCTATATAAGAACTCTGTAAACTGTTCAGGGAAAGCGGAGAATACGAACCTGCCCATGTCATCCAGGACTTTCCCCTCCCACATCGCTCTGTCCGCCATCGACTTAGCAGAATTATCTATAGCAGCCTCATGGCCGTAGCGGTTCACGTAGATCCGGAAATCTGCGACGACGTCCTTGAACAGTTCGTCCTTCGTAAGATCTAGTAGTGCAAGTTTTCTCCGGGTTTTCGCCTCATAGACCACCGGTTCTCCCACCTTCTCTCCCCGCAGTTTATGTATGGCGTATACGTTGTTTGCAAACAGCTCTGCAGTCCCTTTATCAGCTGCTAAATAGACTCCCAGCCCCATTGAGTTATCATAGGCAGACGGGTAGAGCCGGTCTATCCCAGCGACATCAGTCCCATGATACATAGAGCCTTCGAATAAACGGTATGGGTAAGCCGCCTCCGACGTTCCGTAATGGGCAGGGTTCCTCCTGTCATGCTCGTCTTTATACCTACCGATCATCTTCAGCAGCGAATCGAGTTTCTTATTAACCCTATCACTGTATTCGCTATGGGGTACGATATCTCCATTCGGAAGTATCTCATTTATATCTGCCATATACACAAATCAATGGAAATAACTTATATAAATACTTCACTATGATGGAGTAATCATTATACTCATCTAAATAGGTTAAGTATATCCTGTCTCAGCCTTTCGCCTTTGGAGTTCAGCCTGCCTAGTTTGTCAGCCACATCATTTAATTTGAGATACCTGAACCACGGCTCGAAGTGATGGTTCGATGCATGATACTCGATCGATTCGATCGGCAGGCTCCTTATCCTGCTGATGAATTCAGAGACGCTCCTTGCGGAGCCGACCTTTGTCCCATTGCGAAGCTTGAATATGAACTCCTTCCCATTCTCAGCCACCCTATCGACAAAGTTTTGCATAAAGTCCCTCCTATTCTATAGGGATATCTAAGTATTCCATACATATAAATTTAAAATCAGGCATCCTCAGCTCCCATCCCCAGTTCTTTCGGCGTTGATCTCAGTGAATCCTCCTATGTTCTCTCTAGTGCCATGCTCGAAGAAACCAGAGTTTGAAGTGAAGCTCCTTCCATGGTATCTTAGACTCACATCCGCAGCCTCCGAATTATAGCAGAACGCATCGTACCTCTTGACGGCGTCATACTTAACCTTTATCGTCTTCTTTGGAATAGCTTCCGCATCCACAGAGATATTCTCCCCTTTGACCTTTATATCCCCATGTATGCCGGATATGTATGTTTTCCCTTCGAAGGTAAGTGGCATAAGTTTGGTTTTGATCAGATTTCCATCGATTCTGGCTGAAAGCAGTGATACGTTCCTGCCCATGAGTCTTATGTCGGTGACGAGCACATCCGCCCACATATCTGGATCCTCTTCAGAGCCAGACATGTGCATCCATGTCCATTTCCTCAGATAATCCGGCTGTGAGATGTATCCGATCATCCCTTTATAGCCATCAACATTGATCTGGTTGCCGGAGTGACCGATATATCCTTCGAACACAGCCAAAGGTGTGAGAAGGGTATAATTCGACCTCAGGTCAAGTATTCTCTCCAGGCCGGAGACTGCGTTGATCTTGTCCTCCTTCTTAGACCAGCTTATCTTATATTCGGACTTACCAGCGTCGAGACTGCCGGTCAGGGTATTTGAGTTCAGATCTAGCTCGTTTCTGCCCATTATAATTGGCCCATCCTCTGTAAATACGTATTCGCCCCCTCCATATACCCTTTTCTCGCCGTGCGCTCCTCTCTCGTCAAAGTATGAGATGGAGAAGGATGGGACCGCTTCATCCTTCTTGGAGAGAAGGAACCTGATCCAAAGACCAGATCCATCCTTCGAAAGCGAGAGGAAGAATTCCTTGTGTCCCATAAGATATGAAAGAAGCCAGCTTGTATTTAAAGATTCTAGGAAAGTTTCATCTTTGAGTTTCTAGGGATAAATAGGAAATAGAACAGCGCTATCAGTATGAGCACGGCGAGGGTCGGGTATCTCCAGAACAGAAGCGTAGGGTTGTAGATTGACATTGCGAAAGATATTGCGTATCCTACGGCTCCGACTACCGATGCTATGGAGAGGGACAAAAAGGCGTATATCTGCCGGTCTATCTTCTCGGTGTAGAACTTTGACAGAAACACAACCGGGTTCTTCTTCAGCCTGGAATTTATCAGCATTATCCCTACAGCTATGGCTATCGAGGAGAGGATAGCGATGTACCCATATATCATCACAATCGTGTCAGCGTTCATAGGAACCTCGCGAACCATTTATACCACTTGTAGTAGACGAAGAATCCCACCCCTACTGCTATAGTCGCAACGGTCGCAGTGGTCATAGCCACAGCCGTGCCTATGTCATAGTTGACCATCCATCCATATTTTGGATAGAAAAGCGAAGAGATGAAGGTGAATATTCCCGTCAATATTATGAAGAACGCAGAATACCTGAGCAGCCTGAGCTCCTTTATAGCTTCGTCCTTCTGCAGGGAGAAGAAAAGAAGGGGGGCCTTGTCGTTTCTGTGCCTTACCAGCGAGAGAAATATCCTGATTATTATAACTGATGCGAAGACCATCCCGGAGAACATTAAGAACAGCCAGGCTGTCACGAATACGTGTATCGGTAGAGGAACCATATGAATATAAGGGATTTTCGTATTTTAAGCTTTGAGCGGGGCTTCAGGTTTAAATAAATGTGAAGCTTATTATATCGTGTATATGGATATAACTGAGAGGGTCCTTTCGGCGATATCAAAAGCCGAACTTGGAGAGGATGTGGTCTCCGGCAATTATGAGGAGAGCAAAAAGTCCTTGGACAAGGGTGCGGCGAAGTTCCTCAAATTTGCATCGACGATCCTAGACATGGCACCGATGATCTCAAAGTTCAATACTTTCACAAAGTTGAATGAGCATGAGCGCATGGACTGGCTGGAGAAGAACAGAGAAGGTTTCCTCGGTGACATAATCTTCCTGCTCGGGTATTATATATCCGGCTGGGCATACGTCGATGAAAACAGAGCGAAAGCGATAGGTTACCAGCACAGGAGCACGCTCAAACCGGTAGCAAAGTTCCAGCCCTCAAAAAAGCTTTCGCATGAAGGCAAACCGAAGGATAGATATGATGTGGTGATAGTCGGCAGCGGAGCAGGGGGAGCAGCGGTAGCTTACGAGCTGTCAAAGCATAATCTAAGCGTAGCGGTGTTTGAAGCGGGCAGTGAACCGACTGAGGAGGAGTTCCTAAACGATCTTCCGATCAACAGGGGAACGAAGTACTTCTGGGAGAGCGGGCTGACGTTCGTCAACGGGAACCCTTCCATAACGATCCCCATAGGGAAGGTCTTGGGCGGCACAGTCACGCTGAACTCCGGCACGCTTTATAGGATGCCTCAATTCGGTTTGACCAACTGGAGCAAGCAGGCAGGCATAAACATCGACTCCAATGCTTTGAATTCGGCGTACGCAGAGGTGGAGAAGAGGCTGAATGTCATGAGAGTACCGGATGAGCTGCTCGGAAACAATGCTATGATCGTGAGGAGAGGGGCGGAGAAGCTCGGCTTGGTCCACCATGCCACGAGCAGGCCGCTTGGCACATGCTATGGAAACGGGGAGTGCGCATTCGGCTGCCCGTATCATGGAAAGCTGGATATGAGGCTGACCTTCCTGTCGGATGCTGTAGCCAAAGGGGTGGAGATCTTCACATCCGCGGATGTGAAGAAGGTGATCATAAAGGAAGGGAAGGCTGCCGGTGTGAAGGTGAACATAGGCGGGAATGATCTAGAGATATCAGCGAAGGCAGTCGTCGTCTCCACCGGAGCATTCCATACACCTCGTCTGCTCTCAATATCTGGTGTAAAGAATAAGAACCTTGGGAAGCATCTGCATGTTCATCCAATGGCTGCCGTGGCCGGTCTGATGGAGGAAAAGGTCTTTGCATGGAGGGGGACGATGCAGTCCTACGCCGTCGAGGACCTCATAAACGACTGGCATACAGTTCTGCTGGCGACCTTTCCTCCTCCTGCCCTTAGCTACACTGAAGGCCTGCCCCTTCATGATTTCAAGGAGCTCCCTTACTTCACGACCCTAGGCGTGCAGACAAGCGATGAAGGCGAGGGCGAAGTCAAGAGGACACTGATAGGTTTAGGCGATTACAATGTCAACGATGGAGATCTGGAAAAGATCAAGAAAGGCATAGAACTGTCATCGAACATACTGTTCTCTGCAGGCGCGAAGAAGGTGCTGCTTCTGCTCAAGAGGCCAAAATATGTGGATAGCATGAGCGAGGTGGTGGGAAGTCTGGAGGGTCTTCATTCGAACAGTTTCAGGCTGGCAGGATATCACCCCATGTCGAGCGCCAGGATGGGCAGCGACAAGGACGTCGGCGTCCTGGATAAGGACGGCAGGGTATACGGCACATCTAACCTTTATGTGGCTGACGCGTCTATGATGCCCGCTTCCACGATACTAAATCCGCAGCTCACGATAAATGCGTTAAGCTTAATAATAGCGGATGGTATAAATAAGGAATTGGGTGGCTGATATGAGGATAAATTTCTGGTTTATAGTGAGGATTCTGTCGTCGATAGCCTTCATCCTGTTCGTCGTCTTCCTGCTTCTTTTCATATTCGAACCTGCGGGCTTTGGCGGGGCGGCGATATCCAACTCCTCCTCCCTCTGGTATGCTCTATCGATAGCGTTCATGACTACAGTTTCATCTCTGTCCCTTCTGCTGGCAATAAACCCGGAGAGATTTTGGTACATGATGGCGCCCTTGGTCGCAGGCAAGGCAGCCTCCTCCATCGCAAGTTTGATCCTGATCTCCCGCGCCTTTTCCAGCCCGTTTCTAAGGATGAACATGCTCGGGGACGGGGCGATAGCGCTCATCTTCCTCATCCTGCTGATATTTGCATATAGAAAGACGAAGATATGATTGAATTATCGATATTCTTGGGCGAGAAGGTGATATTTGCCCTGTTAGCTATCCTTGGACTTATAGGGGCGTACTACGCGATGATAATCCTCCGCGTCCTGTTCAAGCACAGGGAAGATAAAGCCCCTATGACCTCGATGCTTTTGAATCCAGAGAGGAGGAAGGTGTCCATGCTGGTTTACTTCGCGCTCTTTGTCTTTCTAACAGGCGCAGTCTCCTTGATCGAATATATGATAGATGGAGACGTCCCGGTGAATAACCTGGATTTCATCCTTTACTTTGTAAGCTTTGTCTTCGGGCTCTTGAGTGCTGTCTTCGCGGTGATGCAGCTGCATTTCTGGTACTCGAGGTTCAGGAGGTTTATATGAATCTGCTGCCACTCTTCTACACCATCCTCTCTTTCATAGCGGGGATCGGTACAATCATAGCCATCGCCGTATTCGAGTATTTCCGCCTGAAGATCGTGCGAGTATCCTCAGTCGACCATTTCAACCGGATATTCGGAGCGATGATGTTCAACAACGCGAGGAGGTTCACAGCAGCCTTCATGTCCTTATCGATCGGTGCGGTTCTGCTGGCGGTCGGTTTCGTGCTGAACTTCCTGCTGAGTTTCTATGTGCAGACGCCGATCGTATGGGAGGTCTTCTCCGGCATAACGCTCGTGCTGGTCATGCTGTTCTTCATCTTCCTTACAGGTGTATACAATTTAAAGCTCTGGAAACTCTATCTAAAGTAGCGATAAGGTCCGCTGATCAGAGTATCCAAATCCCATACTTTAACATATCTCTCATCCATTAAAGCTTATAACTTTAGGATATATAGTAATCATTGAAGGACATGGCATACGAGATAATCATCGGAAGGAATGACAAGGACCTGGAGAATTACGGTTCAAGCGCTTCGTCTTTGATAGGCAAGCAGTACATAACGATGGGCGTGACGACGAGCCTGGGGAACCAGATACTCCTCGATATGTTAAGACCGCATGTGATCCTGATAGCCGGGAAGAGGGGCTCGGGGAAGAGCTATACGATGGGGGTCATCGCGGAGGCTCTGGCTTCCGCCCCTCCAGAGGTGGCGAACAACATAACGTCCCTGATAATCGACACGATGGGGATCTTCTGGACGATGAAGAGCCCGAACTACAGGGAGGCGGACATATTGAAGCGGTGGGGCGAGGAGCCGAAGGCATTCACGAACGTGAGGGTCTTCGTGCCGAAGGGATACTTTGAAAGACTTAAGGAGGACAATCCGACGATGATCGACGAGCCTTTCTCGATCTCAGTCTCGGATATATCGCCGGTCGAATGGGCGGACATATTCGGCTTCTCGATGAACAGCGAGGAGGGGGTGCTGATAGAGCGGACAATATCGGACCTGAAGGAATCGAACAGGAATTTCGGGATAGATGACATAACCGAGGCGATGAAGTCCCAGCTCGCACCGGACACCGTCAAGGACGTCTGCATAGGAAGGTTCGAATCTGCGAAGGACTGGGGGCTGTTTGAGAAGGAAGGCACGAACATCGAGGAGCTCCTGAAGCCGGCATATATAAACATACTGGATATAAGCCTATACTCCCATTCCTCCGGGCCTTTCAGCATACGCGCGCTGGTCATCGGCCTCCTTTCAAGGAAGGTGCTGGAGATAAGGGAGATACAGAGGAGGAAGGAGGAGATGAATGAGATGAACCAGATCGTGGAGGAAGCGAGGAAGACGATCCCCTTGGTATGGATGTTCATAGATGAGGTGCATGAGTTCCTTCCGGCCGGAGGGGTCACAGCGGCTTCCCCAGAGCTCACGAGGCTCGTGAAGGAGGGAAGACAGCCTGGGATAGGACTTGTCATAGCCACGCAGCAGCCCGGGAAGCTGGACACGGACATAATAACTCAGTCAGATATCATAATCTCCCAGCATGTGACGGCGAAGATAGACATAGACGCCCTGAATCAGGTCATGCAGACCTACATGTCATCGGCGATAGAGAGGTACCTGGCAAACCTCCCAAAGCTTCCAGGGGCGTGCATCATAATGGACGACAACTCGGAGAGGATATATCCGGTGCAGATAAAGCCGAGGCTGACATGGCACGGCGGAGAGACCCCGAAATCTTTGCAGAAGCCTCCGGCTAAATCATGATATATTTTATGAACCTATCCTATGTCCCGAGCAGCTTCTATATGCGGCCTTGCAGCCTTCCTGAATCCCTCTGCTTTCCTCTTTAAGCAATCGAGACCGTATATAATCTATCCATGCATATCTCAATAAATACAAGGAATTTCTACTTAGTGATTAGAAGATATGTTCAACTTTCCATTCAAGGAGCTGAGACCAGGCCAGAGGGAGATCATCGACACTGTGGTGGAAACGGTGAACAGCGGCGCAAAGCTGATGATAAACGCCCCCACAGGCCTGGGGAAGACGGCGGCTGCGATGTTCGGCGCGCTGGAAGCCTCAAAGCCACTGGGAAAGAGGATACTTGTCCTCACGTCCAAACATACCCATCAGAAGATATTCTATGATACGATAAAGGCGATAAATGCCTCCTCAAATTCGAACGTGAAGTTCATCGGCATCAATGGAAAACAGTCGATGTGCCTCCTTGAAAACAACATAGAATCCTCCCTCTTCTCGGAGTTCTGCAGGGTCGTCAGGGAGCAGGGCGCATGCAGGTTCTATTCGAACACCTATTCAAGGGACAGGAGCCTCAAGCCGTCCACCATGAACGCGCTGCAGTTCGACGTCTCCGATCCGGTCGACTGCATAGAGACCTCCAAGAGATTCAGCGTCTGTCCGTACGAACTGTCGATGCTCTACGGCAAAGACGCGGATGTGGTCATAGCGAACTATTCGCATGTGTTCAATGAGGACATATCCAGCAGCTTCATGTCAAAGCTGAACATAGTCCCTGAGGACACTGTCCTGGTGATAGACGAGGCGCACAACCTGCACAGCAGGATACAGGATATAAATTCTACCTCCATCTCGCTCAGGACGCTGGAGAGGGCGCATGAGGAGATAATGAGATATGGGGAGAGGGACCTGGCGGAGAAGGTGAAGAAGATAATAGACAGGATGAAGGAGGTGCAGAGGGAGGAAGCGGTCGATTTCAGCGGGCTGTTCTCAGCCGAAGATATCGATACCATCGACAGGATAGTCGAAGCCGGAGAGAGCAGAAGTTCCATTCCCCCGTCGTTCACGCTTAAGAAGGTGGTCCAGCTCCTTCTCAACTCCGATGAGTCATACCTTCAGTACGTCTCAAATGAGAATGATAGGGCAAAGCTGAACATATACTCTCTGGACCCGTCTGACAGAGCAAAGGATGTTATCTCAAAGTTCTCGTCTGCGATTCTCATGAGCGGGACGCTGAAGCCGATGGACGTCTTTGCGGACCTCCTGGGGCTGGAGGATGCGAAGAAACTTGACATAGCCGACACGTTCGTCGATAAGAACAGGCTTGTGGTGAATGACATGAGCGTGACGTCAAAGTTCTCCCGCAGGGATGAGCAGATGTCTGTCATAGCAGGCAATATAAGGAGGCTCGTCAGGGGCTTCAACGGGAGCGCGATAGTCTTCTTCCCCTCCTACGATTTCATGGAAAGGATATCAAAGCTGATGGAGGGGGCAGGGAACATAATAAAGGAGAGGCAGGGGATGACGAGGGAGGAGAAGAATTCCATACTCAGCAGGCTGAAGGGGCAGGACACCGTCCTCCTCTCCGTAATCGGAGGCAGTTTTTCGGAGAGCATCGGCGTTGAGAACAACAGCGTGAAGCTGATAATAGTGGTCGGCGTCCCGTTCGAGCCTCCCTCGGTCAGGCTGAAGGCGCTGCAGAACTACTATCAGTCGAAGTTCGGAAGAGGGTTCGAATACGCGCAGGTCCTTCCGTCCATGATAAAGACGATGCAGGCGGCGGGGAGGGGCGTAAGATCTGAAAAGGACAGGTGCACGATAATCCTGATGGATTACAGGTTCTCGATGTTCAGGAACTACCTCCCTTCTTCTACGAGGTTTTCAAACGGGGATATAATCGAGGCTATAAGACAGGAGGGACCGGTATGACAGGCGAGGGCCTCAGCAGAGACAAGAAGATAGGCGTGATGGTCATCGTGCTTCTGTACTTCCTGGTCGGGTTCATGCTCATCGTCATCCTTCTGTCAAAATATCTGGGCCCGGGCGATGCAGGACTCATAGGCATACTCTACCTAGCGGCGGGCTGGCTGGTCCTGTACAGATGGAAAGGCATCTT
>JAPDMB010000016.1 GCA_025920305.1 Candidatus Parvarchaeota archaeon | reverse complement strand
GCATATGGCACTTCCAAGGCTCCTTCCGCCTATATCGTACCTGACAAGGGTAAACCTGTTGTCTTTGCAGTACTCGTATATCCCATTCCTATAGTCCCGTGGCAGGTAGACGCAGGCTATCTGGACCCTGTTGTCATAGTCAAGCGGGTTATTGCTCTCCACAGCTTCTAGGACGTTTCCGCCGAGACCAATATTCCTGTGCTCTGCGCATACCAGTACATCATTTATCGCCTCATCCTTTGTTTTACTGAGTATCTTCAGGGCTTCATCCGTCTTGTTCTCCCCTGCAAGGGCAGCCAATGTAGGCATAAGCTTAGACTTATAGCATGAATTAAAGGTATCCCTTGCCTTCCTTACACTCTTCTCACCCACTATCTTCGATATGGAATCGAAGGCTTTCTTATCCTTTGCAGGGTTCCTGGAACCAGTGATTGCTATCAATGTAAGATAAGGGAGCTTGTCGATGTCGACGTCTATTGAGGCGTCTCCATCGTCTGCCGCTATGGAATAGTACTTCCTATGAGTCTCCTGAGATTTATTCACAAGCTCGGCCAGTCCTGCTCTTTCTTCTCTTCCCACAGAAAATAGCATCAGAATCTGGTTATTATTCAGTTTCTTTCTGATCCCATACGTTTTGGACAGGTAATTGGAGATGATTGTATCATAGTTGGCAATATTGTCCTTGGTTGGTAAAGGCAACTTCCTGCCAGACCTCAGGTAAGCTACCACAGCATCAAAACTATCTTCCCCATCCACCAGGTCATCCAGTTTCTTTTTGTACACTTCAACGAAGTCTTTGGAATCAAGTATATCAAATACATCGATTCCGACTTTATTCACAAGTTTACAGGCGGACATCACGCCTCTTCTATCCTTGGTATTCATAGCAACTATTGACAATTCAAAAGCGACTCTTTCAGCTACTACTTCCTCATTATATTTTCCAACGATTCTTGCCGCTTTGATTGTGGTTTCTTTGTCTGTATGTCTAGCAACACCCTCCAATCTCCAAGCAATCTCTGCAGCTGCTCCCCCTTTATACTTCTTGACGGTGTTTACTATCTCGTCAAGCGATATTGTATCAGCGAAGTGCTTCACCTTCTCTTTGTCCTCCGTATCTATAGCAACTTTCGCCAATTCCCAAGCGATTTCTGTAGCCGTTTCCTTATTGTACTTCCCAATGGTTCTTGCCGCCTCGCTCGTGGCTTCTTTGTCGTTTGTATATCTAGCAACATATGACAATCCCAAAGCAATTCTTAAAGCCGTTTCCTTATCATACTTCCCAAGAATCCTCGACACCTTGATAGCGGTTTTTTTGCCGAGTGAGTCATACATATTTTCTATCCTAGTTCTTATTTCGGGCGTCGCGGTTCCAAGTATACTTTCAAGTTCGCTAGCCATGACTTTTATAGGAAACAGCTTATATTTAAAGTTATATTACTTTAATAGTAGCAATTTCATAACATCAATATGCCAGTAGCAAGTTTAAAATGAAGGAGACGAAAGCATGCGGGATAGGAATCAAGAATGAGAAGAGATTCGATCTATAAACAAAGAGCTGACTTAATAAACAAAGCCCGTCCGCTTTCATCCCGTCTATAAAAAGAGTGGGGTTCTCCAGCTAGCATTTAAAAATAAGCAGCTTCTGATTTGCACATCCCAACACAGTTTTCAGGCGCCGTCTTCATGTTAGATTTTCACATGTTTCTGTTCCCTGAACATCTCGATTATCTCCCTGACGGTGTTCGTATCCTCCGGCTTCTTGTCAGTCCTTATGAATGTGACGGCTCTTGGAAACCTGAGGGCGTATCCAACACCGTCCTTTGCCCCGCACGTATGGATCGGGCTCTGGGTTATCTCATCAGCCTTCACGGCTATCACGTATCTAGGCTCCACCCAGACATCCGGTGATAGTATGGAATCCACCCTTGCGGGTTTCTTATTGACCTTCTCATCGTCAAGCATCTTCTTCAGGGTCTTGAACTGCTCTTCGCTGAAGCCAGAGCCTACCTTGGCGATGGTCTTAAAGACGTCCTCCTTCTCATCGTATACTCCTACTAGGAGCGCGCCTATGCCGAATTCAGCCCTGAGCCCCTTCCCGCGGAAGTATCCGAGTATAACCGTATCTATCGTATCATTCAGCTGAGATCTGTAAGACCTTTTGAGTTTAACCCAGTTGAAATTCCTTGCACCGGCAGAGTATGGTGAGTCCAATTTCTTGGCCACGACCCCCTCCAGGCCGCTGCTGACCGTCAGTTCAAAGAACTTATCGAATTCCTTCGGATCGTCCGTGATTATTATGGAGGATCTGGATATGGTCTCGTTCTCTCCAAAGATCCTCTCAAGTATCTTCCTCCTCTCGATATAAGGCTCGTTTATCAGCTGCCTGTCATCAAGGAGCATTATATCGAATACGAACAGTCTAAGTGGAAAACTCTTAGAGACCTCCTCTATGTTGTGTTTCCTCTTCCTCTGTATCGTTATCTGGAAGGGATACAGTGTGCTGGTCTCCTCATCGTATGTCAGGGCTTCGCTGTCGAATATTATACGCTCCGCTTTCAGCTTTCTGACGGCTTCGGATATCTCAGGCATGTATCCGGTTATGTCCTCAAGGTTCCTTGAGTAAACTTTGACCTTATCCCCATCCTTATGGACCTGAGCCCTGAACCCGTCGAATTTTTGGTCGACTGCGCACCTTCCAAGCTTCTTTATTATCTCCTCAAAATTTGGGAGCCTCTCCGCAAGCGCAGGCCTTATGGGCTCCATCACCTCCACTTTAAACCTCTTTATTCCTTCCTCTCCTTCCCTGTAGAAAACTTCTGCGACTCTGCCAAGGTTCGAGCAGAGGTTGAAAGCCCTCTCAAGCTCCTTCTTGAAGCTCCTATCATGGAGTTTTGCCATCGATAAAGCCTCCATTATTGTCGCATCTCCCACACCAAGCCTCAGCTTTCCAAGCATGAACCTTATCAGGTATTTTGATTCAAGGGGAGAGGAGCTCTCCAACAGCTTTGATATCAGGTTTATCTTCGCCTCCACGCTGCCTTTCCCTCCTGTCCCAGCGATCTTCATAAGCTCCCCATATACGTCGCTAACCGTGAGCATACTGCTTCTCTTGTTCTCATTCAGCTCCTCCGCTATAGAGCCAAGATCCCCTATTTTTTTGTATTCCCTCTCTATCTTCTCTACACTGGCGCCGTATGCCTTGCTGATCGCCTTCTCAGCCATCTTATCGGCTATCCCTAGCTGGACGTTGAAGAAAGGAGGCAGGAGCATCTCCTGCAGCATGTAGACGACTTTGCCTATCTCCTCCGCAGATACCTTAGACAGAGCCTCAGACAGTATATCAAACATCTCTAGTCTCTTGGTTGTGGACTCCAACTTCGAAAAATATCCGCTCAGATCATAGAATCTCATAGGTGTCTTTAGGCAGCCGATTCTTAAATATCTTAACAATGCGAGCAGGAAAGGATCCATCGTCCTTTGGACAAGAAAGGACACGGGCTTCAAATCATGAGTATACCGGGATCACATCGATGAGAGGGGAACATCCACAGCCGGTTTTTTATAAGTCATTCCAATATTTGTAAGTTGGCAGATCAAGATATCAATAAATATGCGCAGGGATTCTAAATGTGCATGCCTGTAGCACCAGTCCATGCCGAATGGATCCCTTGAGACTGGCAGGGTTTACAGGCGGTGCCTTATGGTGAATGAGATTGAAATAGAGAAGATAGCGGTGAAAAATGCCCTTGAGCATGGAGGGAAAGCCGAGGGGAAAGCTGTTCTATCCAAGCTTATAGGTTCAGACAGAACATTGCTGAACGAGTTGGACGCTCTGAAAAGATCAGTGGAGGAGATAGTTGATAAAGTTAACTCAATGAGCATAGACCTCCAGATGAAGAGGGCTGACGAGCTGAATATTAACCTCGCCGGGGAGAGGAGGGAGGAGACCTTGGACCTGAGGCCCCTGCCGAACGTCGGGGATAAAGTCGTTCTAAGGCTGCCTCCAGAGCCTTCAGGCTACATGCATCTCGGCCATGCCATCTCCGGTATGATAAACTACCTGTACAAGGAGAGGTATAATGGCATGTTATGGCTCAGGTTTGAGGATACCAATCCGAACCTGGTTAAACAGGAGTTCATAGACAGCTTTGAGAGCGGGTATGAATGGCTCGGCATAAGATGGGACCAGAAGAAGTTCGTGAGCGACGACATGGACGTCATCTACTCCTACGCGGAAAAGCTGATAAAGGAAGGCGTAGCCTACGTGTGCACATGCGATCAGGGAAAGATAAAAGATGACAGATTCAAGGGCCTGGAGTGCAGATGCAGATCAAGAAGCATTGAGGAGAATATATCTCTTTTCAATTCAGCAAAGGAAGGGGGGTTCAAGCCGGGGGAGGCGACCGTCAGGCTGAAGATAGACATGAAGAGCAGGGATTTCGCGCTCAGGGATCCTTCGATCTTTAGAGTGATAGAGACAGGCTACAAACCCTACCATCTCTGGCCCCTGTATGACTTTGCGAACGTAGTCGAAGATTACATATGCGGCGTGACGCATGTCCTGAGGAGCAATGAGTTCAAGACGACTCTGCAGGACTACATTAGGAAGCTTTTGAAGTTTGAGCCTCCGCAGGTCATACAGTTCTCAAGGTATAATTTTGAGGGCACCCCCTTCTCAAAGAGAAAGATAAGGGCGCTGATCAAAGAGGGGAAGATCGACAGCTGGGAGGATATCCGCCTTCCCACCATCTCAGCGGTGAGGAGGAGAGGGATACAGCCGGAGGCCATAAAGGACTTCACATTGAGATCAAGGTATTCCACCTCCTCCCACAATTACAGCTGGGACCTTCTGTTGACTTTGAATAGGAGGATACTCGATCCGAAGACCAAGAGGATGTTTTTCGTTCCCTCTCCAATCGCTCTAGATGTGGAAGGCGCAGAGGAGAAGGATGTACATTTGAGATTTCATCCATCTGAGGACCTGGGTTATAGAGTGCTGCATGTGAAGGAGAAGTTTTACGTCCCATTTGATGATGTGAATGATATGAAGGAGGGGGAGAGGTTAAGGCTGAAGGAGTTATACACGGTCAAAATAAAGAACAAACTTAAGGAGAAGGTGATCGCAGAATTTACGTCGTATGAGCATAGAGGCGATGAGAAGATAGTTCAATGGGTGACCGATGACAGCGTTCCCATAACCATTCTCTTCGTCGGGAATCTTCTGAATGAGGATGCTTCCTTCAATTCCCAGAGTATCAGGACGGTAGAGGGGCTGGCCGAGGCTAGCGTTAACAGCCTGGAGCAGGGAGATATCATTCAGTTCGAGAGGTTTGGCTTCTGCATACTTGACAAAAAAGAGGAGAGGAAATTCATATTCATAAGCCGCTGATGCACATCCAAAAAGACTAAATTCCCCGCAGGTGGATTCGAACCGCCAACTTCCGGTTTCAGCGTCGACTGGAACTTCTCATCGCACTGCAATAGCAGCCCTCAAAAATCTCTACAGCCGGACGTTTTGCCGCTAGACTATGCGGGGAATAAGCATAATAGACAGCGGTAAATTTATAAGTCTTATGACTGGGCAGATTATCCGGTATACAGCCATCTTCCCAAGCCGATCTACTGCACGCTCTGTTTTATCACGTCCTCAATCTGTGATTTTATCGTCTCGCTCAGGTTCCCTAGGGTCTTGCCAAGGTTGCCTTCAAGCTTCCTGTAGTCTTCTTCACACATGAACCCTCTGTAGATTTCGACCCTTGGTCCGAACCTCAATCCTACATCGACTGAGAAAGTCTTGGTGTCAGCCTCGCATAGATCCTTTCCGCACACCGGGCAGGTCTTCGTGGCTATCCTCTGCTTACAGATATCACATATGGTGACAGTCACCTTTGCCATAATCATCCCTCCATGATACACGGCTTAATTTCATCACTAAACCGTCCTTCAGCATAGTCTTGTATATCACCACTGCCTTATAAATATGCAGTTCCTGGCTTTCATTCCAGCTTGGCTTAACCTTTTTAAAGGATAGGGATATAATATTGAGCTGTATGGGCAATACTAATTCGCCTACCTTGAGGAAGAGGACAGGCGGAGAGAAAGGAAAGAGAAGAGACAAGAGAAAGTTTGAGTTCGTTGACCTAGTAAAACCCATCGAAGTGGGGAAGAAAGAGCTGATAAGGATCAGGGTCAGAGGCGGCAGCTTCAAATCCAGGCCGTTGTATATCGACGAAGGAAACATGTATGATCCAAAGGCGAAGAGCCATAAGAAAGTAAAGATCATCAGGGTCCTTGAGAACCAGGCGAACAGGTCCTATTCAAGGATGAACATAATAACAAAGGGCAGCATACTCGAAACTTCAGAGGGAAAAGCGAAGGTTGTCAACAGGCCTGGCCAGACAGGGCAGGTCTCGCTGGTGAAGATAGATTGAACTGCTCCGCCTTTTGGGCTTCCCAACTGTATAATTCATTTTTAGGTATATTCATATCCAGAGGGTCTAAACAGCGATTTTTTGATGGCTTCCAGGTTTTCAATAGTTAAATATATGCATATGCTAAGTATATCCATGGATGGAGAAGAGGAACTTGGGATAGGCCTGCTGATAGAGCAGCTGAATGCGGTTTCCCTGAATGCTTACCTGCTGAGGTCAGCGCTTGAGACGACTAAGGACGTGGAAGTGCACGAGAAGGCGAAACTGCTGTCTAGCCATATCTCCAAGATAAATTCGGATCTGGAGAAGATAAGGGTGCTGGTCAAGATATAGGGGTACACATGGAAGAGAGACCATGCATATTCTGCTCGATAGCATCTAAGTCAACGAAATCTTATATAGTCTACGAGGATGACTTCCTCATAGGTGTGCTTGACATAAATCCCGCCAGCAAGGGCCATACTCTCCTTATACCGAAGAAGCATTACAATTCGCTGTATGAGATGCCTCAGCAGGATTACATATATCTTCTGTCCATAGCTAGGGCAATAGGTTATTCACTGATGCTGTCACAGGGTCCGTCAGGCGTAGATATACTATATACGAAGGAGCTCTTGAAGGGAAATTACAACCCGCACGCCCTGCTGCATATAATCCCGAGGTTCGATGAGGATAAGGTGGCGTACACCTGGGAGCCCATGAAATTTGATGATGCGGCCTTCTCTGAAACTGCAGACAGCATAAGGGCTGTGATAGAGGGCATAAAAAATGAAGGTGTGCCGACAGCAGACGTTAAGAAAGACGAGCAGATTCAGACGCAGGCTCCTCCTAGCGGGTCAAACACAGCGGGCAGGGACAAAGAGGAAAAGACAGTCGACAGAAAGCCTGTGGCCTTTTAGTTCCCAGTGTACTCTATAGATCTGCCCTTGAGTTTCTCCTCTTCTTCGATCTTTTCCGTTATATCCTTCAACTCTTCCCGCTTGATATCAAAATATTCATAGAATTGCGGCGACAGGCGGACGAATTTGTATCTGCCCTCGCGGGAGCTTATTACGAGGCCTCTCTTTTCAAGTTCTCTTACATGCTGGTAGGCGATGCTTCCCCGCGCCTTCATCAGCTCTGATTCCCTCATCTTGCGCCTCAAGGCTATGACGCTGAGCGTCATAAGCAGACTATCCCTCATATCTGTCTTTAAAAGGTTTTCAATGTTCGGCATCAGCTCATCTCTGAGCCTCATCCTGTATATCTCCCCCTCCTTTACGATGAAGAATGCGCTGCCTAATCTTTCATATCCTCTATTTAGAGCCTTTATCTCCCTGTCAATAAGGATCCTGTCTGATTTCGTTCTCTTTTCAAGCTCCTCCACAGTCAGGCCGTTTCCGACCGCAAACAGCAGGGCTTCAACCTTCTGTCTCAACTTCAGGTTTCCCTTAGCCTCAGTCATGGTCATGCACCCGCTTCCTTCACGTATATCTCGCTGAAAGGTTCATTTTGAAAGAGGTCTACCTTCCTCTGGGATGCCAGCAATACCAGCGGCAGAAAGGTATATACCACCTCCTTTCTGCTCCTCTCCTGAAGCAGAGAAGAGAAGGCGATAGTCTCCTCTTTTTTGAAGAGGGATGCAAGCTTCTTCATGAGGGAGAGCATCCTCTCCTCTATCTTTATCTCCTTCGGCTGAAGCTTAAAATTCACCTTCAGTTTCCTCTGCATGCTCATCAGCTCCCTTATGACGCCGAGCAGCTCCATGATTGTCCTTGGCTTAGTCCGGCTGACCGAGATCCTTGGGAATACGGCTATCTCAGCCGGCACAGCGCGTATGTATGTACTTCCCCTGCCTTCGCTGCGCTTCAGATCCCTTTCGAGGATCTTGTCCATAAGCGCATCTGACTTCATCTTGAGGAGTATGGCAGCGGTGTAGACGAACTTTCCGCTGAACCTGAAATCAATGTTCTCCATTTTGACCGTATATTCCACGAACCGGTCGACTATCCTTGTCAGGTCTATATCAAGGGGGTTCATGTTCTCTTCCCTCACGATCGTCGTTATCAGATGCTCCCACCCAAGTTCATCGTTCAGGATCAGCTGATATATCTGCTCATATTCCACATCATCCGAAGTAATTCAGCTTCTCGACTGCGCTGAGTTTCTTATTCTCATACAGCTTTGCAGCCTCCTCATTGTACATCTTGACCTCATCAGGCGTCAGGCTTGGCCTGACGATCTGCAGCGCCTTGTCGAAGTGTCTTCTTGAGACCTTGGAGTTATTGATGTCTTCTCTCAGCGCAGCCATTCCAGCTTCCTTCGTGAGCCGTTCTATATCCGCGCCTACGAACCCCTCTATCTTATCCAGCAGATACTCTCTCAGTTCTTTCTCATCCTCTTCAAGAGGCATCTTCTTAAGGTAGACGTCAAGTATCTTGCTCTGTTCTTCCCTATTTGGAGGAGGGACGAAAATGATGCTGTCGAACCTGCCGGGTCTCAATATAGCCGCATCTATCTTGTCTATGCGGTTTGTCGCACCGATCACGACGACGCCTTTAAGGTTTTGGAGTCCGTCCAGTTCGGTAAGCAGCTGGTTGACCACAGTCTCAGCCGCAGGGTTCCCCTCATAGCCTGACCTTCTGGTGGTGATGGCATCGATCTCATCTATTAAGACTATCGACGGCGCCACCTGCCTCGCTTTGTTGAATATTTCCCTCACGTTCTTCTCGCTTTCTCCCACGTACTTGTTGAAGATCTCCGGACCCTTTATCGCTATGAAGTTCGCCTCGCTCTCGGTCGCTATCGCCTTTGCGAGCAGCGTCTTGCCAGTCCCTGGCGGGCCGTATAAGAGTATTCCCTTCGGAGGCGCTATGCCTATTCTTTTGAAGGCATCAGGATATTTTATAGGCCATTCTATCGCCTCAATCAGCTGCCTCTTCACGTTCTCAAGCCCGCCTACGTCCTCCCATTTGACGTTGGGCTTCTCTACCAGCACCTCCCTCATAGCGCTTGGTCTTACAAATCTAAGCGCCTCTATGAAGTCGTCCTGCGTTACGACAAGGTTGTCAAGGACTTTCTTCGGTATATTCTCGCTCTCCTTGATATTCAGCTCGCTGATGTTTCTCCTTATAACGTTCATCGCAGCCTCCTTCACAAGGGCTTCTATGTCAGCTCCGACAAATCCATGCGTTATCTTGGAGAGATACTCCAGATCCACCTTCTTATTTGAATTGTCCAATGGCATCCTCCTCGTATGTATCTTCAGTATCTCAAGCCGTCCTTTCTGATCCGGCACGCCTATCTGTATCTCCCTGTCGAATCTTCCGGGTCTTCTCAGTGCAGGGTCGATTGCATTTGGACGGTTCGTAGCGGCGATCACGATGACCTTGCCTCTCCCTTTCAGGCCGTCCATCAGGGTTAGAAGCTGCGACACGACACGATGCTCCACCTCTCCCACACTCTCCTCTCTCTTTGTGGCGATGGCATCAATCTCATCGATGAAAATTATCGACGGCGCGTTCTTCTCCGCCTCATCGAATAGATCTCTAAGTCTTTTCTCCGCATCTCCAACCCACTTGCTCATCACCTCTGGCCCGTTTATGGATATAAAATGGGCATTGCTTTCGTCGGCAACAGCCCTTGCGAGCAGCGTCTTGCCAGTCCCTGGCGGGCCGTATAGCAGGACCCCTTTCGGAGGGTTCACTCCCAGCCTTATGAATATCTCTGGATGCTTCAGGGGAAGCTCTACCATCTCCCTTATCTTCCCGACTGCATCTGAGATTCCACCGATATCCTCATAGCTTACGGTCCTCGCTCTCTCCTCGACTGATTTCACGGGCTCGTGAGAGAGATTTATCCTCGTAGTCTCTGTCACCATCACATATCCTTTTGGAGAGGTGTTCAGCACGATGAACATCATCTCTCCAAGGCCGAAAATAGGCGCGCCTGAGAAACCATCCAGCATTATCTTTATGAATTCGTCTCCGAATATGTCACCTATATTTCCCCCGCGCACTGAATTGCCCACCCTTACTAGGTCACCCTTCGTCATCGCCCTCTCATTGAGAAGCTTGGATAGGAGTGCGCTGTTCACCTTCACATTGTTAGAAGTCGGCGCAAGGGTGATCTCATCCGCCTCTGTCACTTCCGCGGGCCTTATCACCACATTTTCCCCAATGGTTGCCTTTGCATTCTTCCTGGTTGTCCCGTCCATTCTGATTATCCTGAGATTCAGGTCCGCAGGATAAGCCCTATCTACCAGTGCCACCGTCTTCCTATTTCCCTCTATCTCGATGAATTCCCCTGGTCTAACACCTATCTGTTTCAGCACCCCATTGTCCACCCTTACGAGGTTGTAGCCTATATCATCCTGGTGCGCCTCAGCCACTTTCAATTCGATACCCACATCTTCATTCGTTTCCATCTTTCAGCCTCCATTCAAAGTTCAATACCTCACGCTCAGTGTATCTTATGTTCCAGCCGTTGATAAAGTTTTCGACCGTTCTTTTGCCGTCGTAAGGTATAAGTATTACGCCCTTTCCCACCCTCTTGCCGTTCACACTATTCACGATCCCCTTATTTTTTCC
>JAPDMB010000015.1 GCA_025920305.1 Candidatus Parvarchaeota archaeon | reverse complement strand
CAATTACACGATAGAAAACGCCAGGCTGGTGGTCAAGTTATGAAGCTGAATTACAGCTGGTATAAGGTCATATATCCGGACATGGAGGATCTCCTTATAGGAGAGGTCTACGGTTCTGGAGAGAATCTCATAGGCAAGAAGATAAAGATTTCAGCCTCGGCTGTGAAGGACGTGAAGCAGAAGTTCGGTTATAAGATTGAGTTCGTTATAACAGGCATCAAGGACCAGAGCACGTGCACTGCTGATGTGGACGCTCTGATCATGACGAGGGAGTGGATGAGCAGGATGGTCAGGCACAATATACACAAGATAGATATTGTGGTACCTGTATCTATCGAGGGCAGGCCGTTCAAGTTGAAATACATATGCATAATCAGCAAGGCGAACAGGAGATATTCAAAGCTGCTGATGGAGAATATATCCAAATTGACGGCTGACGCCTTGAAGGATTACAAGCTGAAAGACCTGATAGTCGACATATTGAACAGCAAGATCCAGACCGAGTTCCATAAGAAACTGAACAAGATCTATCCGGTGAGGAACTTTGAGATCAGGATGCTGGAGAAGGCTAAGGCCAGCAGATCATCAGTCAGCTAGCACGTCTATCTGTATCTTCTTTACCATATTGAGCCCTTCTATCTCCCTAGATCTCACCAGTATGAACAGGGTGGTCAGAACCATCCCGTAGTCCCTTGCATTGAAGAGCTTGAATTTGAACCTTCCCTCCTTACCAGAATCTATTATCGCCTCCTGTCTGACGGAGTTTGTGTAGACTTCCTCCCGCCTCTCATAGATTATATCGAGGAAGTTGTCCTTGTCCTCGAGTGTGACCGTGAAGACCAAAGGTATGTCAAGTCCGTTCTCTATGATGACGCTTACGTCTTCTGCAAGATGCTTCGGCAGGCTGATCTTATCCGGGATGACCTCCACCTTTATAACCTCATAGAATCTGTCGTTGAGCTTCTCTATGAATCTATTGAGTTCGTTCACGTAGCCTGCTTTTCTCAGCAGGTCTGTAATAGAGCGTATCAGTTCGCCCAGTTTTCCGCCGTCAAGCATGAAGGTACTGAAGATGCTTTCAGCTCTCTCCTTCCCGACCACGCTGACAAGCGTTTCCTTTATCATATTCTGCAGCATAAGGCTGTCTTTTGCAAGCAGTTCCATATCTTATCTATCCCCTCCGCTAATTTATTCCTTTCTACAGGCATAATCCTTATCTTAAAGCAGCCGTCTGATTTTTATTATACTGAAATGATTATTACTACATGAAACTGCTCCTCTACCTGTATGCGCTGGGCCTTCTGCTCATAGTGTCGCTATACGCATTTTTCAAGGTTAATCTGATCTGGGCTGCAGGTTATCTGCTGATCCTCCTGTTCGCAGAACTCATCCCTAAGAGGATAATTGTGGAAGGAATATTCGCCCTCGCGATGCTTGGCGTCTCGCTCCTTATCGTTACGTCCAGCCTCTCAGCTTATGCACCCCTCCCGATCTCCTTCCTGCTGATCTCCACCGGTCTTCCAGGCGTGATAGTCTATGCTGCAGTAACCCTCCTCTTTCAGGGTATAAAATCTGTCGCAGAGATAACGGTCCTGAGCGGCGGGATGGTGCTGCTTCTTGTTGGTCTGCATGCCGTGAAATTCATCATAAACAGGATACTTTGGCCGGTGCTGCTGATACCGATCATCGATCTCGTACCTATAATCATCGACCTTGCCGTGACTATAGCGATGATATACCTCGTTTTCGTCCATGTGCAGACGCTGTATCCGGCTGTGCAGGGTATCGTGAATGCCTTCGTTGGGAAGCTCTAGACTCCTCATCCCTTAGAAGGCCTCTTCAGGAGCGCTGCTACTCCGCCCAGATTGTACAGCTGGAGCCCGTCGCCGGAGTTGAGCGATATTATCTCCACCTTTGCTCCCCTCTCATTCCCTATGTAGTACAGATCGTTCTTTCTCTGCTCGTCAAGCCCCTCAGAGATAAGCAGCGTATCCACGTTGTCGGCCTCTAATTCAGCCTTCGTCTCTGACTCCCCATAGACCGACATCCTATCGTTTTTGGCGATGCTACCAAGCAGTTTCTGCACGTAGTCCCTCTCCTCGAGCCTTCTTACGTTTACCAGTATGTCCTTGCTTTTCTCTATCAGCTCATCCAATCCATTCTGGTCGGTATCTCCAACATTTCTTACTCCGAGTACCTTGAAGGTCGATGGAAGAAACCCGCCCTCGACAAAATTGTCCTTGGCAGGACCTGGTCCTCCTATTATAAGGCCGGCTATCCCTCGGTCGGAGAGAAGATCTTTCATCGCCTCTCCTATCTCCTTGTAGAAATCCCTTATCAGCCCCTCTCTTTCCCTCGTGAAACGCATGGCTGACTGCCCTCCTTTGGAGAATTTTCCCGGTACGAGCGACTTTATCCGCTTCAGCACGCTGATGCTGCTCCCGTCGAGGAGCCCTATCGTCGCCTCCCTATTGTCCATGACAAGCAAACCGTAAACATTGGTTTTGCTGAACATATCCTTAAGAGGCTGCGTGACGAACTGCTGATCGCATCTGTAGATCCTTATATCGGATCTTTCAGGCGGCTCCATGCTCCACAGCCTTATGTCCGGCTCGCCTTCCTTATCAGAGACGTTTCCGCAGAAGATAACCAAGCCGTTGGGAGGGGTCTGTCCGATCAGTTTAAGTTCGTTTATCACCTTATCCAGCGCAGTTATCACATTCTTCCGGTTGTTCCTATCCTTTATATTGGAGGCAGTGTTTCTCTCATCGGACAGGTGGTTCCTTATTATATCCAGACTGAACCCTGCAGGTATGTAAACGCTGACAAGTTCGGTATGCCTGCCTTTTATACCCTCCAAGTATTTGAGTGTGTTCAGAGCCTCGAATTCCTTCTTATCCATAACTCATTTTATAATTGTAGACTACCCGCCAATAAATAATGATTCTAGACCTTTCAATAGGTTCCCATTGCTGTGATCCATTCATGTCTTGCCGGCTTCCGCGATCTTCTGCTTTATGGAATCGATCACATTCTGTACGTTCTGCTGCCCGCCTAACGAGGCTATGGCTGCAGTCGACAATCCCGCCAATCCGCCTGCCATGCCTCCCAAACCCTGAAAGAACTGCATAGGGAGCACTATCTTCGATGAGCTCGACTCGCCCATCTGCTTCAGAGCCTGCAGATACAGATACATTATAGACCTGTCATCCAACGCCTTTCCTCCTTCGCCTATAGCTTCCATCACGATCTTCTGCGCGTCTGCCTTGAACCTCTGGGCTTGAAGCAGATTAGCGGATATCTCAGGCTGTATCATCGCCTGCACGACTTCCTGAGGAGGAGAGACCGTCCTGAGCTGCACCATTGGGACATCTATGCCCCACTGGTATGTGGCGTGCCTTATCGCATCAGTCATTATATCGTTCAGCCTGTCGATATTTCCGAACACCTGCCTCATGGTCATCCCGGCCACCGTATTCCTGATCGTCGACTGTATAAGCGTATTTAGTCCCTGCCCATAGTTGTCTATCTGCAAGGTCGCCTTCTCCGGGTCCTTTATCTGGTAGTATATGGTCCCGCTTATGGAGAGCCTTATGTCATCCTGTGTGAATGCCTCATCCGACTGGACATCCATCATCTTCACCCTCACGTCCACTCTCTTATACTCCTGCTCGAAGAATGGGATGACGATCGCCCATCCAGGACCTGCTATCCTGTTGAACTTGCCCAGCCTGAATATTACTCCCCTTTCAAATTGTGTGTACTTCTTCACGAAACCGACGAAGAACAGCACTGCTATTAGAGCGACTAAGAGGATCAGGAATAGAGCATATGCTATCTGCATGTACATACCTAAGAAGAAGAGCACGACTATGGCGATTATCGCCGCTATGAACGCCCAGAACTCACCAGGTCCCATATGATAGATATGATTTTCTCTGAATTTAACCTTTGTGAAATCTTCATCTGTATCTGTACTTCAGACTGTTCGTGTTGACTATTATGAGGTTCATGGTCATCGCCTGGATGTTATCCGCATATCTGATTATCCCTCTCCTCCTGAAGTCGTCCGTACCTCCTATGAACCTGTTAAAGGAGGGAAAAACGAAGCCGTATTTCATCCTGTTCTCCCTGTAGTCCTCCCTTGGAAGGTTCAGATCGAAGAAAAGCCAGCAGTCCTCCCTATATGCCACGCCGTTAGAGTCTCTAAAGAACAGCACAGGATGGAGATGACTTAAAACAAGCATGTCTGAGGAGGCCGCAGCTGCTTTTGAAGGCATCTTATATCCATGCAAAAAACATATATTTTTGTATAGGAACTCCTGGACTAGTTTCACATTTCTGAACTTCGATGTGAACCTGTCTATACCGCTGTCATGGTTGCCCTTGGTGATGATGACCTCCTCGAATGAATTTGATAACGCTTTTAAGAGCTTGAAAATTACCCCTCTCTCATACATCGCCACCGGGCCATAGTCCGACCTTATATCGCCTAATATTATCAGCTTCTTTGACTTGATCCTGAGGATCTCGTCTATTATGATGTCTGTCAGCCTTCCTACATTGTATCCCAGCCTCTCCATCTCCCTTTCAAAGCCCAGGTGGATGTCCCCTATTATCCCATATTCATCCAGAGTCGCATGCCTGCGCCCTTTGGTGAAGGTGAAAGGGATATCGTCTATATCCATAGCTCAGCGCAGTATAATATACGCACCAACAAAGATAAATACGGACCTGACTAAGATAATTGATGGAGATAGAACTGCTTGATGTGCCCGAGGCAGGCGAACTTCATATAAAGGCTCTTAGGCTCAAAAATAAGGTAAAATTGGATTACAAGACCGACAAACATGCCTCGTTCACCGTAAAAGACGATGAGAAGGTGCATAATGTGATGTATTTCTCCGAGAAGAGCGGGGACGAACGATGGCAGTGCGACTGCAAGTGGTATACCCTGCAGAACAAGCCCTGCTCCCATATCTATGCCGTGTGCCTGGCTTTGAAGGATAAGAAGGTAGATATTTGACGTATTTCGCTGGGAATTCACGCCTAAAACCGCTCGGAGCAAATTTTCCACTGAATAACTTTAATAAACATTTGTGCAATGGCAGTATTTTATAACGGCTTTGCCGGCTGTCATAGAGATATAAAGCAATGCAGGTTATATTATAAATTGATATGCCCAAAGAAATTGAAAAGATTTTGGCCTCCGAAGAGCTGTCTTACAATATCTATTCTAGACTGGGAGAAACAGAGAGAAACATGACTTTAAAGAGGAAGCTTAATAGGCTTAAGGAGCTGGATAAAAAGCATATCAGAGTCTGGAAAGAGATATACAGCGAACTGAATATACCTATAAAGGAAAGTAAGAATAAATTTACGATTTTTCTGCTGATTTTACTAAGAAGATTATTCGGCATAGGCCTTACCTTAAGCGCTATAAATTCGCTTGAGAATAGAAAATTATCCGATCTCTCTAAGGTCTTCAATAAGATACCAGACAAGCGCAAAGAGGAGATTATCAATTATCTGGTTGAGGAAATTTATCAGGAGAGACTAATAAAAAGGGATCCCTGGGAAAGCAAGGTATTATCGCACATAAGAGATATCATTTTCGGCATGAACGACGGCTTGGTTGAGGTTCTGGCCGCAGTTGCGGGGCTCACGGGGGCTATACACAACAATTTGCTTATAGCGATCGCAGGCACAATTGTAGGGGTATCAGGCACAACATCTATGGCCGTAGGCGCTTATCTATCTTCGAGATCAGAAAAGGACATAAATATCGCTGAGATAAACAGATTGGAGCTGGAACTGCAGGTAGCAAAGGAAAGGCTTAAAGAGGATCTAAAGTATCGATTAAATAACTACAAGAAATTCAGCAAAGATATAGACAGCTTAATATCGAAGTTAAGATCTAAGAGGGACCCTATCTATAGAGTTCTAGAAAGAGAGAAAAACAACCCGTTGATGAGTTTTATCGGAGGAGAAGCCAAAATGTACGATAGAAAAGACACAGAAAGGCCATTTAAAGACGCTGTTTACGTCGGCGTTTTCTACATCCTTGGGGCTATAATCCCTCTTATAAGCTTTCTGATAGGCTCAGTCGTAAACTCAAATGTGTACTATAACTTAATAATCTCTGTTGTTCTCACATCGATTGCGATAGCGGTGACTTCATTTATAATAGCTCTGAATTCAAATGAGAACCCTCCTAAATACATTTTAAGGGCTCTGCTTCTTAGCCTTATGGCCGCATTTGCCACATTTCTAATCGGCCATATAGCCTCCGTATACTTTAATATAGTGATATAGGCAAGGCTCAAACACGCGGTTAACTAATTTTAAATTTGCGAGGCGCAGACACCGGAGTTAACAAGGGTTAAATATCACAGAATAGAATAGATAAAATGGGGTGCATAAGGTTTAAAGAAAGAAGGCTGATGGCTGGTAGATACAACAGGTTAACTAGTCCACTAGGCATAGTTGACTATAGGGTGATGTATGCTCAGCAATGAGACTGTAGCAATATACATACTCGGCGCAGCCGGTATAATATTGATAGGCTTCATAGGGAACACCCTGGCCAAGCGCACGAGGATACCCGCAATAGTATGGCTTGTGACCTTCGGCATCATCCTAGGCCCCCTTCTAGGGGTAATAAGCCGAAATGCGCTCGTGAACATATCGCCCCTCGTCTCCACAGTCGTCCTTACCGTCGTGCTTTTCAACGTAGGCCTCAGGCTCAACGTATATAAATCGCTTAAATTGATGCCTGCTGCGCTGAAGCTTGCGCTCATAAATTTCACACTCTCCGCAGCTGTAGTCATGCTCATAATGATGATCTTCGGCTACTCTCCAGTTTACTCGCTTCTGTTCGCATTCATACTCGGCGGTTCGAGCGTGGCGATAATACCCATAATCTCCGAGCAGATAAGGATGAAGTCTTCAGCCAAGACTTTGGTTACGCTTGAGGCGACTCTGACTGATCCTATCGGAATCGTGCTCGCGCTTGCGATGATAAGCATAATCCTGCTGTCGAGTTACAACGTGGTGACCGCTGCCTCTGCCATAGCATCGGAGTTCTCGATAGGCATCGTCATAGGCGCGGTGTTTGGACTGATATGGATACCTGCTATGGGGGCGATACAGCGGAGGAAATATGAATTCTCATACGTCGCATCGCTGTCGATGGTCTTTATAGTCTATCTGATAGCTAATTACCTTGGCGGGAATGGTCCCCTCTCTGCCCTTACATTCGGCATAATAATCGCAAATGGGGAGGTCATCTATAGGGCGCTCAAATACAGGCATCCGCACTACTTCACCCTTGATAAGGAATCCAAATCATTCAACAACCTGATAACCTTCATAGTGACAACATTCTTCTTCGTCTACCTTGGAGGGCTGGTAACCTTCAGCAGCACAACCTTCTTTATCATCGGGGCGATAATTTCAGTCGGGCTGCTCCTAGTCCGCATCGCAGGCACGAGACTTTCGTTGTACAAGAACAAACTAGGCCGCAGAGACATGTCCGATGTAAGCGCGATGCTTTCGCGCGGCTTAGGAGCTGCCGTCCTTTCGACACTTCCTTTGGAATATGGGCTGATGCATGTTAATGCCTTCATAGATGTCATCTTCAGCGTTATCTTCATAACGATATTCATAAACGGCATACTACTGTACTACAACAGTAGACGGTAGACTACCCACTCCTAAAGGGCATCGGTTTCCTTGTTGAGGATAGGCGAGAGTAGATGTGTTTTATCAGTAGGAGACCACTATTTGATCAGCTTTTCGAACACCCCGGCGCGACGGGGGAGTAATCGCAGATATTCTCGCTGTTCGGGTTAGTGATCTGCAGCGCTCCAATGCCGCCGCTCTGAACCTCAAAGAAGCTGAACTGCCCGCCCTGTATAGCCTCCAGAGCATTCCCAGCCGGGTCGGTCAAAAAGTAATTGCTCCCGCTGCAGATTATAGGCTGGCATACCAGGGTCCCTTTCTTGAACTCCTTATAATACCCATACATATCACCGCACATCCCTGTCTGATAATCAAGAGCGTATTTGGATATTGAAGGAGGGGTGAACACAATATCATTTCCAAAGAGGCTTACATTGAAAGGGTTTGCATTGGAAGGCTGCGGACCGCTGGACTGGAAGGTTATGTTTATGCCGGATATGTCTATCGCCGACCCGCAGTTCTTAGAGAAGTTTATTTCTCCATTGAGTGTGAATTTCCCGGCATTGATATTGTATATAACCTGACTATAACAGTATGTTATGCCAGTCGAAGAACTATTGAAAAATGATATGTTAGCCTCCTGGAGAAAATCATTTGATGAGCCGGAGAATGAGAAATAGTAGAAATTTGAGGGAAACTGAAGGCTGTTGCTTAAGCCGTTGAAATTGAAGGTAACGACCGTGTTTAGAGAGTAAGGGTTCGGTATGGTGTAATTTGGAGGCTGCAATATGTCATATGCAGACTTATAGCCGTCGACATAAAAATAGTTCGGAGAGGCCATGAGATACGCGTCAGCTGAGGGAAAATAATACTGCCCTGTGCTGCCGGTGAATGAGCTCGTCGTCTGGGCGTAACAGAGAAGGTAATTTCCTACCGATGAAGAGCTGTCATAAGGCGAGGATGTGGAGAAATATCCCTCCTCCTGCGCAGGATACAGGACGGAGCTATTGCACCCGCTGCCATCGTATATCTGATATACGACTGAATTTGGAGAGGAGAACTGCAGGGAGGTTGATGACTGCAGCGAGGTGCAGGCTGAACTGGTCATCGACATCAGATTCTGGAATGATGTCAGAGAATTGTTAGGAGATATTATATTGCTTATTAAGGTGTACATGAATAGGATGATGAAGAGCATCATCAACAGCATCCCGAACCATATCAGCACATCCATTCAAAATGATAGTATCTTTACCAATAATAACTTTACTCAGACCTCATCCGATATACTCGACGCAGGACATGGATGGATCTCCGCTCTGATAGTAGCACCTCTGCTCGGTGATGCTTCCAGGCGAGCCGTGTAGGAAGAGAAACGGATTATAATTGCAGCTGAGGCCGCTTGTCTGGCAGAACAGGTCCTTAACGCTTATGAACATCGGCTGGCCTCCCTCTATATTTAGCGGGACGCAGTCCATCGCCGTTATGTACGCTGATGGGACGCCATAGTCGTTATACGGCGAGACTGTGGCGTTTAGGAATGATATACATGACTGACTTAGATCCTCCTCCATCGCAGACAGATAATTCTGGCTGTTGCTGACAAGCGAATTGTTGATGAAAGTCATGGTCCCCTTGCTACCATTGACCTCGGCTATGTCGCTGAGGAACGACAGCTGCGGCTTTGAATATAGCACCCAGTTCGGAAGGACATCATTAGCCGAAGGACTTAGATAGTTCCAAACGCTGCTGCTTTGCGATCCTGAGGCTACGAACTCAAATGGTTTATATGTGCCAGAGCATACGAAAAACCTTCCTGATAGGGAGGAGGGATTATTAGGAGCGGTTAAGACAGCATTCCTTGACAGTTCGTTCAGCAGAGATATACATCCACTGCTGCCGTAGAATTGCGCCATGAAGCTTTCGTCGTTAAAGGAGGGAAGAAGGTCTCCTGTTAAGACGCTAAAGCCGGTCGTCAGGCTGGTTTGGGTCAAGCTTATATATGAGCTTATGGACGAAACCGCGCCGCCCAGGCTGTTTGATCCGTAAAGGAAGATGTATGCAACGACCACCATGATGGCTAAGCCTATTACAAGAGCTATCACGAAGTCAATAAAGCCTCTGAACCCTCTTTTGTTCATCTATAGGATTATACGGTGAATATATTTATCCATTCTTAGAGGCTGCGGTCCACTTGAAATTCCTTGGATCCCTCCCCATCAGGTAATACGAAAAACATTTCCTCCTGTCAAAATGCAAGACTGTCCCATCAACCTTTACGTACATGAAGCCGCTGCCCTGCTTCAGATCCTCTCCGCAGAAAGCACATTTCACCATAGAGGTCACCTTACAGGGAGCGCTTCCATCTCCGTCTCTCTAAGCATGAGTATGTCGCCTATGGCGATTGGCCCTCTTACATTCCTTCGTATCACCTTGTCCTTGTCAAACCCGCTGAGGACCTTGCACCTTACCTGGACGATCTCCCCCGATGCCCCGAGCCTGCCGACTATCTCAACGACTTCTGCCGGATAAGCCTCCCTTGGATAGACTTCCTTCCCAGTCTTAACCTGCTGGGTATTCTTCTCCACCTTAGGTTCCTTTTCTGCCATAATACCGCTGAACGCTTGAACTGATCGATTACTTCGTTATCTTCTTTATCAGCTCCTGCAGGGAATGATCCTCTTCCCCTGCGTCTATGACTGCCACGGCCGATGTGCCCACATTTATACCGATGACGTTGCCGAGCTGCTGCCTGCTGCCCACAGAGATATACGGTACATTCTTGTCCTTCGATAGAAGCGGCAGATGCATCACGATCTCCTTCGGCGAGACGTCGGCTGCGACTACGACTAACTTCGCCTGCCCCCTCTCCAGGGCTTTTGTGACCTCATTTACGCCCTTTCTTATGACTCCGCCCTTCACTCTTATCCTTTCCAAAACAGAGTAAACTTGATTTTCTAAACCTTTTTCAGCTTCATCCATATTCAGCCTCCTTCAATTTTGATTCACATATAGTATTGACATACGTATTTAAATATTGAATTGTAGATAGATAACCTATGCAAAAGGCAAGGATAAAATTGACATCCACAGATACGAAACAGCTCAAGATGGTCTGCGAGCAGATAGCTGATATATCTAAGAAATTAGGCACATCCATACGCGGACCGATACCAGTGCCTACTAAGAAGATAAAGATCACGACCAGAAGGGCTCCAAACGGCTCGGGCAGGGAGAGCTATGAGACATGGGAACTTAGGCTCCATAAGAGGGTCATAGACATGCAGGCCGATCCTAAAGCGCTGCATCTGATAATGAAGACTCCCATCCCTAAAGAGGTGAACATAGAGATGGAGATAATGGGCCCTTGAATGAGGATAAAGATAGGCGCTTTACTATATATAAATTTCCTTCGAACCTGAGATCTGACATAAATCAAGCCGATGCTAAACTTTTAAATTGACAGCTGCTATTAGATTTAGTGGAGACATTCAAAGAGACAAGACAGAAGTTTTTGATCGCTGCATTGGTCCTTACTCTCATCCTGTTTTTCACGTCCATCATATTCGCCGTCGAACAGAAGATGACCATAGCCGATGCATTCTTCTATATAATCGTCTCCCTTGAAACATTTAATTATAGG
>JAPDMB010000014.1 GCA_025920305.1 Candidatus Parvarchaeota archaeon | reverse complement strand
GAAAGAGAGGTGCAAAGCAAACCAGCGGGTCTGAATAGTCTTTGTTATAGTTGATAATGGTCTGGGAGCTTTAGCTAGAACTATTATATTATCAAAAAGATAAGTTATAGTGAATAGAAACTAAGCCCCGTAGTCTAGCGGTCAAGGATTCGAGCCTCTGGAGCTTGAGACATCGGTTCAAATCCGATCGGGGCTATATCGGAATAATATCGAAACACGCAGACAGAGTTTATGATTCTAGGGATATAATTATATAGCTTCCTGCGGCGCCCTGCTAAGTAATAATTATAGTTTATCTCAAAAGTAACCAGTGCCTCTACATTTCATACCTTTAGTGAAGGGTTGAGGGAATAGATGTTTTCCACGGTTTCCTTCGGCGCTGATTTAGCGCGGGTTGCATAATTAATTACAAATCTTAAATAAATTGTCTCTCTGGCTGATGTAAAAGTATTTATATGGCTTTTTGTCATCGTATTGTAAAAGTATGATAGAATATGACGGCAAGTGTTTGAAATTTAAAAGGGAAATCAGAGGCGACGACCTACTTAAATATATCGAGGGGGCAGTGGAATCATCGGATATCTATGTGAAGGATATCAAGCTCCTGGGCCCTTACAAAAGATATGAGAGGGTAAGGGTCTACTCTCCTATATTCGAGTTCAAAATCCCTTCATTCATCAAGGATGCAGACGATGGAGAGGACCATCTGAGTTTTGAAAGGAACATCTTCACCATCCTGGTGAACAAAGATGAGGTGTACACTCAGATAAAGCTGAGGAAATCATTGTTCTTCGGTCATGGAAGAGGACCTGCAGAATTTATACGCAGGCTGGCCGAGAGCCTGGACGATCAGGTGAATGATGGCGGCTTCAGTCGTGTCGCGAGCATTTTGGATGCTCTTCTGTCGCAGCAATAACGTGTAAAGCAGCATCCCTTCACATACAGCAGCCGGTTTAGTCCCTCTTCTCTTTAAGAGGAGCAGTGCAGGAGATTTCTGGTATGGGCAACTTTGTTTCATCGCTGCCACAGCAGGATCAATAGAGATCTGGATTTGTCACGATCGCTTTCCCAGCCGTCAGTACCACCCTCTCGCTTTCATCGCCTTTGCGACCCTGTCAACGGCTATGATATAGGCGGCATTTCTATACGTTATCCTTCTGCCTTTATCCTCATACTCCTTTTTCATCCTGACGACAGAATTGAAGGATCTGGTTACAATCTTATCAAGTTTGGAATAGAAATCATCAGTTTCCCAGTAGTACCCCTGTATATTCTGAACCCATTCGAAATATGAGCCTATCACCCCGCCTGAATTCACTAAGAAGTCGGGTAGATCCATTATCCCCTTTTCGGACAGTATCCTGTCCGCCCCGACGGTGACTGGGCCGTTTGCGAGTTCGAGTATAATCTTGGCTCTTATCTTTTCCGCATTCGCTTCGGTCACCTGGCTCTCGATGGCGGCTGGTATCAGTATATCGACGTCTGATTCAAGTAATTCTTCATTCGTTATCTTCCGTCCTCCATTGTAATCTGAAACAGACCCGCTTCTCTCTTTTACCTTCAATAGTTCATTATAGTTGATGCCCTCCTCATTCATTATACCCCCTTTTGAATCGCTTACAGCTATGACCTTGGATCCGAACATCCTATTTACCAGTTCAAACGCAAACATACCCGCATTTCCAAAGCCCTGTATGGCGATCTTGGCCGACCTTAGGTCAATCTTCAGCAACCTCGCTGCTTCCCTTAGTATGTACATCGCGCCCATGGCGGTGGAGTTGCCTCTGCCTTCAGAGCCCCATATCTCCACAGGTTTGCCGGTTATCATGGCAAATTCATTGTACCCCTTGATCTTAGCGTACTCATCCATCATCCATGCCATTATCTGCGGATTTGTGTACACATCCGGCGCGGGTATATCTATGTCTTTGCCTACAAAATCCTTTATGGAATCTATGTATCCCCTGGACAGCCTCTCTATCTCCCGCTGTGACATGCTCTTTGGATCGCATATGACCCCTCCTTTAGCTCCGCCGTAGGGCAGGTCAGCCAATGAGTTTTTCCATGTCATCCATGAAGCCAGAGCTTTTATCGTATCAAGGTTCTCCTGCGGATGGAACCTTATACCTCCTTTTCCAGGGCCTCTTGCATTGTTATGCAGGACCCTGAAGCCCCTGAATAGTCTCACCTTGTTGTCGTCCATTCTGACAGGTATGTTGACCTCTATTATACGCTGTGGCTCCCTTAGGATCCGATGAGCTTCCTCATCGAGTTCCATCAGAGCAGCGGCCTGATCAAGCTGTTCCTGAGCCATTATAAAGGGATTTTTATCTTCCATATTTCACTCGCTGCAGCAGCTCAGATCCTCTATGTTGTGATAGAAGGACAGAGCAGCAAGCTTTGTTATCTCGCTTAACGTCGGGAACACGTGGACGGTGTCTATTATATCGTCTATCGTAAGCTTGAATTTTACGGCCAGGGCGGCTTCATGTATCAGGTCTGCAGCGTTCTCGCCGACTATCTCCACCCCAAGGATCGTCCGAGTTTTACGGTTTATCACCATCTTTATGAGCCCCCGCGTGTCGTTTATTATGCCTGCCTTTGCCAGGTCCTTGAACATAACAGTATTGCATGCGCACCTTATTCCGCTTCGGTTTGCCTCCTCATCCGTCAACCCCACCCTTGCGGCTTCAGGGAAGGTGAAGACCGCAGCTGGCACAGAGTCGATGTCGATCCTCTCCTTCCCTCCTACAAGAGCATTGACCGTAGCTCTGTTCCCCTCAGCGGCGGCCAAAGCTTCCAGCATCGGCTCGCCAGTGACATCACCGGCTGCGTATATCCCATCTGTGCTGGTCTCCATATATTCATCGATGTCTATGAAGCCTTTGTCATCAAGCTTTACACCTGCTTTGTCTAGGTCAAGTCTCTCGATGTTCGGCTTCCTTCCTGTCGCGAAGAGTATCTTCTCTGCCGAGATCCTTTTCTCCTTGCCTTTGACAGAGATGGATACGTTTACAAGGCTTCTACCCTTCGAAACACTGTCTATGTTTGCATCGGTTATTATATCTATGCCTTCCTCCTTCATATATCTTTCGAGATAATAGCTGACCTCCGGCTCCCAATTCGGGAGTATTCTGCTGCTCCTTTGAAGCAGCGTCACCTTCACGCCAAAATGTGCGAACATCTCGGCAAATTCCAGTCCTAGTGCTCTCCCTCCTACCACTATCATGGACTTTGGAAGCTTCTTTAGGGAGAGAGCTTCCTCATTCGTCAGGTAAGCTATCTTATCGATTCCCTTCACCTCAGGTACACTTGCCCTCGCCCCGGTGGCTATCAGTATCTTTTTTGCCTTGATCTCTTTCCCGTCTACGACCACCGTATTCTTGTCCTTGAATCTTGCAAAGCCATCGATGTATCTGACATTCTTAAGCTTTCCAATGACTTTCTGATACTTTGAGAATCGCATTCTGCCGACGAGATGCTCCTTATCCTGCATGATCTTATTGAAGCTTTCTATCCGGCTGGAATAGTACAGGCCGCCGAACCTTTTGGCATTGTACTTGTCCAGGAGATTTCCGACCGTTATGAGGCGCTTGCTGGGAACGCAGCCGACATTGACACATGTGCCCCCAAGCACGGCTCCAGCTGTCTCATTCTTTCCGATCATCACCGTACTCCTTCCAAGCTCATCGGCTTTTATCGCAGCCGCGAATGCAGCTGTTCCCTGGCCTATTATCGCATATTCATACCTTTCCGGCCTTTCATCTCCTGTCATAATATCATATGAAATTTCTTTCATATATAAATCTTCCTACCTGTTGTGTAGGGCGAAGTGGACGAAAATATGGTTGCGATGAGGAGTAGGAGGTAGAATTATATATTTCAAGCTGGTAAAATACAATATGTACGTTAACGGGAAGCTGACGAGAGAGAAGAGATGATATGAGTCTCACATTTAAGGACGCTAGGAGCTGGGGTTTCATAAGCAATCAGAACACTGCGTCCCTGATCGACGGCAGAGGCAACGTCCTCTGGCTCTGCTTTCCTAGATTCGATTCCGATCCAGTGGTGGCTTTCCTGCTGGATGAGGAGAATGGCGGCAAGTTCTACATAAGGCCTGCCGATCCGTATGAATCAGAGCAGGAATACCTCGCGCCGAACGTTCTCAAGACGACTTTCAAGAGCGCAGGAGGAAACTGCAGTATCGTAGATGCCCTTCTTCCGGGAAAGAATATACTTGTTAGGGATATAAGATCAGAGGTAGACCTGGAGCTGGAGATCAAGCCGACTTTTAATTTCAATAACTCTCAGGTCAACCGCTCGGAGAGAGATGGATTCAGCATATTTGACAATGCAAGCGGCAGCGAGAGGCTTGCTGTGAAGATAGGGATGGAGATAAAGAGCAGGGACAACGGAGGGAGATATATCCTGAAGCCAGGGGAGGGGCAGGTCGCTTTGGCTTATTATCCGTCGCAGGAGATGTTTGATTTTCCTGCCGAGAGAGAGGCGTTCAAAAACCTGTCTAAATCAATCCAGACAGCGATAGAATTTTGGAATTCAAAGTCAAGGATAGACATAGACGGGTTGAGGCCGGCCGGAGACCAGAAGCTTGATCAGGCATTCAAGACATCAGTCTGGCTGATACTCGGGCTGATGTATGCACCGTCTGGAGGGATAGTTGCCTCTCCAACTACATCCCTGCCGGAGGAGCCCGGAGGCCCCAGAAACTGGGATTACAGATATGTGTGGACGAGAGACTGCTCGATCATGGCATCAGCCTTGTGCGATGCCGGGCTCATCGTAGAGGGGAGAAGGGCGCTTGGATTCCTATTCGGGCTGCTGGATCTGTCAGGGAAACCGTTCTCCAACCTATACAAGGTGAATGGAAGCAAGATATATGGGGAGAGATATCTTATGAACTTCAGCGGTTTCATGAATTCAAAGCCTGTGAAGGCCGGGAACAGAGCTTCCAATCAGATACAGCTGGACGTAGAGGGAGAATTCCTGGATGCTCTCTACCATTATTTTAACAGGACGAAGGATACGGAGTTCATAAGCAGTCATTCGAAGGCGATCGAATACATTTGCGACTGGATATCAGAGAACTGGCAGCTGGCCGATTCTAGCATATGGGAGAAACCGGAAGATAAGGATTACACGTACTCGAAGGTGATGATGTGGGTCGCCCTTGACAGGGCAGGCAAACTGATGGCTGCTATAAACCATCCGGATAAGTGGTCTAAGACCAGAGATTTGATAAGAGGGTGGGTTATGTCTAACTGCGTGAAGGACGGGCATTTCGTCACAGAAGCAGGGGGTACGACGACCGATGCAACGCCTCTCCTCTTCCCTCTTTACGGTTTCATAGACCCGAAGGACAGGATATTCCTCAATACTTTATCTCTGATAGAGAAAACCCTGGTGAATGAGAATTTTGTCTTCAGATATACCTCTGACTCTTTAGGTAGGAGCACTCATCCATTCACATTATGCTCGTTCTGGCTGTCGTCGGTGTACTCCATGCTCGGCATGGAGGGTAAAGCTAGGGCCGTCCTGAGGAACATAGTCAACATAAGCGGGCCTCTATGCCTTTTTGGTGAGGATATAGACATAGACGGCAGGACATTCACGGGCAATTTTCCGCAGGGGTTTGCGCATGCAGGGTTCATCAGCGCATATCTTAACCTGCTTAGGCTGGCATCGAAACAATAAGTTTTAAATGTGAATATTAAATAGTAAAGGATATCATCAATATCAGTATGTGAGAGGTCACTATGGATATAAAGGTCATAAGTGGGAATGAGCTGAAGAAGGGGGATACGATACTTGTAGACGGACAGTTCATAAGCAAGGTCACAGACATAAAGACAAGCGCCCCTGGAAAACACGGCCATTCGAAGTCGAGGGTGGAGGCTGTAGGAGTCCTTGACAACAAGAAGCGCGTCTTCATCATCACCTCTGAGGATAAGATCCAGATACCTGTCATCGACAAGAGGAATGCGCAGGTGATAAGCGTGAATGGGGACAAAGCCCAGCTGATGGACCTGGAGACCTATGAGGTTTTCGATGCAGATATACCAGAGGACCTGAAAGATAAGATATCGGAAGGCGCGCAAGTCATATACTCAGATTTCATGACAGCCAAGCTCATAAGGAGCATGAAGTGAAGAGCGGACTGCCCCACCACTATGGTTGAGGCTTTTGTCGCATCCATAGCTTTGGAGTTTCCCGCTTCATCGGTGATGCTAGCTTTCATCCCCCCTGCCAAGTCAAAGGGACTTCCCGTTTGCAAAGGTTAAAATATACATAAATACATTCTATCTCATGGAAAAGGCATTGATTCTGCTTGAGGTTACGCCTCAGAAGACCGATAAGATCTATGACAAGCTGAAGAGGATGAAGTACGTTACGACAGCCATGAAGACCTATGGAAGGTTCGATATAGCTATCATAATAGAGGTAAAAACCACTAAGGACATACAGAACTTTGTCCTGTCGGCAAGGAAGATAAGCGGAATACTAAGCACAGAGACGCTGATAGCGGTGGAATAAGCTTTTTATATCAAGGCGGGTGAAGATAGTAGAATGATACCGATGAGATGTTACAGCTGCGGAAAGCCTCTGTCGAACCTCTGGGAGAAATACAAGGAGAAGATAAAGACTGAGTCTCCAAAGCAGGCGATGGATGAGCTCGGGCTGGACAGGTACTGCTGCAGGGCGACGATGCTTTCGACCCTTGAGGAGCAGGATATAATAAATTTCTCGGAACTCCAGTGATCTTCCCCCTTTACTGCAGGCAGTATATTTTTAATAGAAGTAAATTTCTTCTTATCCTAAGGGGCTGTAGTCTAGCTTGGTCAGGACGCCAGACTTGGGCTCTGGTAACCCGGGTTCAAATCCCAGCAGCCCCATCCCAAGTCAGTAGTTCCGAATGTGAAAAATTGGCAATGGACCATGAAGAACACTATCTATAGCCTGCCAATAAGTGTCTTCGTGTACCTGCTTCCGAAGGTGCACATCGTGAATTTATGTCATTTTGGCAACGATGGTTTTAATAGGATCTTTTATAATATAGATATGAAGCACTCGAAAGAGGATGTATTTAGTAAGAAAGGTAGTAATCATCACTTCTTTATATATTGTCTTATCTCACTAGCATTATAGGATGCATAGCAGAAAGCCTGATTGTGATGATGTCTATACTTTGAAGTCCGCTCTCATCCTGCTATGAAAGATGTGGGATCTTCCGCTCACGGTGTTGATGTATCGCTGCTTTAGGGGCGTCGCTTCCTTCTGCTTAGCCAATCCTCTTCGGATATCTTCACGACCTTCCCTTTGACCTTCCTCTTGTCATATCTCTTGTCAAGCTGCTCCATCTTGGACAAGAATGCTTCCCCAAGGTCGAATCCAAGATGGTCGGCCATAGCCAGGCAGGAGAAGAAAACGTCGGCCGTCTCATTCTCAATTTTCTTCAGAAGTTCATCATCCTTATGGCTTTTAAGCGACTTATCAATCCTCTTCCCGTCTTTCCACAGGAATAGCTCAAGCAGCTCATTGGCTTCTATAGAGGTGTTGATAGCCAGCTCCTTCGCAGTCTGGAATTTTCTCCAGTCTCTCTCATCTATGAATCTTTTGCTTATCTTCTGAAGGCTCTCTATATCCATCGAATTAATGAAGACTCATGCACTTAAATCCTTTGGCGGTTGGATCTCTCAGCCATAATGTAGCCCGGCTGTATCAAGATGAGCTAACCGTATCCGTCCGGATCGTTCAATTCCAGTGTCTCGTTTAGCATCTTTTCAAGCAGGTCCCTGTATCTATTAAGTCCTTCCTCTCCCCAGGTTGACACCATATCCAGCCCGGATCTCTTCGAATCCCTCCAGAGCAGGTACGTCCGGCCTCTCTTCTCATCATTATCGTATGTCAGGAAAAATATATAGTAATCTCCGTCTAGAATGTTACCGCCGAATAATATGCTTCTGTCAAACACTATGTCTGGATCATCCTCCTTTACCTTTAAAAGCCTGTTCAGAATATCACTCCTCTCCGTTATATAGAAGTGGGGCACATACTCCAGGTACCTTGGTATTATGTTTGAATCGAACAGAGCCTTATACGCCATTCTGCTTCCAGATAGAACCGGTGTCACCAGTTCGAAGTAATCATATTCAGGTCTCAAATTAGCCATGCTATTTAGAATATTTTCGAATTCTCTGTTTCCCTCTCCTTTTCTCTTCAGGTATTCAATATTATCCTCAAGGCTCATATGTATGCTATGAGATGAGGGCATATTAATAGTTTTTTATCCTGCTGGAAAAGATTCTATCAATATTCAAAGTGCACATGATGGGGCCTCCTTACTATGATGTTTTTTAGGAGGTGTTTGATGAGCTGGGATTTGAGCCTAGGACAGACACAGAGGAAGCATCAGCCTACTTTCGCTCGCTTATGGAGCCGCTAACTGGAAGGTCACGGAAAGGATGCAAGTAGACATTTGAGATAAGCGGGAGATACCTTTATTAGTTCAGCCTAGATCTAAATACCAATACAGCAAAGCACAGAGGCTTTGGAGGCTGCCAAAAAAGGTATATATATCAGCCCTCTGCATAGGTTTGTTATGGTCTTGAAGGCACCGAGACTCAAGGATAAGGCGAACATAAGGATAATAGCTCCAGCCAGCCCGCCAGACATGAAAGTCCTGTCGGCAGGCATAAACATACTCAAGAAGGCAGGCTATACGGTAAGCCTTGGTGATAACCTCAGGAGGCTGGTCCAGAGGGCTGATCTGGCAGCGCCGGACAAGGAGAGAGCCGAGGAATTTAACGCAGCTTTCAAAGATCCCTCGGTCGACGCGATATTCTGTGCGAGGGGCGGTTATGGCTCGACGAGGATCGTACCACTCATAGATTATGATGCAATAAAAGCCCATCCTAAGATATTCATGGGCTACAGTGACATAACCTCCCTGCATCTGGCAATGCATAAGTTCGCGAACCTTATAACTTTCCACGGTCCGATGCCAGGCGCGGACCTGGATGAGATGAAGAAATCTTCCTTCTCAGGCTTCCTGAAGGTGCTAAGAGGGGAGTCAAATGATATAGCCTTCAACATAGACAAGATCATAAAGTACGTCGTCCCTGGAACCGCAGAGGGGATAAGCGAGGGCACAAACATCTCGTCTTTCGCTTCGCTGATAGGCACGGACTACATGCCGGATCTGAAGGGGAAGATAGCCTTCTTCGAGGACATAGCTACGACCTCAAGCGACGTAGACAGGTACCTTTTCAGGCTGAAGCTTGGGAAGATCCTAGACAAGTTCAGCGGGTTCGTCTTTGGAGACTTCACAGACATACCTAAATCTGAAGAGAGTCTCCCTTCCATAGAGGAGATAATACAGGATTACATGCTGGATCTGAAGAAGCCTTCCCTTTACGGCATGCCATTCGGGCATGGGGAGGACCAGATGCTCATACCCCTGAATGCGAAGGTTAGGATATCCTCAGATGAGCCGCACATAGAGCTCCTGGAGAATGTGGTGGAATGATGGCTCGCTGCCGATGCGCTATCAGCAAAGGCGGAGTTCAGCGCGGATTTTTAGAAGCAGCATCCTAAAGACGTCCGAAATAAAGCCTAATCTCCCCTATGGGAAGCCGATCTACGTGCGAAGTCAAACTATATATATGATGAAATTCAATTAGTTCACTATAATACAACCAAGTAAAGTAGGGTAGGCAGCTTATCTAAAGCAAAGGTCAGCTGTTCGAAAAGAATGATTTATGTTTGAATATAAGAGATTGGCAGCTATGGAGAAGAGCAGGTCTGATTGAAGTAAGCCTGTCTTTTACATTTTCCTTGGATTGTATCGGATTAGCAAGCGGAGGTAATGTTTATGGCAAAGATAGGGCCAGCGTCCTTCAAATATGTATTGAAGGCAAAGTTTAAGGCGGAGAGCATGGTTGAGAAACCGGACATAATAGGCGCGGTATTCGGGCAGACGGAGGGACTGTTAGGGGATGAACTGGACCTAAGGGAAGCCCAGAGGAATGGGAAGATAGGCAGGATAGAGGTGGTGAGCTCTGCGGCGAACGGCGAGACGACAGGCGAGATAATAATCCCCACGTCTTTGGATCTTGCGGAGACGGCGCTGATAGGCGCAGCCATAGAGACGATCGATAGGATAGGCCCCTCGAAGGCGACGATAAAGGTAGAAGGCGTGGAGGATGTAAGGGTTTCGAAGAGGGAGTACATAGCCAAGAGGGCGGAGGACCTGCTTCAAAGCTCAATGAACAAGACTTCTGTGGATACTACAGAGCTCCTGCAGAAACTGTATGAGAACGTCAGGCAGAAGGAGCTGATAGAGTACGGCCCGGAGAAGCTGCCTGCAGGTCCGGATATAGACAACTCAGAGGAGGTAATAATCGTGGAGGGGAGAGCGGACGTCCTAAACATGCTTAAACACGGCTTCACTAATGTCATAGGGATGAACGGCACTACGATACCGCAGTCTGTAATAGATTTGAGTCACAAGAAGATAATAACCCTCTTCGTGGACGGCGACAGGGGAGGGGATATGATAATCAATGCCTTCACGCAGACAGGCCATGTCGATTTCATAGCGAAAGCTCCATCCGGCAGGGAGGTGGAGGAGCTGACTAAGAAGGAGATAAATCAGGCTCTGAGGAGCAAGGTCACCCTTGAGGAGTATTCTCCAGGCGCTTCCAAGAGGGGCGCAGAGGAACAGAAGAAGGAGGAGAAGACTGTGAACATCCCGGAGGAGACGAAGAAGAAATTCCTGCCGCTCATAAACGAGATAATAGGCACAAGAGGGGCTTTTCTTACCGATGCTAACCTGAACATAGTCGGAAGGATACCCTATAAGGAGGTGGACAGCGCAATATTGAACATAGAGGGGGTCTATACGGTCGTCTTAGACGGCATAGTCGGCGATGAAATCGTCAGGAGCGCAGAGGAGGCAGGCGTCACGTACGTTATAGGCAGCCGTGTAAGCAGCAGCAGCGACAAGGTTATTCTCCTCTCTTATGAGGATGTAGGCTACAAATATAGATAAAAAGTATATAACTCCATGCATGTATAACCTTAGATATGCAGTTGGATGTCGTGAGCCTGATATATCTTGCGATAGGCGTGATAGGCTTATTTGCAATTTTTTTCACCTTTTCGATCGTCAGAATATTGTTCAAGCACAGGGGCGATAACGCGCCTTTGACAGTCTTCATGCTGAACCCGCTGGAGTCGCAAAAATATGTCAGCCTTTTCATCTTTCCTGCGGTCTTCATCCTGCTCACAGGCATAACAACGATCATGCAGCGGTTCGCAGGCACGCCCAGCTTCAGCAATCTCCCATTCACCGTATTTTTCTTCCTCTCCTACGCATTCGGGCTGGTAACGATAGTTGTCTTCCTCTACGTGGTCTACGCATGGTACAGGAAGATGAGGAGGTTCGCATGATCAGTGCGGTGTCTTTCTCATTCATATTCAACGGCTTCGACGTATACTACAGGTTCATAAGCTTCGCATTGAACCTGTTAGCCTTCATCTTCCTGTTCATAGGGATATACAAGGTCAAGAAGAATCCAAGCCAGATGTTCGCCAAGATATTCGTAGACCCGAAGAGGACCATATCGGCATTCGTGTTCCTGTTCATATCCGCGATAGCGATAGCCGTAGGATATCTGTCCACAGGCATAGTCTCATTTTACAGCCCAGGGACGATAATATGGGAGTATGCCAACCTTGTGGCTTACTTCGGCCTCATGATGTTTGCTGTCCTGTTCTTCAGGTTCAGGTGAAGGCGCGGCCTTAGCGCAGTTTCCTCTCATTCATAGAGATCATGTCCTGCACGAGCTTTGCGGCTAGGATCTCCGTGGATTTGTCGTCATTTAGAGGCCTAACCTCATTTACATCAGCTCCGACAAGGGAGGATCTGCCGATTATCTGCCTAAGTATGTGGAGGGTCTCCCCATAGTGCAGTCCGTTCGGCTGCGGTGTCCCGACCCCCGGCGCTATTGATGGATCGAATACGTCCATATCTATGCTTATGTAGACCTTCTTTCCCCTGAT
>JAPDMB010000013.1 GCA_025920305.1 Candidatus Parvarchaeota archaeon | reverse complement strand
TTATTTAGCAGCCTCTCATCTCCATCATTCGTATAAAAGTAGACTGCGTCCTCCAAATCTTGCAGTGTGGCTAATCCATCGTCCTCTGTCAAATCCGCCACCTTTGTTCTTCTGAGCTCTACCATATGAGCGCCGAGGCCTGATTTTTCACCGATATCATTTATCAACTTTCTTATATAAGTACCGGATTCTACTCCCACTTTGAAAAGAACGTCCCTCCCATCGATCTCCAGTATATCAAGATAGTAGACGGTCCTCTCTCTATACTGCCTCTTAACATTAGACCTGGCTGGCGGGAGCTGGTTTATCTTTCCGATGAAGCTGCTCACGCTCTTCTTTAATTCATCTTCATTGAAATCCTTATGCACATGCATCAAAGCGATGTATTCTTTTCCGCCCAAGAGGAGCATAGCTATCGCTTTATTTGCGCGGTTTATAGATAATGGCAACAATCCAGTTACATTGGGATTTCTTTGTGAATCACACTAAAGTCCCTGAGTAACCGATTTTAGTCGCCCCTAATGGCGAGAGTATCTTCTTTGCGATAAAAGCAGAGGTTTTAGACCTGATGCCGCTTGGTTTGTCCAAGAGCACAAACCCAAAATCCATCCTCTGTTTTATATCCCTCCTCTCAGGATACACGCCGTATTTTTCACTGGTCGCCTCCTCGCGCAAAACAAACACCTCGCGTTTTAAACCTTCGAAAGGCAGACCCATTAAAGTAAGTTAGACTTTAAAGAATTTAAATATGAAATCGACGCATATGTCCCGTAGATTGTCAATGTCCAACTTGCTAGAATCTACGACTAAATCAAAAGGAGACACATCATTTAACACGTCAATACCATACAGTTTCTTGTATATCCTGGCGGTCAGTTCATCTTTCTTCTTTGTAAAGCTTAATGCGGCTTTATATTTAATGCCGTTCCTCTCCGATACCCTAAGTGCCCTGATCTCAATCGGCGCCTTTACGTAGATCTTAAGTGCATTCCCTTTTTTAAAAAGCCAAGGGACTGTCCAGCTATCCACGACCATATCATCGCTTCTCTTAATGGCCTTTAGGATCTCAGTATCCAGCTTCCTGTCGAACTCTGTATTTTTCAGCCTAAAGAGTATCGCCTTTATGCCTTCGTTTGACTCCCAGGTTCTGAGTGCCCTGAGTTTGAGAAGCTCCTTCAGCTTCGAACTGCCGGACAAGTAGCTTAGATTTAACTCGGTAGCTAATCCTTTTGCGAGGGTCGTTTTACCTGAAGCTGTCGGACCTGAAACTATTACTATCATAGAAAGTACTAGGACCTCTCTGTTTAAGAATATTATCTCTAAATACCAGTGCTGTTTATCAGCGACAGATTCCTGCTGAAAACGCTTGGGAGATAGCTGAGGTTGTCACAGTAGTTTACCGCTGAAGGAGAAATCGAGCACTCTCCAGTCAGTTCATATTTGGACAATTCAGTGTAATTTATCTGGTACACGTTTATATTCGTAAGTACCTGGTTCTCTATGCTTAAAAGCGAGTTCACCGGCAAGTTATCAGAGAAAACCAATTTGAACCCGGGTACAGTCTCATTCAAAAGGTACAGTTTGACAAACAGCGTATTTAAAGTCTTATTCGGGATAAACAGAGCGGCACCTTTATTTCCAAATGCAGACAGGTTTATAGACTCTGGTATATAACCGCTACCTACGCCTCCGATGTGAAGGGTAGCTGTCTCATTAGGCAGCAAAAGCATTATACCGCCTGGTATACCGCTTGTGCTCTCCTGGATGCAGCCTTCTGAATATGTACAGAAGTAATCGATAGGCATTGGCGAACTAGCCTGCTGTGTCAATGTGTTATAGACGATGCCGTATGGCGCCCCTATAGAAAGATTTGAATTAGCCGTAATGTTAAACGGGAAAAGCGCTTCCAATAAGATAGCATTACTAGCAGGGATATTCTGCAAACCGACCGTTAAATTTGAATCGATAAGACCGTAACCAGTACTGGCTGTACCGCCGAATGTCGCTATATACTTGTAACTCTTATTCCCCAGATTATTTGAATTCAGCTGAGTGGCGCCCTCAACCAAAGGCGAGAATTCAGTCGGCTTTAGAGCGATCGTCGATATAGCTGAAAACTTTAACACTTCGCTGCCGCTTATCACCGCATATGTAGGTTCATGAATGAAATGAAGATAAGTAGCATACTGGTAAGGAGAAGTTGCTTCAAAGAAGTATTTCGCTATCATTGACTGATAGCCGTATGCGTTGCTGCCATCAGCCACAGAAGTCCTGCCAGCTATTGCCTGCTCCCAATACCCATAATCCCACCATGATATTATGGAGCTGTTCGCAGGTGTATTCTGGTTTATCCAAAGCATGGTAGGTCCCCATAGGGCTAGACCAGATCCGCTTTGTTGCTCTATCTGATATGATAGTGTCAAGCTGCTGTAGAGCTGAATGGCTGTAAATGTTAACGCTATGATTACCACTAGGCCTATGAGGGCATAAAGCGCCCTTCTACTGGCTTTTTCCTTAAATATGTTCCTTATGTACTTTATTCCAGAATTAGTCAGGAAGACTACGGCTAATGGGACAAGTAAAACGGCTGTGATATCTGTCGGCTCCAGCAGCCTCAGCTCTAAATTAGATAACACGATTGTCAGGCTGAATAAGGTGATGAGTATAAGGTAGACCTTATCTGACACGCTCTCCCTTTCGAACTTGTCAAACACCAGGAATAGGAGGAATATGCCAATCAAGCCGACCGTACCGTATTTATAATAATTCTTGCTCTGACCCAGAGCGAAGGAGACAGCTATGATCACTATCGATATGAACACGAATATCGCCACATTTCCAAGGAGCTTTTTACTTCTATGCTTGCTGAATTCGTACAAAGCTATAACCTCCGGAACAGCTGCCATTATAACCGCGACTAGAAGATAGACCTCAGATGCAAGTGTGAATGAGAAGACTCCGCCGTTTATAAGGACTATCACTGGGAGAAGCAACGAATAAAATATATACCAGTGCTTGAACCTTCTAGAGATAAGATAGAGAAGGATAGAGGAACCTATGAACAGCAGCAAGAAATTGACGCCTATGCCTCCGGCAGTTACAAAATTGTACTCGGCAAACCTGTTTGCGAGGTTAACGCTCCCATACTCGGCTATTGTCAACGAAAGGGGGTTGATAGCGCCTAGACCAAGGGGATGGCTTATCTCAGAGCTTAGGAATGACAGCAGTTTATGCAGCAGATTTAGTTTCGGAAGCAGGCTTATTACGAACCCTATCAGCAGGGCGTATACCACCGGACTTGTACCTTCATTTATGTAGGGTATTTTCAATCTGTCCCTGTATCTATCATATACGAATAGCTTGAATAAAATGACTAGGTAAACAAAGTACATCGGGAACAGCTCGAAGCTTAGCAGATTAGAGAGGCTGAAATTAAGAAAACTTGCCTCGAAAGCCAGGAAAAGACCAAAAGGAAGAAAAGCGTAGAGATCCTCCTTCTTATCAAATTCGAACATTATAAGCAATAAGTAGGTCAACGGTATGATTATGATTGAAAACTCAGCATATCCGCTCGTTATCGCTCCGAATCCGACTGATATCGCCATCAGGAAGCCGTAGAGAAGCTTGGAATTCCTGTCCTTTGACGTAAATATCTTGACCAGCATGAACAAAGACAAGAAGATAAACATGAAACCCATCGCTGTCTTAGTGGAGAAGCCGGCGGAGGTCCTGCCTAATAGAGTTTCAAAGGCGGGAAACACCAGCGCCCCTAGGGAGGCCATCCAATAGTCTTTGAATATGTACAGAAGTATGAAAAACAAGATTATGGTCATAATCACAGCCACGATTGGAGGGTATATCATAAACCACGTCATCGGGGTCGCTGCGGGGACTATTGGAGCTAAGAAACGGTACATATAAGCGCCGAAGAAGGATATCAAGATCTCCTGGGATCTTGATGGCAGACCTATCGGCAGATACTGCAGGTGATTTATTACTGGGACGTTACCGGTTGCTATCACATCCTTCATAAGATCGTAGAATTCATAGGGATCTAGCCCAGTAAGCGAGCCGCCCATTCCAAGATAATTGTTCCCGACCAACGGAGTTGCGCCTAGAGCCGGCAGACTGGCTGTCCTTATTATCAGACCTAAGATTATAGCGGTGAACAGCAGAGCATAGAACGGAGCCTTATGTTTTGTGAACAAACCGGAGAGGACAGAAAAGATGAGCATCAAGGCAAGGGTGGAGTAGAAATAGATCGAAAGATAAGTGTATATCAAAGAGACGACCATCAATACGGCTAAGATGATGAATATCAAGCCGTAGCCTATCCCGTACTTTACCACCGGTTTAAGCAACGACTTCAAGCCGGCTAAATCCAGATTAAACTCTACCTCCGTGACTTTTTCGCCCTTTTTCTCCTCTCCCTTAGGTTCTGACTCGTGTTTTTCTTCGGTCATGTTATCTTCCTACCTACCCATAAAGCTTCAAAGCGATTAAAAGATGCAGTCAATTATAGGATTTAAACCTTCCCGTTCAATTTCCAAGCAGAGAAGGATGATTCAGGAACTCAAAGTGCTCCGGGTGGCCTACATATTCATCATAGATTGTAGGCTTTGAATAGTCAAGAGATGGTATCTTGGCAGCCTCGGAATAATCCACCTTCACATCATTGTAATTGCGGTTCATGGCTATATTATTATTCGTCAACACATAGACCGCCCCTCCTCTTTTCTGTTTAATAGGCTCATAGTTGGATTTGAATGTGGAGTTGACTAGATTGGCCTCGATCAGTATGCCGCTTCCAACATTCACTGTTATGTGCCCATAGTTCGGCAGCATTATAACTCTGTCCCCTGCTTTAGCATGGACCAGCCTCACATCGTAAGAATTATCTGGATTTACGCGCTGCAATATATAAAGCACTTCCCCATATAGGACCTCATACAACTCCGGGAAGGATAAACCCTTCTCCGCGACAGGGTGATAATGCCCTAAGGTCTTATTGAACTCGCCGCCGAGATCGTAATGATCCAGAGCTGTTATATCATATCTGATAGTATGCGCTTCGAAAACTGATGAATTCTTGCCGAAGCCTACGCCCCTGAACATATAATACAGCGGGTCGTTTTTGTTAGAATCATTGATGAATGTCCTGTTGAAGAGAACGTCGCTCATTTCGCTCAATCTCCTTATGTCCGGAACCAACTTCTCGCCGTCGCAATAAAGAGACATCTCTTTCTCATCAAATTCAAGGTTCAGCAGATTACTCCTAAGCTTCATCATATACCTAGATAGCATGGATTTAAATCTTTTTAGACGCCTTAGATGACTTGAAGATTCTGTCCAATCTTGTCACCATCAATACAAACATGATATCCGCCTTATTTATCGCTCTGAAAATGTACAGCAGGAATATGTACAATATCAATCCGGCTATTAGGATGAATGGCAGATAGATCAGCCTTGTAAAGTTGATAAGCAGCAGCAGGATGAAGCCCGCCATCAGCAGCCCGGCTATCACTCCCTTGACTATCGCCCCTACCGGCAGTCTTATCTCTATAAATTTCCTTGTAAAGTAGAGGTTTATGAGGATGGTCACGACGGTGACGCCTAAAGACACAAGCGCGGCTCCTGTGGAGAAGAATCTAGGGATGAGGGTTATGGAGAGGATGATGCCGATGACTGCGCCTGACACGGTAGAATACATATAATACTTCTGTTTTCCGGCAGCACTTAAAACAGTAGTAAGCGGAGAGAGAACACTGCTTAAAAGAACCCCTATCATCAGAATAAGGAATGGCCCAGCTGAACCAAGGAACTCTTGATGATAAAACAGCCGGATCAAAGGATTCACTGCAACAGCTGCCCCGAATACTAGCGGTATGGTTATAAGGCTAGAGAATCTAATAGAGTCCTTCATCAGTCTATAGAGATGATCATAATTTTTCTTCTCGAACATCTTAGTTATGGATGGGAAGAAGGACATTGCTATTGCGCCGCCGGGCGCACTGACTAAACCTGAAAGAACTAAGCCGATCCTGTAAAAACCAACAAAGCTGAGATTTGGAGCTATGAAGCCAAGTATCAAAACGATAAATGAGGAGTAGAAGATGGAAATCAGGGATCCGCTGTAGGTAAACAAAGAATATGATTTAAGCTCCTTCGTCTCGGCCTTAACTGGCTCCCTCGCCTCCTTTACATCATTCAGTATTCTTCTTGCAAGGAAGAAGGCGACTATGAAGGCGATAAAGTAAGCTATGTCATACACGCTTATCACACCAAGCAGACTTAATCCAAGGTATAGAACCAGTATCTGGCCTACCCTCATAAGATCCAAGGTTGCGTTTACAAGGAATCTGTATTTCTGCAGCTGATATCCGGTGAATAGACTCTGATAAAATGAACTCACAAGGGAATAAAACGTAAGGCCTACCGCAAGTATTATTAAAAGGCCTCTCAAGACCGGTTCATGGTAGAAAGAAGCGATTGGACCTGCCAAAACTAGCATAGCCACGCTCATGGATATAGACGTTATGGTGATGAGTAGCAGGTAATGCCTGAATACCCACTTCAATGCTGGTCTGTCGTCCCTAGCTTTGTATCTGGAGGCTGCATACTGCAAGGAGCCGTTTATGCCTATCGATGAAATTGTCAGGAATAGGGCCCATAATGTGATCGCCAGAGAATACACACCGAAGTTAACCGGACCTAAAAATCTAGCTAGGAAGAGCCCTATGAAGAAGGATGTAAAATAGTTTATAATTGATCCAATAAAGGAGTATGAACTATTAGATGCCACTTTTATCCTTTCTTCATTCAGCTCGCCTGTAAATTCATCTGACATATTTAGGCTGTTAAACCTTCATCTATTGTATTTAAATTAATAAAGAATATACGAATATAAATGGCGATAATATACGCGGAAACGGCGATGATGCTACTGATAGCAGTTACATTTCCACTCAGTTATATAATCGCAGAATACAGCGAAAAAGAGATAAAGAATTTAGCTAAAAAATTTACAGACAAGATAATCATACCCGTCTTCGTAGTAGAGATTATACTGTTCGGGGTTGTACTCAGCCTATCGCGCACATTGATGTATCCTGTAGGAGCGGCTCTGTTAATATTTAATCTATTTATATTCTCTATAAATGCTGCGAGGAAGTGGGACTTTGCCCGATCCATACTTTATTTCTTGGTATTCTTGATCGTAGAGTTCATCGTCACAATCGTCTCTTGATATTTATGAAGGTCGGTATAATAGGTCGCACGAATGTGGGGAAAAGCACACTATTTAAGGCCATGACCATGGAGGAAGTCGAGATAGCTGATAGGCCGTTCACTACGATAGATCCCAATAGAGGGATAGCCTATGTGAAGATAAAATGCCCTGAAAGCGAGTTCAAATTGAAGTGCAACCCGCACAATGCTCCGTGCATTGATGGCATAAGGTACGTGCCATTCGAGCTTATAGACGTCGCGGGATTGGTAAAAGGCGCAAGCAAGGGAAGAGGGCTTGGGAATAAATTCCTTACGGATGCGATGGAAGCCGATGCATTGATTCAGGTTATAGACATATCCGGCAAAACCAATGAAGCTGGTGAAAAAGCTGAAAACTACGATCCAGCTGAAGACATCAGGATGGTAAAGGGGGAGATAGCGGCGTGGATAACCGGATTGATAAGGAAGGTGAAGGCTAGAGACGACGAGGAACTGGCTTTGTCAATATATAAAGAACTGTCCGGTCTGAGATTCAGATACGAGACGATAAAGGAGGGCATTAAGAGATTTCAATTGCATAGATTGGATGAGGACGATTTAGACGACTTCACGAGCTACCTGCTGACCTCTGACAAAAAGATGATAATAGCGTGCAATAAGATGGATATTACTGAAGATCTGGAAGGCAAACTGAAGGAGCTAAGGTCGAAATTTGACTATACTTTCATACCATGTTCGGCTGAGGCTGAACTGACGATCAAGGAAGCTGAGAGACACGGCTTCGTAAGATATGATGGGAAAAGATTTGAAATAATAAAGGAGATAAACAAACAGCAGAGGGATGCGCTTGATATAATAGCCAAAATATTAGATAAATTTGGAAGCACGGGTGTTGATACGCTGATAAACGAGCTAGTCTTCAAAATAATGAACTGGAAGGTAGTCTTCCCAGTGGCAGACGAGAAGAAGCTCACAGACAGCCAGGGCAGGGTGATGCCAGATGCGTATATCATGGCCGCGGATGCTACTCCTAAAGATTTGGCAGAGAAAGTACATACAGAGGTGGCTAAGAACTATAAAGGCGCCATAGACTGCAGAACGGGGCTTAAGATAAGGAACGACAAACCGATCGATAACGGACAGATAATCAAGATAATCGTATGAATAATTCCAAAATATTCCTTAAGAGCAACATGGTGATGGATAGAATCATAGACGCGGCCGAGTTGAATGAGAGGGATATAGTGATGGAGATAGGCAGCGGAGACGGAAGGCTGACCGAGAAAATAGCGCCGAAGGTCAAGAAAGTATACGCTGTCGAGAAAGACCTTTTCTTGATCGATAAATCAAAGATGAGGCTCTCAAATCACAAGAATGTAGAGTTTATAAATTCAGATATACTGAAGATGGACTTTCCAGAGGATATAAGCAGAATAATATCAAACTTACCGTATAATATCGCCTCCCCTATAACCGAGAGGATAATATACTTTCTAAATAGCCACCAAAGATCAATAGCCGTACTTATGTACCAGAGGGAATTCGCAGAGAGGATGCTTGCTTTACCAGGCTATATGGATTATTCTATGCTGACGGTCTTCTGTACATACACCTGCAACGTAGAGAAAGTAATGGATGTCAGCAGAACAAATTTCAGACCTATCCCAGCCGTAGATTCAACTGTGGTGAAACTGAGGCCGAAAAACATTGAAATAGACCGGAGATTCATAGACTTTTGCAGGCTGCTGTTCCAGCACAAGAAAAAGAATCTTTACACCGCGATCATATCCAGCAGAAGCAAATTAAAAAGCAGCGACAAAGATTTAATAAGAGAAAAACTTAACAGCCTTGGCCGAGACTATTTAAAGAAGAAAGTGTTCTTCTTAGACGTAGAAAATCTGAAAAGAGTTTACAAAGATATGATGGATGTTAATCTATGGTAGAGAGAAAGGCTAGGGTGATAAAGCGGAGAAGAGGCCGCTCTCTGCGCAGGCTCCGTTTTAGACTGGATTTTAGCCGCTTTAGACAAGGTTTCAACAACCGGGAGATAATGGATATAAGCATAGCATGGCTGGTGCTGTCCGTAGCTTTCGCATACGCATTGTACGTAGATTTCTCCGGGACCGATATAGTATCAATTTTAGGGGGGCTCTCATTTGTATATCTGTTAATCGGTTCTATGATAGCGATAGCCTGCGGCTTCATAATGCACGAACTTATGCATAAATTCGACGCACAGAGGTATGGATATGAGGCGCATTTCAGAATGTGGGTATTCGGGTTGGTAATTGCGATGATCACCAGCTTGTTCGGCTTTATATATGCAGCACCTGGAGCCACCTATTTTGAACCGGATCCGAATGAGATGTATACCGATCCAAACGGGTTTAGAAAAAGGTATGGAACAATCTCATTCGCCGGACCCAAAATAAACATGATCTTTGGGGCGATTTTTCTAGGCTTGTTTTATCTGGCGCTGTTCATAGCGGTAAACTTAGGTGTAGAACTTTATTCTGTCTTTCCACTCCTAATAATATTAGCGATACCGGCATTGATAAACTTCTACCTATGCGCCTTTAACCTCATACCCATAATGCCTTTAGATGGAGCGAAGGTATTTAGATGGAACAAGAAGGTATGGGCTACTTTCTTCATAATATCCGCCGCAATAAGTCTGATGATGTTCCTAGGCAAAGTGCCTTATTTCCCAATTTAACTCTGCGAGCAGGAAGCCCCCGACTTGATAAGGTAGAGATAAAAACACTAACAATAAAAAAGTGAGAGTTGCAAAAACTTATAAAGGATAAACTATGAATATACGTATGAGCGGCAAAATAAACATTGATTCGCGGATAGAGCCAGGACACTATATAGTTACCGCATTCCCGACAGCTGGACTGGCATCTTTATTAGCTGTAAACTATCTCATACAGAAGGGAATTCTGAAGAAAGTTGGACATATAAATCTAAATGGGCTGAATCAAGTCGCCATAATAGAGAACAGGCATCTGAATTATCCAATAAGGCTTTTTGAAGGCAAAGATTCCGTATTCATAACGTCGCAAATCCCGATCCCGGTTACGCATGTGGATGAACTGACAGGGGCCGTATTTGAGCTGTATAAGACCATAAAAGCCAAGGGGATAATCTCGATGGACGCTATGGAAACAGCGGAAGAGAAAAATAAAAGCGAGGTATATTTCGTATCGGAGGGGTTTGATAATAAAATAAAGGATGCGAAGGAATTGGAGGAAGGGGCAATGATAGGTGTAAACGCAAGCATAGGCTTAATGGCGAAGGAGACTAAGACACCATTTTTAGGGCTTATGGCAGAGACGCATATGGGTGTCCCTGATGGACTTGCAGCCGCTTCACTTATAAACAGCCTCGGTAACATCATCGATGTACATGTGGATACAACCGAGCTGATAAATGAGTACAAAAGGATAGGCGACAAGCTGAATAACCTTATAACAAAGACCAACCAGAGCAAGAACTTGAAGGAAGAAACCTACGGATAAGGGCCCGCTCTATGACTGAATTTGAAGAATACAGAGATTTGCCTGAAAGACTTCTTAAGAGACTGTCTAAAACGGTGGATTTTCTGCAGGTAACATTGGAGGAAGTGATATCAAAGGGCGTATGGACAACCAACGGCAAACTAAATATATCCGAGGAAAGCGATGATGTACATTTAGGCGTAAGGTTTTCGAAAAATGGGAAGGTCGGATTCGTATCCTCGATGATCCCAAACAAATTTGATATATATGCGATAATAAATCAGACAAAGGACAGGATAAATAAAATTAAAAAATTCGAGATAAACGATATAACGCCTGAGGGGACCCCACCGAAGGAAAAGTATGAGATTAAAGGGGATGGAGCAAAAGTAGAAGACTTAGAGCTAAGTAAACTTGGAAAGGACGCGAATGAGATATCAAAATACCTGCATGATAAGAAAGTCAAAACGAACAATATATTCTTAGGGATAAATTTATCCATAAAATTGTTCATGGATAGCCGTGGCAGTCTGATAGAATCGAGGATACCATCGGTGAATTCAATCACCACACTAGTGATAGACGATCTGAATCCCATAAACAGATATTTTCAGATAGGATACGTCGGTTCGTATTCCAAACTGAGATCTAAGATGCTCAATAAACTAAATGAGGAGATACCAGTTTTACATAAGGTCTCAAAGAACACGAATAAAGTCGTGCCTAGGAAGTATAAGGTGATCGTCGGAAGCGAGATCTCAGGTCTTATGGCACATGAAAGTGTGGGGCACCCGCTCGAACTTGATAGAGTGATGGGAAGGGAACAGGCGCAAGGCGGTAGCTCTTACTTCCAAAAAGAGGATGTATTAAATAAAAGGAGGATAGGTTCAGAGGCGGTAAGCATATATGACGATCCGACTATACCAAATTCATACGGCTTTTACAGATTTGACAGCGAAGGGACTAGGGCTGTGAAAAGGAAGCTTATCGACAGAGGCGTAGTGAACAGCTTCCTAATGGATAGATCTTACTCAAGAAAGATTGGGATGCGTAGTAACGCAGCGCTAAGATCATCAGTAGCATCTATGGAGCCTATAATCAGGATGGCAAACACCTATGTGGAGCCAGGTAGTCTGACTTTCGAAGAACTATTAGAGCAGATGGGTGAGGGTATCTACCTGAAATCATTCAATGAATGGAATATAAATGAGACCCGGGAGAATCAAAAATACGTCGGACTCGAAGCTTACTACGTCAAAAATGGCAAAATCGAGGGACTGATAAAGGATCCGGTTATGGAGATAACCACGAAGAATCTATGGAGCAATGTCGTTGCGGTTGATAGAAACCTGGAGTTCAACGCGGCGACATGCGGGAAGGGCGACCCGATGCAGGGCATACCTGTTCTCACTGGCGGGCCGAATATGTTGATTGATGGGGTGATGATATATTAGACCGAATATTTTGCTTAAAAAATTAGAGAAGATGGGGATAACCGCATCTATAAACCGCAGTTCTGTTGAAAGTGAGATAGTACGGATATTCAACGGAGAGGTATCGATAGTGGAGAGGGGCGTATTTGAGCCGATAACAGTGTACATAATGAAAGGCAAGAGAAGAGCGAACATATACGCTAAGATGGATGAGGATGAGGACAAGGTAGCAAAAAGAGCTGCTGACCTGCTTAAAAACATAGGAGAAATGCAGTTCAAGGGGATAACCCCGGGAAGGTTTAAAT
>JAPDMB010000012.1 GCA_025920305.1 Candidatus Parvarchaeota archaeon | reverse complement strand
TTCATACCCTTCAATATAACTGCTACTAATATCTTTTAAAACTTTAAATAAAGAGTGATAAGCATTGTCAGCCGAATTCAGTAAACTTCGCTGCCCAAATAACTGCTTGATGCGCATTCAGGATACGGGGCGCCTATAGGCGCAGTAGCGGCCTTCGATACCGGTAACGGCGGCATAATCTCCCCTGGGATGATAGGGTTTGACATAAACTGTTCAGTAAGACTGATAAAGACCAGCCTTACCTTCAAAGACGTGAGACAGAGCCTGAAGCAGCTGGTGGAAGAGCTGTTCAAAGCCATTCCATCCGGCGTCGGATCCGAAAGCAAGGTGAAACTTACAGAATCAAGCTTCAAAGAGCTTGCAGAAGGTGGGGCAGAATGGGCGGTCTCAAACGGGTTCGGAAAGAAGGAGGACCTGGAGAGGATAGAGCTCAATGGCAGGGCAGCCTGGGCAGACGCAGAGAAGATCTCGAAGACAGCCGTAAAGAGGGGGTTAAACCAGATAGGGACCTTGGGATCTGGAAACCATTACCTGGAGATAGAGCATCTGAAATCTGACAATATATTCGATCAGAAACTTGCAAAGAAGTGGGGATTGTTTGAAGATCAGATCCTTATACTGGTTCACACAGGCTCGAGGGGCGCAGGGCACCAGATAGCGTCGGATTACATGAACTCTTTCCTGCAGGTGATGAAGTCCAAGTACAATATAGACGTGCCGGACAGGGAGCTTGCAGCCGTCCCTTTTGCATCAAAGGAGGGGCAAGACTACTATAAGGCCATGGGGTGCGGAGTGAACATAAGTTTCGCAAACAAGCAGATAATCCTCCAGAGAGCGAGGGAAGTATTCTCGAAGGTCTTCAAATCCGATCCTGATAGTCTAGGCATGGACATCCTATACGACGTAGCGCATAACAGGGCCACGCTTGAAAGGCATGAGGTAGACGGCGAAAAGATGGAGCTCCTTGTCCACCGCAAGGGCGCCACGGCCAGCTATTATCCAGGGAGGGAGGAGATACCAAAGGCCTACAGGCAGGACGGCTCTCCCGTCCTGATAGGCGGCAGCATGCAGACCGCGAGTTACCTTCTTGTAGGCTCGGAGAACTCGAAGATGACGTTCTGCTCCACCGTACACGGGGCCGGCAGGGCTATGAGCAGGCATAAGGCGAAGGAGAAGTACGATGGGAAGAAGCTGAAGCAGGAGATGATAAAAAGCGGGATATACGTCGATACGGATTCCCTTTCAGGCCTTGCAGAGGAAGCAGGAGGGGCCTACAAGGACGTGGATGAGGTCGTTGACAGCGTGCACGAGGCCGGTATATCGAGGAAGGTCGCAAAGTTCCTCCCGATAGGGGTGATAAAGGGATAAGAGGATGGATAAAAAGAGGGGAAGGTACAAATTTTTGGACAACCTGACGAGCGCGGACGTGGCTTTCGAGGCGTACGGCGGGGATCTGAACGAGCTCTTAGAAAATTCAGCTTATGCGCTGGAGAACATAATGGTCGATAAACTCGAAAAGATACGGGGAGAGAGAGGCGAGATCATAGAGGTCAAAGCCGGAGATATAGAGCAGCTTCTGTACAATTTCCTCCATGAACTGATAGTTCTGAAGGACGTAAAGCTGCTGGTGTTCAGCAGGTTTAATGTAAATATAAGGAATAGAGGAGGGATCTATTCGCTCAAATGCATGTGCAAAGGATCAAAGATAAACCCAAAGGTGCATGAGATGATAGTCGACGTGAAGGGGATATCGATGCATAAGCTGGGAGTCGAATTGAAAGGCGGGAGATACAGAGCGGTGGTCGTAGTCGACGTTTAGGCCTCAGAACATCCCCTCGTATGCCCTCAGCACATGTTCCCCTCCAAATTTCGTGCTGAAGTCCTTCTTCACCCTGCTGATTATCTCGTCTTTTCTGAGTTTCTTAGAGCATATCAGTATGGTGTTTCCGGACATGCTACCGGCGGAGACCCTGTAAACATAGAACCTCTTCTCAAGTTTTCCGATATAACTGTTGAAGGAGAGCATATCCCTAATGCTCATCGCATAATTTATCGCAAAGACACCCTCCTCATTCAAGGCTTCGTGGACTCTGTCTATGAATTTTTCATCGAAGAAAGGCTTTGGGATATAGTCTGATATATAGGCATCTAGGATTATTATATCATATCCCTTATGAGTCTCTATGTAGGTTGAACCATCGCCCAATATTATCTCCGCATCTATAGAACTGCCGGACATTGACTTCTTGTAAAGATCTATGACCTTCTGGTCGATTTCAACGGCTGAAAGGGAGGGGATGTCGCCGTATAACTTCCTGTACTGGAAGAAGATGGTCCCTCCGCCAAGGCCTATCATGAGCACCTTCGGAGATCTGTAAAGGGCTGGCAGCGGCGCGAAGAAGTCCCAATAGGAGCCGGTATACACCTTCCCGTTCTTCGGTGTCCTGGAGTATGTGACAAATCCATAGCGCAGTTCCTTTCTGTCTTCCTCGTCCACCACATTGAACTCAGGCTCTTTTATCCCGAATAATTTTCTTATGAAACTCATAGACCCTCTATGTTAAGTCTAAAATAAAAACATTAGCTTCATTCGGTTCCGTGCATCAATCGGCTTCTTAGCCCCCCTAATTCTGCGGGCGGGAAGCCCCGTATCCAAAGATGGTTTGAATATACAAACAGTGAGTAGTAACATTTATATACTACGGATAAATATAGTTAGGTAAATAATTACTACGTAGTAGGGGGAGGGTTTATGCCATTGTCTTTTAGCGAAGATTATATAGGTAAGGTCCGAAGGATGTTCGGCCTTAATCTGTACGAAGCAAAGGTCTGGTTAGCTTTGCTTTCCCAGGGCAAGTCCACAAATGGAAGGCTGAGCGACCTGGCGAACATACCGAAGTCAAGATCATACGATGTCCTGGTCTCCTTGGAGAATGCGGGATTCGTCGTCAGAGAACTGGGTAAACCGATAACTTACAAGGCGACACCCCCTTCAGAGCTCCTTGCAAACATGAAGGAGAAGATAGAAGAGAACTACAAAGCGCAGCTGAACAAGGTCGAGAAGCTGAATGGCAGCGACGTCTTGAAAGACCTTCAGAAGCTTTATGAGAAGGGGATAACTTTTGTGAAGGAAGGCGAAGTAGCCTCCGCTTATCAGGGTCTGCCGGCTGCTTTCTTGAAGATAAAGAATGAGATAAGGAACGCAAAAGATGAGGTGCTCATAGTCAGCACGGAGAAATCTTTGGAGCAGAAGATAAAGGCTTTGAACAGAGCCCTGGCAGAAGCGAAGGCCAAGGGCGTAAGCGTGAAAGTCTACGCGCCGATAGAGCAGCTGAAGGAGGAGCTGGAGAAGGAGATAAACAAGCTCGGTAAGTTCACGAAGCTCAACATCGACCTTGGTAGGTTCATAATCATCGACGGGAAGACGGTGTTCATATTCACCCAGAATGACAAGGAGGTCCACCCGAGTTCGGAGGTCGTCGTGAGCATAAGAGGGGATTATCTGGTGAACAAATTCAAGGATCTGGTGGAGACCCACTCAAAACACGAGGAAGTTAAGGCGCCTCCCCCTAAGTGATATATCTCCAGGTCAGGCTCTGAGACGGACATATCTATATCCTTGCCAATTTCTACCTGTGATTAATTCTAGGACGGCAGCATCCCCAGTCTCTAGAGGGTATAAATTTCCTGCCTGCAGAGGTCAACAAAGCGGGCGTAAGCTCCAGCATCCTTTAAAGGCTGGATGAGAGCGAACCGATAAATAGGAGAAAGTCTATAATAAAAGCATAAAAGAATAAAGGTGTAAATGGAACATATAAGAGCCTGCACACGCTTTAGCGTCGGGAGGAAGCTGCAATGACCTACATAAAAGAGATAGAACTGAACAACTTCAAGTCATTCGTAGGTTCGAATAAGTTCACCTTCACGAGGAACATAAATGCCATCGTCGGTGCGAACGGTTCTGGGAAGAGCAACATAATAGATGCGATAATGTTCGTGCTGGGAGAATCGTCGAAGAAGGAGATGAGAAGCGAGATGCTGTCCGACCTTGTGTTCAACGGCGGAAAAAAGCAGAGACCAGCCGAGACCGCATATGTGAAACTGGTGATGGACAACTCAGACAAGAGCTTCAAAAGCATAGATGAGAGCGAGGTGACTTTGGTGAGGAAGGTGGACAAGAGCGGAAAGAGCGCTTTCAGAGTCAACGGCAAAGCATCCACGAGGGAGGAGATACTGAATCTGCTGGCTGAGATAAAGATGGACAAGAACAACTTCAATATAGTCCCTCAGGGCGAGATACTCGAGATAGCTCTTCTAGCCCCGGAGGAAAAGCTCGACATCGTGAAGGGTCTTTCGGGTATAAGTGTTTTCGAAGAAAAAAGAGACAAGAGCATAGAGGAGATGAAGAAGGTGGACGACAACATAAGCAAGATAGAGATGATGCAGAAGGAGAGGCAGAAGTTCATGGACCAGCTGAACGAGGAGAAAAAGAAGGCGGACGATTTCAAGGAACTGAAGAGGGAGCAGCAGACCCTGAAAGCAAAGCTGCTGCTGATGAGAAAGAGCGGTATATCAAAGGACCTGGAGAGAGTCCAGAGGGAGTATGATGATATAAAGGGCAGGTTAGGCGGTCTGGAGAAAGAGCTGGAGGAGATCGCCGGGAAGAAAAGCGAGATAAACAGGGAGATAGAGGACATAAACGTAAAGGCAGGGGAGGCAGGAGAGAGGGAGATAACCGAGGCAGAGGAAAGGTACAGATCCCTGGAGAGCGAGGTGAACAGGCTCTCCATGCTTTATAAGACGGATTCGGAGCAGCTTGACCAGATAGTGAAAACCATAGAGAACCTCGAATCTTCAAAGGAGGACATAGAGAAGCAGATAGATGCGGAGAACAGGGCGGTGGAGAGCAGCACGAACTCTCTCAGGGAATTGGAAGCCAAGAGAGCGGAGCTGGAAAAGCTATCCTCCAGCATGGAGAAGCATCGCCTCAAGGTAGAGGACATGGAGAAGGAGCTTGGAATGGTAAATCAGGAGCTTTATGAACATAAGCTCGCCCTTGCCAACTATCCGAAGCTCCTTCAGACTCAGGAGAGGATAACCGAGCTCAACAGCGAGAGGGCAAATCTCCTAGCCGAGAGGAATTCAGCCAACATCAGGTTTTCAGAGCTTAAAGTAGAGGTTGAGAGGATAAGATCCGAAATTGAGCAGAAAGAGAGGTCTATAAAGGGCATAGAGCAGAGCCTCATATCCTATAAATCTAACACGTTCGAATACAGCAAAGCGGTGGAAGTGGCTAAGAAGCTGAGCGCTTCGATCGCAGGAGTATACGGGACATTGTCGCAGCTGATCATGGTGAAAAATCCCAGCCACTCGGAGGCGGTTTTCAGCGCAATCGGGAGGAGAGCCGATTTCATCGTCGTCGATACTGAGGACACGGCGTCTAAGTCCATAGATATATTGAAGGAAAACAAGCTCGGTTCATTTTCATTCATCCCGCTAAACAAGATAATTTATTTTCCGATCGGAAACAAGCCGGCTGAAAAAGGGGTAGTTGACTACCTTATAAACCTGGTAGAGTATGACCAAAAGTTCGAAGGGGCGGTGAAGTTTGCGCTCTCAGATACGCTGCTGTTTGACAGCTTTCAGAACGCAAAACAGGCAATAGGCAGGTATAGGATGGTCACGCTGGACGGCACGGTATTCGAGAAAAACGGCGTGATATCCGGCGGATCCTACAAAAGATCGGATATACTTTCAGTCAATAGGACAATATCCAACCTTACGGATGAGCTTGAGAGGGCTGCCTTGGAGAAGAACAGGCTGTCTGAGCAGCTCGTGAAGAAGGAAGGGGAGCTTAACTTCCTGCTTTCAAGGATAAACTACTCTGACGGAAAACTCAAGGAGATCGAAGCGGAGCTTGGCAAGACTAGATCCAGTGTGAAGACTCTGTCCGGGTCTGAGGCAGAGATAAGCAGCAGGATCGCAGAGCTGGAGGAGAGGAGAGCCAAACTGCTTGAATCGATAAGGATGATTGAGGAGCCGGCGGCAGAGCAGAAGGATTACAAGGGCGAGATAAACATACTTGACAAGGAGATAAAGGAGATGGAGATACGCATAGCTAGTTCATCGAATAAGATCGAGAATATACTTAAGTTCGAACTCAGCAACACCGTAAAGAGACTGCAGGAGATCAGCAAGGAGAAATCCAAATTCGAATCGGAGCTGTCGGAACTTGATAGGAAGCTAGAGGAGCTTAAGAAGGAACTAGTTGAATCGAAGAAGGAGATGGAATCCAAGTCTAATACCCTTGTCAGCCTCAGGAGGAGAAGAGAGGAGCTCATCTCGGAGCTTACGAAGGTGGACAGGCAGGCTGGCGAGCTTAACCAGGAGGACCAGAAGCTCATCAGCAGGCTGAATGAGCTCAATCTTGAGAAAACAGGGATAAACGTCAGGCTTGAAACGGTGGAAGAGGAGCTCAAATCGTATGATATAAGCGGCATAGAGATCGATGAGAAAGAGGATATCCAAAGCGTCCAGGCCAGGCTCAACAGCATAACAAGAAAGGTAGATAATTTCGGGCCTATAAACGAGCTCGCGGTCTCAAAATACGAGGAGGCCCTGCAGAAGTTCAATGAAAACAAGGCGCAGCTAGATGTCCTGAACGGCGAGAAACAGAAGCTGCTGGATGTTATAAGGGACATCGACCAGAAGAAACTGCAGGCTCTTATGGAGACGCTGAACTCATTGAACGGCGTGTTTGACAAGACCTTCAATTTCGTGACTGGAGGCCATGCAAGCCTTGTTCCAGAGAACCCAGATGATGTTTTTGGGAATGGGCTAGATATAAGGGTTGATCTCCCGAACAAGAATGTGCGTTCTATTTTGGGGCTGAGCGGAGGGGAGCAGTCTATAGTGGCGATATGTCTGCTTCTCGCGATGTCAAAGCTTACTGGTTCCCAGTTCTACATCCTGGATGAGGTGGATGCAGCGCTTGATTCAGTCAACGCATCCAAGTTTTCCTCGCTCCTTAGGAACTTCGCTGAGGGAGCGCAGTTCATCATCATCTCCCACAACGATACAACTATATTGAACGTGGACAGGGCGTACGGCGTCTACATGGATGATTCGGGCATAAGCAGAGCGGTCAGCATCGACATAAACGAGATCGCAAAACAGAAGGCTCAATAGTTCCTTTCCAGGAATCTCACCAGTCTCTTCAGTTCTTCCAGGTTCAGCTGCTTCACGGTCTTGTTTGAGATGTCCTCTATCTCCTTTATCCTGTCTGCAAGGCGTTCTCTGCTTGTTCTCTTCGTATTCGAGTTGAAGGTCTGGTCGGCAGCCAGTATCGCGTTCTTCACGAGGGATCCAGGTTCGTCAAGCACCCTCTGTACGAAATCTTCCTCCTTTTTTATGAATTTGACCATCTTGCTTGTAACCCTTGGGGGAGGGTAAAATTTGTCCTTTTGGACATCGCATATGAGTTCGAAGTCCATGAACTGCCTGAGGGAAAAAGACAGCACCGTCTCATCCTTTTCACGGCTGCTTGCTAAGCTCTCAGCCAGGGTGTTGGGCAGGATCATCACGCCTCCCTCGAAGTCGTATCTGGCTATCTTCAGAAGAAGCCGGTCGACTATACTATAGGGCGGATTTGACACGATTTTGGTGAATTCAGGCAGGACCATCTCCATTACATCCTGGTTTATGAGTTCCACGTTTTTATTCAGTTCGAGCGTGCTGACCATGTAGGAATAGAGCCTGAAATCCTTCTCTATTGCAATAACCCTGCATATCTTTGCGACTCTGGCGGTTATATATCCAAAACCAGCTCCTATATCGACTACGATGTCATCTTTCCGAAGGTCTGCATGTTCTATCTCCTTGTCAAGGATGTCCTCGTCGACGATGAAATTCTGACCTTCCAAGCTTAAATTCTCCAATTTGAAGTCGTTCACAAGCTTGATCGTCGTATCCAGAAGTTCGTTCATACCTTTTTCAGTCCCTTTGCGGCTATCTTGAATTTCTCCACAAGGTAGTCCGTACCGCACTCTTCACATCTGAACGATATATAATCCCTACTTTTACCTTCCTCTTTCTTTTTGATCAGATTTAAACTGGAATTGAATCTATTTGCGTGCCCGCATCTCGGGCATGTGAATCTGAACGTATAATCTCCGTTTGTTTTGAGTTTATAGATGATGACCCTTTCAATCCTACCTTCATAGCTTATCTGCGAACTCTTGAAGTAGTCGCATTCCTCCAACTTAGGCAGATCCTCCATCTTCATGTTCTAAATTATCTATGACCTGATTTATAAATCTACGCATTCAAAACTATATGGAAAAATTTAACAAGTCCGCCGAGAGTTCCTCTTTTGAAAGATGGAGGGATGAAAGGCGGTAAAAAAATATTTATAGTGGAATTCTCTATGGAAGTTTTATAAAGACAATAAAAAAATTAAAAGTTAAGATTTTTAGAACATTCCTTTCTTTTCTTTTATTGCAGCTTGTACTTTTTGCATCACATCTGGAGGAATTGTGCTCATATTATGCTTTTCCTTCGCATGTGCCGCTATTTTTGGCATTAACTCTTCCTTTGTTTTTGCCTCCGTCTTAAAGCCACAATCCATGCCTATATCTTTACATGCAAATGTATATTTCATATTACCACCTCATTAATCTCTTCCTTTTATTAGAATTTAAAGCTTTTTAACAGTCCCGCTGAAAGTGAATCTATTTATATGAGCAAAAATATTAATAGATATCCGCAAAAGGCTGAAGTGCTTTAGCGGTTGTGAGGATGTCAAATGCGGAGAATCTATCTAGATTGTTATGGAAAATAAAGTTTCTGAGGGCAAGAATGAACGTTTAGATGCCAGGTCGATAGTCGGCAAGCCGGTCGTCGGAAAAAGCGGCAAGAAGCTTGGCATTGTAGCTGATCTGATATATGAGGTCAGGACGGGAGAGCTGGTATTTCTGACGCTAAAAGCGCCAACCAGCTACGCTTCATCTTTTCAGCTTGAGAAGGATGACTTCGGCAACTATGAGGTGCCTTATAACTCTGTGATATCAGTGAGCGATTTCGTCATCGTATCCGAAGAGGACATAATCTGACACGTCTGTACTGTATCCAGTTCAGTAAGAAGGCTTTTTATATTAGACATCTCTATAACTTCTCATGGGAAGAATAAGAGGAAAGGCGATAAGGCAGTACACGCTGGAGGTGCTGAAAGCCAAGAAGTTCATATTCACAGACAATTTTGAAACGAACAAGGAGATGATAAAGGAATTATTCCCGGACAGCAAGGTCGTCAGGAACAAAGTAGCCGGCTTCATAACGAGCTTAGCCAAACGCAAGAAACTGGAGTCGTTTATAATAGAGCACTCAGCTAAGTAGTTCTCAGTTCTCTACGCTTTAGAACCATCTTTATGCCTTTCTCATACGAGATTATTCCGATCACCACGACCACGAATATGACGATGAAAAAGCCTACACCGAGGTCGTGCAGGTTGTGCACCTGCAGAGGTGTGACTATGGCAAAGCTGCTTATCTGCGGAAATAAGAGGACCAGTACCCCCGCGACAAGGAATGTCAGCCCTCCGTAGACTAGTACATGCGATGACATGTATCTGGCTAAGAACTGCAGCCCTTTTTTGCCGATCTTCTTCACCTTGGTTATCCATGCCCCGAATACGGCGCCGAATATGAACTGCATTGTCATCGTCCCAAGCCCGAATAGCAGCCCGGGCAGGAAGGCGACGTATGCGTTCGGCATGGCTGGCACGAAGATAAAGTATATTATCAGTGCGAACGCACCGAATCCGAATCCGGCTATCAGCCCGTGTATGAAAGCCATCTTACTGGACACGTCTCTGCTGTAGAAGTCTATCTCCTCATGCCTCTTCTTTTTTGGCACGAAGGCCCTGTTTATAAGCCTGTCTACCTCAAGGTGCGGCCAGTAATTGCCGGTCATTACATAGTTTCCTGCGATGAACATGACAATCCCCACTAAAATATATACTCCTCCGAAGAACAGCGGAGAGGAGAAAACTGATTTTATCTGCGGCACTCCGAACATTAGAAGCAGAAATATCGCCTCAGACATCAGCGCCCTTTGGACCGTGAAGCCGAGCGAGAAGATTGCGCCCCTCTCTGCCCCCTTCGTAGCGCCGTAGCTCCCTATTGCATACGAGAAGGTTATCGGCCAAGTGTGTTCGTCGGGCGTTATCCCGTGTACTATGCCAAGAAGGTAGGATATTAGAAGTGAGATCCCTAATCCTTCGAATACCGGGTTGAATAGATTTATATCCATACACTCTTAGATAGGAATAGACTAACTCACCTTCTAAGGTTAAAGCCTTTTTAACTTTAAAAACGTTATCTTTTCTATTCTGCCTCGGTGGCTCAGTGGTAGAGCGTTTCCTTGGTAAGGAAAAGGCCGCGAGTTCGATCCTCGCCCGAGGCTTAACTGGCCCAGTAGAGGGCAAAGTGCCGTCTTGAAAAGGAAAAACTAAAGAAGAATGGAATAAAAGCTGACTTTTCTAGCCAAGCAGCTTCCTTTACTGAATCAGTAGCTCTCTGATTTTGGTATGATTGTTATTAGTATAGTGTGATTAACTTATATACGAGACTACTTCATACTTATCCTATAATCGAATCTAGGAACTTTTGTTTGTTATATATCATACAATATATATGTACACATTACCAGATATTTAGACGTTAACCCGTATCTATGCTTGTCTCTTTTTTAAATTCATTTCTTCCTGCAGGAACTTTATTAGCTCAAGCGCATGCTTATCTGGAGACACTTTCGGATAGATCTTTATGATCTTCCCATCCTTGTCTAAAACGAAAGTCACTCTGCTTGCTATCCCAAGTATAGACTTGATTCCCAGCTTTACAACAAGGCTTTTCTTCACGTCGCTAAGGAGTGGGAATGGAAGGTTGAATTTTTCCTTGAATCTTTTGTGTGAATCTATGCTATCTACGCTTATCCCATACACCGGCACGCCCATTGACTCGAAGACCTTTATGTTATCCCTGAAGCTACACGCTTCCTTGGTGCAGCCTGGCGTATCGTCTCTTGGATAGAAATAGATCACCGTTGTCCTACCTTTCAGGCTAGACAGTGATACGTCATTCCCTTCGTCAGACGGCAGTGAGAAGTCTGGAAAATAGTCCCCTTCTTTTATTTTCATATCATTTCAAAACCCCCTATTTACATTATTCAGTTCTTCACAGTTTATAAATATTGCAGATGAGGAGCGTAAGCTATGAGATCATCCATTCTGTTCCCTATCTCCTCTACATGCACTATACCCATATCCTTCAACGTAGATATATAGAAGTCATTTACCTTTATGCCCTCTGAAGAAGCTACCGAGGACAAGTATCTGGCTTTAAATCTGCCGGTTCTGTCGAAATCATATAAAATTATGGCTCCTCTATAATTTTTTATCTCATTCAGTATCTGATCGATATTCTTGTATGCGCTGACTATTATCCTGTTCTTATTTATCCCGGCTTTTATCAGCGCGTCCCTATCCCTCTTGCCTTCTACTACCACTGCATAATCCTCATCGTCAGAACAGGTCTTTATGTTAGAAAGTATCTTATTTAAAGTTCTTGTTCCCTTTTTTCTTGCCATTCAACCACCTAATGCAATCTAATATTTAGGTGTCATATTCAATTTAAAAATGGCTGTTTGGTATTACTTAAATATTACCCGACTTTCCGGCGATCTCAACATCCCCGCTCGGCAGGAGGGCATCGATCGCATCAGATGGTATATCGTAGCCCCTCTTCTCAGCTATCTCCTTTTTTATGTATGAGATCGCGTCTTTCCTCCGTTTTCTCCCCGGCTTGAGCAGGAAATATATATCGGATCCCTCTGCAGGGGAGACGCTGATCTTAACAGCGTCCCCGTTGATCGATATGTTCAGGTAGACCTTCAACTCGACCTTGTTGAGATAGTTTCTCTTCCCGGATATGTAAAACGAGCCTTTAGTCAGGTACTCCCCAGATGGCGGAGATGAGGTAACCTGTTGCGCATCCACATAATAGACGTCTATATTTGAGGCACCGGCCTTCCAAGCCGAAGAGTAAGAGGCGGTCATCACAGCCCCCTCTAATATATCCTCCTTTTTTATTTCTTTGTCCTTTTCCTTCTTAAGCACACAGAAGGGGCTCCCGAATATGTCCGCATGGAGGACTATATCCCCCGCTTTTGCATATCTTTTGACGATGCTGATGTTCTGCTCGTTGTTCTTCCCCAGTATGCCCAGGATCCCGTTTGATGTGAAGAACCATAGATATTTGGAGTACCACCTATCCTCCTTTTCCACCTTCGCCTTTATCAGCTGCACTTTGTTCTGTTTTCTCCGTATCTGCAAGTTCACCGCCTTTATCTTTGAGTATATCTGGTCCATCTGGTATCTCACTGGTTTAGTTATGTCTATCGCTATATCCTTATCGGACATGCTGATTATGTATTTATCATTGAAAGCGAATCCCTCCTTTTCCGCCTCTTTCTTCCTATCTTGAAGAGGGGTACTGGAATCCCTTAGTCTCTCAATCAAATCCGATATCCTCCCTATGTTCTCCTCCATGAAGGCTATATCTCTCTTGTACTTCTCCAGTGTTTTCAGCGCAGCCTCTTCCC
>JAPDMB010000011.1 GCA_025920305.1 Candidatus Parvarchaeota archaeon | reverse complement strand
CATCATATATATGAATATCTTAAAATTATGATGATATTCAACTAAGACTCATTTTCATGCCCTTAGTGATATTTTTTCTGATTTTATCCCTTCAAAATTATGATGCATCAATTGAATGAACTGTGCGGATAAAAAAATGATTGATGCAAAAATATTGTTAATAAGTAGAATATCTATGCCGTTAGAATACGTTCAAATTTAAGCCCTAAAATTGAGTTTTGTTTCGTATTATAGAGTATATATTGTTGTCCATATTTTTATTTGAAATGGAGGTCTTTCCTGTAGACATAGATTACACGGTCGTGGATGAGAAGCCGTGGATAAGGATATTCTGCATCGATGTAAAAGGAGAGAGAAGCATACTCTATGACGATTCTTTCAGGCCATACTGCTATGTGAAAGGGAGCGTAGAGGAGGTCAAGGCGCTTCTTAAAGATAGCAGCTTCGTAACCGGCATAGAGAAGGCGGAAAAGAAGCTCCTCAGAAAGGACATAGAGGTCTGCAGGGTCTTCACGAAGCTGCCGGAGGACGTGCCTAAGATAAGGAACCTCGGCCTGCAGACGTACGACGCGGACATCCCCTTCTATAAACGGTACATTCTAGACACAGGCATAAGTTCCTTCACGAGGGTGGATTTTTCCACCGAAGGGGACAAGATAAGAGGAGTGCGCAGCATTGCCGATTCAAGCCCGCCGTTCAAGCAGCTTGCATTCGATATAGAGGTCCTCTCTGATAAGCCTACCCCGGATCCTAGGAAGGATCCAGTGGTGGCTATCTCGCTCTTTAATTACAGCTTCAGCAGGATAATAACCTGGCTGGATACGGACATAAAGGAGGCGGTCAAAGTAGCGGACGAGAAAGAACTTTTGATGAAGTTTGCGGAGATAGTGTCAGATTATAATCCTGATGTACTGATCGGGTATAACTCAGACGAATTCGACCTTCCGTATATAGAGGGCAGGGCAAGGGCGCTCGGACTGGATCTGAGATTCAACGGCTTTAATATAAAGGTCAAGGGCACCAGCAGGAAGATGTCCGAGATAAACGGGAAGGTGCATGTGGATATCTATAATTTCATAAGGAACATCTACGCCGTATACAATCTGAAAACTGAGACTTTGAAGCTGGATGCGGTGGCCAATGAGATGCTCGGGGAGAAGAAAGACGAATTTGACTGGACGAAGGTGAAAGACATACTGAGGGACAGGAGCATCGCAGGCAGTTTCTGCAGGTACTGTCTGAAGGATTCCTCTCTTACGTTCAAGATATACGACAGGCTGTATGCCCTACTCGAGGAGATAAGCAGAGGGATAGGACAGATGCTGCAGGACGTCTCAAGGATGACGACCGGAGCGGTGGTAGAGCATTATATAATGAGGATGGTGGTGAAGGAGAATGAGGTCATACCAAACAAGCCTTCGGATTTCGAGGTCCAGGACAGGCTGAGGAGGATAAACGTAGGCGCATTCGTCTACCAGCCGAGACCAGGGATGTACCAGGACGTAGGGATAGTCGATTTCAGGAGCCTCTACCCCAGCATAATAATCTCCCACAACATCTGTCCGTCGACGATAAAACATGACGGAGAGCATACCGTCTATAAAAGTAAGGAGGAGGTCTTCGGACTGATACCTTCAATTCTGTCATCTGTTCTCAATGCGAGGATAGATGCAAAGTCAAGGCTGAAATTCGAGCCTGAGAACAACACTCTGAGGGCCAGGGTCTCCGTACTTAAACTTATAGCAAACGGTTTCTTCGGCTACTTGGGGTATTACAACGCCAGGTGGTACTGTTTCGAGTGCGCTGGATCGATACTGTCCCTTGGGAGGGAATACGTCAATAAGGTCATAGACGCCGCGGAGAAAGGCGGATTTAAGGTCATATATGCCGATACGGATTCGGCTTTCCTATCGGACATCTCGAAGGAGCAGATGGACAGATTTTTAAGCGGCATAAATTCTTCCCTGCCGCCGCCCATGGAGCTGGAGCTCCAGGGCATGTACAGAAGGGCGCTCTTCGTGAGCGTGAAAGGCAAGGAGAAGGGAGCGAAGAAGAAGTATGCTCTTTACGATCAGAGCGGAAATCTGATAGTCAAAGGCTTCCAGACGGTGAGGAGGGACTGGGCGCTGATAGCGAAGGAGTCTCAGTATGAGGTATTGAGGAAGATCCTAGCTGAGAATGATCCTGATGGGGCGTTGAATTACATAAAACAGGTCATAAGCGATATAAGGTCACTGAAGGTTCCTCTCGAGAAGATGGTCATCTTTACAAAACTCCATAAGGAGGCCGGAAGCTACAAGCAGATGGGCAGGCATGTGTCAGCGGCCCTCAGCAGCGGCGTCAAGTTCTCAGCCGGCGAGATGGTCAAATACATAATAATCAAGGGCAGGCAGGAGGAGACGGTGTCGCAGAGATCCATCCTGTTCGATATAGCCAGGGAGAATAACATGCAGTACGATCCTGATTACTACATAAACCAGCAGGTCATCCCGGCCGTTCTGCCGATATTCGAGGTCATAGGCTTCTCAGAGGCGGACATAACCGGCAAGAAGAACGTTTCTCTGGATAAGTTTTAGAGGCGGAAACGAAATATATTAACCAGGAGATATTCATAGATAATCTATGGATGAAAGCGAGAAGGAGAGATGGATAAAGGCTGGAAGGATCGGCAAGGAAGTGAGGGAATATGCCGTGTCGATCGTAAAACCAGGGATGGCCCTGCTTGACCTTGCAAGGAACATCGAGAGCAAATTCGCCCAGCTTGGCTCAAAGCTTGCGTTCCCTCCTAATCTGTCGATCAATGATACAGCCGCCCATTATTCTCCTGGTTTTGATGACCAGATCATTCTTAAAGAGGGGGACATGCTGAAGATAGACATAGGCGCGAGCGTAGACGGATGTCTGTCGGACACCGCTGCCACGGTCGTCGTCGGAGAGGATCCCTCTCCGCTTGTCAATGCCTCGAGGGAGGCTTTGGAGAACGTGATAAAGATCATGAAGCCGGGTATGAGTATCGATGAGATAGGCGAGACGATAGAGAGGACCATAAGGGGCGCAGGCTTCTCCCCTATCGTCAATCTTGGCGGGCACGGCATAAGCCTGTATAATGTCCATGAAGGGGAGTTCATCCCGAACGTGAACCAGCAAAACGGTAAGAAGCTGAGGATGGAGGGCGTCGTTGCAGTCGAGCCTTTCTCCACGACCGGCAACGGATACGTGATAGATTCCTCGTCTGGCGAGATATTCATGTTTCAGTCGGACAGGAATGTCAGGGACAAGACCGCAAGGGAGATACTTGAGTTCATAAAGAGCGAGTATAAGACCCTGCCTTTCTCCAGGAGATGGGTCGTGGAAAAATACGGCAGGGTGGCTAATTATGCGCTGGACGTTCTCACCGGCAACAAAGCGCTGTACAGATTCCCGGTTCTGAAAGAGGAGAGTGGCGGCAACGTTTCTCAGTTCGAGCATACCTTCCTATTCGATAGAGGAGAGGTGACGGTGACGACGCTATAGTGCGGCATATGGGCGTGAATCTTAAGAGCATCGTAAACGGGAAGGAGATAAGCATCAAGGAACTTTCAGGCAGGATAGTAGCCATAGACGCCTTCAATTGGATATACCAGTTCCTTACGACCATAAGGCTGGCTGATGGAAGCCCTCTGATGGACAGGGCAGGCAATGTAACGAGCCATATAAATGGCCTTTTTTACCGGAGTATAATGCTTCTGTCGAATAATGTGATCCCATGGTTTATCTTCGACGGCAAAGCCCCTAAGTTCAAGAAGGCTACGCTGTTAAGGAGAGAGGAGACCAAGCGGAAAGCCCTGGAGACGGCCGAAAAGGCGGAGACAGCCGAGAAGAGACTTTCATACATCAGGAGGAGCGTGAAGATAGACGAATACGTTATTGAATCCTCAAAGGAGCTGCTGTCGCTGATGGGCATCCCCTGCCTGCAGGCGCCTGCGGAGGGGGAGGCAGAGGCTTCCTTCTTGAACAGCAGGAAAGTAGCGCATTACGTGGCCTCGCAGGACTACGATACGCTGTTGTTCGGCGCGGAGAAAGTCGTGAGGAATCTGAACATAACTGAGAGGAGGAAGATGCTGAACAGAGGCGTGGCTGTACAGGTGAAGCCGGAGCTTATAGATGCAAGTGATGTATTCAGGTCCAACGGGCTGAGCAGGGAGAAGCTGGTCCTGGTAGCGATGCTTATCGGGACTGACTACAATACTGGTGTGAGAGGCATAGGCCCGAAGAAAGCTCTGGATCTGGTGAAGAAAGAGAGCAGGGAGAAGATTCTCTCCTCCTATGATTTTGGGACGGAATACAGCGCAGAGGAGATATACGATTATTTCATGCATCCGAACGTGATCGAAGTGGATGAAAAGCCGGCCCTTGGTGCGATGGAGAAGGAGAGGTTGATTGACTTCATGTCGAAAGAGCATTCGTTCGACAAGGATAGGGTGGTGAACAGCATCAGTAAATTAAGCGAGCGCAGGGAAGGCAGCCTCATGGGATTCTAAGATATCATGGAAAAGCAGCTTGTTGACAGGGTGGAGAAGAACAAGAGGATATTGGATGAGGTGTTTGGGAAGCTGGAGATGATAAATCCAAGTAAGGGGGCAGATGAGCTTCTGGACGGTGCGAAGAGATACTACGAGGACGGCAGATACTTCCTCTCAAAGGGGGACTACGTCTCCTCTTTGGAAGCCTTCGTCATCTCCTGGGCGTATGTAGATGCAGGGCTGAAGCTGGGTCTCTTCCGCATCCCGAAGGAATTTTCAGTTTATTTTACCTAGGCGTTAAAAGGGGATGAACCGCAGCGCATAGATAAATTCTAAAGATTTTGTATATGATAACACACTATAATCGGCATAGTTGTTGGCTATAAGGTATTCATAAAAAGGATATACTGATTCCCGTCAGCCCTCTATATCCGCTTTCATCCCACCCCTGAAGGTTGTGGGTTTTTACGTCCACTTTGATAAGGGACTATGTGCGACATCTCAGAGATACAAACGTATAAATATTACTAAATAGTAAATATATATCATGGAGCCGCCAGTAGAAAGGTTATCAGCAGCAGTCGCAGTTCTGGCCTTTATAATCATCGGAATAATGGTATATCTATTCCTGATTCCGCCTGCAAGCGTATCAAATCTAGTCGGTAATTTCACAAATCTGACGGTCACAAATACAACGAGCACAGTCGTACCAAAGACTTCCTACTATTACCCTATAACTTCGTACATTGGCGGGAACTCGCAGCCGACCAACTTCACATACCCTTTCAATAGCTTCATGGTGTCATACAGCGCTGTGAATTCGAGCATAGCTGAGAAGCCATTTACATTGACCTCCTCCATATTCGGAACATCATCAAACAACATAAAATTCAACGGCAGCAGTTTAGACAGCTACTATCTGATACTGAACGTGTCGTCGGTTTCAGGCACGCCCTACTTGAAGCTGGAGATCAATGGCAAGTACTTCTATTCCTCGGTGGCTACAAGAGGGTTGTTGAAGATCAGCGTGCCGGGAGTCAGCTCTGGCAAGGACGTATTGACGATAAGCAACTACCTGAACGGTTTTGCGCTCACCCAGTCGATAAGCTTCTCAAACGTCTCCTTAATCCAGACTTCGTACATAAATACACAGTTTTCGAAGCAAGTAGTGGTCTCTTCTATCCTTGGATTAGGCGACTATACCCTGCAGTTCACGCCAATAGGATACGGCAATATGTCGGTCTCAATCAATGGAGTCACGGTCTCTACCATCAGCAATGGATCAAACACACCGCGGTCATTCAGCATACCAGAATCAATCGTTAACAGTGCAGCAGGGGCGGCGAAGGTAACTGGCAGTGAGTCAGTGCCCTTGGCCTTCAATTTGGACTTCTCTGTATCGGAGGGAGGAGCGTACGTCGTCACGGACGATGATATTCTATACAGCATTCCCTCAATACCTGTAAAATCGGTTTCTATACCGTACACTGTCAAAGACACAAGTCCTTCATATATCTTCTCCCTGTACGTCGGGAGCGTAGTCAAATCAGGGAACGTGACGTTCAGTCTTTATCCATCAGGTGAGTCATTCTCAATACCGGCGAGCTCCCTGTCGACCGGTGAAAACATCGTAGTAGAGCCCGCATCCTACCTGGCAGGAGATGAGACGAACGGCCAGTATACTGGGATAATAACCCTCTCCTCAGACGGCCTTATAGTGCCCACGTCTCTGACGATAACGCCTTCATCCTAAAGGACAGCTGCGTATAGTCTTTATACTCCGAGAACCTATGCAAAGCTGTATGATAGAAATGTATTAATCCCGCCGTGGACATAGGATAATTATGGCAATATCAGGTCAGCCGACTCAGCCGCCCACAAAAAAAAGTTTAAGCCAGAGGATAAAGGGGGGAATAGGGTCCATCGGCTCTGGAATCAGCTCCAGATACACCAATTGGAAGACGAAAAGAGCGGCTAAAAAACAATCTTTACAAAGCCTTTCTCCAAGAGAGCAGCTGGCTCAGCTTGAGCTGAATAAGATGAAGGCTCAAAGCAGAAGGAAACGTATAGGTTTAGGGGGTGTGGTTTTGATAGTGTTGATATTGGGGGTGGGCGGTTGGCTATTCGTCTCCAGCGGAATAATTTCCCATACAGGGATCTTCTCCTATCAGATCGGAGGCTTCTACGGCCCATACATCTCGATCATCTCAGGTTATATATCATCCACAACATCGTCGATCACTAGCTTTCTTTCGAATCCAGAGGGGTATATAACGAATTATTTCTTCCCAAAGACTACGAGCGTTCAGACACCCATAACCACCTTCACATCCTTCGTCTCGATCACCCCTCCTGCTACTGAGCAGTCTCTTTACATAACTTCGTCATCTGCTTCCTCATCTGCGAATACGCAGGACCTGCTTTTTATAGCGGATAACCTTGCGAACGTGCCTTTAGGGTCGAACTACCTCAACAAACTGAAGTTCAATGTGACATGTGCTCCAGGGGACAACGTGTGCACGAATCTGACAGATCTAGCTGGAGGAGAACTGGTGCAGCCGAACGTCATCTTCCAGAATAATCAGCTTCAGCTGTCGGCTCCTGTCAACGTACACTGCCCTACAAACAACAAAGCTTTAGCTAAGCAGCTACCCGTGCAGACAAGCGTCAACATAATCGCCGACACAACGAATTACACCGCAGCTTCTCTGCTGAATTTAGAGTATATAAATTCCACATTTTATAATGAACTGATCTCAAGCTCCCAAGCTATCCTGCCTACGCAGGAGGCTACAGTGATACCTTCGCAGGGGCCTTTGGAGGTCATACCAAACTTAGGACAATCAGAGCCTTTACAAAATGACCAAAACGCGTCGATCAGCATAACCATAGATAATCTCGGGAGCGGATCATACGCTCTCAATAATCTGACAATATACATACCTGAAACGGATCCGCCTGCTGGTATCTCAACCGACGCATCTACAATAATACCTGGAGGAGGGAGCGGCTCTTCACCTGCAGCAAGCAGCCCTTCGATGACTCAGTCAAATGGTTACGAACTCCAAGGGATAGATTACTTGAATTCACTGACATTTCAATGTGTATCGCTCAGCACGGGGGCGAACAATGGCCTGAACATCGTGCAGAACTTCGCCTTTCCGACCTATGGTTATATAAAATGCTGGCCTCTAAATCTGAATCAGAATAGCTTCCTGTTTCAATTTTCCAATTTTTTCATGCAGAACAACGAACATTTTGAGACGATGCCTGTACTGCTTCAGATCAATTATAATTATACCTCGACTGCTTCGCTGCCATTTTATGTGATAAACGACACTACGTGTGCCGGTAGCTGATGACTATGGAAGGACAGTATCAGGAGTATCCGCCGGAGAAAAGGCATAGTGCCTTGGAAAGCCTGCTGATATTTTTTGGCGTAATAGTGATACTATTTATCTCCCTTCCCTTCGTTGTCCCAGCAGTCCAGGCGGCTCTTATACCGCATTATGGGCAGTACGTAGGGAACTCTACGCAGGGCGTAATAATATCAAACTTCAGGGTGCCTTCCTCTGTGCCCCCTGATTCCGTATTCTCAGCCATACTTTATGTCTCCAACAATCTTAACGGGAACAATGCGCAGGGTATCCGCCTCTGCCTGGACAACCTGGGTATCATCTTGAATCAATCCCAGATCTGTCAGTCCATACCGAGTCTTTTTGCGGGCGGAACACTGCCCGAGATATTCAGCTTAAAATCCCCTCCGAATTCATTCTATGGGAATATGCCCTACACTCAGGAGATAGGTTACTATATAACTTACCCTTACTCTTCGACCTTATCCCAGCCTTTGGAGTTTTTATCTCAGCAGGCTGAGCTCTCCGGGAAATATCCTCCCGTGCCGACAGCATTCAACGGCTCCTCTGGTCCTGTTAGATTATCCACATCGACGCAAGGTCCTGTCGTATACAGTGATTCGTCTGCGGTAGGAATATCACTTTTGAACACTGGCGGGGAGGTGCTGGGCAACGTCACAATGTATCTGGCGTTTAACAGCTCGCTGCTGGATATTCCAAACAGCGGTAGTATATACAAGCTCAGTTCCTCTGCTTACTGCGCAGACACGGCGCCGATGGCTGCGGCTGGTTTAAAGGTCTTATGCATCAATTTGACCTTGGGATTAAGCGGTCTGCAGCTGTCCTATCCGGTGAATCTCACAGACACAGAGGCATCGAGCCTGATCTCATCCAATACCCCTTATGTGGATATAGGCGGACAATTCTATGTGGGGATCAGATATGATTATGAGACCAATGGATTCTTCCCGCTCAAACTGCAGACTGAAGTCTATAATTTCCAATAGATCCTTGAATTCATGATATGGCAGATGGCTTCATAAAACGCGAGCTCATAGAGAACAGGGATTATCAGACCAGTATATTTGAATCTGCGAAGGACAGGAACACGCTAGTTGTGCTTCCGACAGGCCTTGGAAAGACTATAATAAGCATACTGGTGGTCGATTATAGGCTGTCAAAATACCCTAACTCGAAGGCGCTGGTACTGGCCCCGACAAAGCCGCTTATAGAGCAGCACTATAGGACGTTCTCAAGGCTTACCAGGTTCTCCCTCGGCATAGTGAGCGGCGAGATACACCCGGACAAGAGAAAGGAAGAATATAATGCGCACCAGGTTATATTCGCCACGCCACAGACCGTAGAAAATGACATAGCTTCATCAAACATCGATCTAAGCGATTTCAGCGTGCTGGTCGTGGATGAGGCCCACCATTCGATCGGAAATTATTCGTACGTCAACGTGGCAAAGGCATTCTACAGCCGCTCTAGATTCCCGGACCTGCTTGCCTTAACCGCATCTCCTGCATCTGACATGCAGAAGATAAGATCCATATGCAGCAACCTTGGGATATCAAACATAGAGATAAGGAGCGAGAGCGATGAGGACGTGTCTAAATATATAAAATCTAAGCTGATAGAGGAGATAAGGGTGACTCTGCCGCCAGAGATGTTCGATCTACTGGCGAAGGTCAAGGCTCTTATAAATCAAAATCTGGATTCGCTCAGGGAAGCCGGGATAATGAAGGACGTAGCAGCGAGCAAGATAAACAGGAAGTTGATCCTGCAGCTGCAAGGCGAATTTAGAAGGAAGATGGCCTCCGGCGAAAGGAAAATCTACGTGATAAGAGGCGTGATAATAACCTCCAAGCTGTTGAAACTTTATCATGCCTATGATCTCCTGGCGATAGAGAGCCTGGAAGCCTTCAGGAACTTCATGCAGAAGATAATCAATGGAAAGGCGAAGTCAGACAGGGAGATCGCGAAGTCTGAGGAAGTGAAGCATATCCTGGAGGCAGCAGATTCATCGCTTGAAAAAGGCGTGGAGACGCCGAAGCTGAGCGAGGTCGTGAGGATACTGAAGGAGAAGATGAGCAGCGGCAGTAGATGCATAATATTTACCCAGTACAGGGACACCGTCGACATAATCTTCAAGCATCTGAAGAATATTGAGGGGATCTCCCCGGTGAAGTTCATAGGCCAGAGAAGCGGAGGGCTGTCGCAGAAGGAGCAGGTCTCTATAATCAGAGACTTCGAAGCAGGGGTCTACAATACGCTTATAGCCACGAGCATAGCGGAGGAAGGCATATCGATAAAGGACGTGGACGTAGCGATATTTTATGAGGCTGTCCCGAGCGCAATAAGAGCTATACAGCGGAGAGGGAGGGTCGGCAGATTCAACGCAGGCACCGTCTACATACTTATAGCCGCAGGGACAAACGATGAAGGGTATTACTGGGTGTCGAAGAGGAGGGAGAGGAGCATGAGAAAACTTGTCGATAAATTCAAGGAAGATAAGAACATGATAATGAATGACGGCACTCTGAATCCATTCACCTAAACTCGATGAGAAAGCCCACGCCATCTATGGGTGGGTTGTTTACTTGAGTTCGAACGGCGCGAACTTTGGTATATCATTTAACAGCTTCATCCGCTTTTTGAACTCTTCGTATATTGCTTCTGTGTCGGTTATCGAAACGAATAGGCCAAGTTTTATCGCATCCTTCATGCTCAGAGATCGGCTGAATCTGTTGTTTATTCCTATCTCATACAGCTCTCTATCGAAGTTCTTCCCGCCAGTCTTTGACTGGCTTATATTCCTTCCTATTCCAATCATTGACATCACATCCTCCTTGAAGGAGTTATATATGTCCAGCATTGCGAGGCTTTCCTCCTTTTTTACTTTCTTCTCCTCCCTTGCCTTCCTGGCTTCGTCAAGGTAGTGGTCAAGTTCCTTCTTTATGGCATTGAGCGATGTGACAGATACACTGTTTACACCTTCGAATACGGTTTTGTCTATCAGTGCCACGCTTGCCTTTGTGAATAGGTACCATTCCTCCAGCGTGAAGCAGTAAGGGTTGAATTTAATGTCTATAGCCCCCTCATACTGTGTCGGCACCTGTGGCATCTCCTTTGGGAACATCTGTTTTTCCTTGAACAGAAAGTCCATCTCTATGCCGGCTATAACCTTAGGGCCGTATTTCTTTATGGATCTCCTTATGAATGCGGCCTCTGACTCTCTAGGGCCCCTATTTATTGGTATTGGGTTTATCGTCTTTTGAACGGCATTCACCGGAAGCATGATCTTTTTGCTGCCTCCGAATAGGCTCTTCCACTCTACGTTGTAGTTGCCGAGATACACCTCCTTATACGCCATCACATCGATCGTGAAAAGCGCGTACTCTGAAAAGTCTATCACGCTCGTCTTCTTTTGGTATTCCCCTGCGTTCGATACGCCTTTAAGGTTCATCCTCTTGAGGATTACAAGGTCCTGATAGGCGGTCTTCTTGTAGAACTCGAATGAGGCTGCCTGGCTCTCCAGATACTGGAGCAGCAGAGCCCTCCTGGTCCTAAGATCTGACTCGTTCATCTTCTTCCAGTCTTCGTATTCAAGTCTCCTATTCCTCAGGATATTCTTGTACATCTCGTTCCTGTTAAGTTTCTCGACGTCATCCAGCCCGTTTATAGCGTAGAACACGGACACTATATCGACATAGCCTGGCCCTGCAGGGTTCTGGCTGGCCGACCTTGAAAGCGATAGCAGGCTTGCTCCTCCCTTCCTTGCATCAACGTTGTCTATGAATATCCTCTTCAACTCCTGCTCTGCTGCCTGCGATACGTTTTTATCGGACGATCTGCTCTTATCGTAGAAATCCAAATTTCTGTCCAATTCCTTAAGCTCATATATGATGTTTATTATTGATTTCAGGACGGTGTTGATCGTGCCAAGTATCTGCATGACCCTATCCTCCAGGTTCTTCCTCCTCTCTAGGAATATGTTCAAAATATTTGAAAAAGCAGACGGCTCCACCGTCTCAATCTCCTTGAGCCTCTTATAGCCGAGATGCGCAAATTCCTGCGAAAGAGAGAAATATTCCGAGGTTATCTGGTATCTCTTGTTTATTTCAGCGGATACGAAGTATCCATTCGGGTTTCCTAGGATGCCTATGTCCGGCAGCCTCTTCCCTCTTGCGTAGAGAAGGTCGTTCGGATTTATACCTCCTAGATAATGCGAGTTGAGCCCGGACGCCCTAGCCTTAAGTTCATCTATGAACTTGGAGATCTGATCCGCACTCATCTTCGAAAAATCCACGTTCAAATTCATGTCGTTCAACCTTATAAGAATATATAGAATCACAGACCTATAAATATTACATTTATTCCCATCACTATGCGATGATAGGAATAAATACTGGCAATTTGTAATCTTTGTCGGAGTAGATGGAGGGAATATGCACCAGACGGAGAATGTTAACCCAGCGGACAGCACATTGAACAAGTTTTTCGCTTCGATAGAGCTGCTGTCGTCGAAGATAGATGAGCTGAATGAGAGAGTCGACTACATGAGCTCCTTTATAGGACTGCAGTCAAATGAGGAGGAGAAGACTCAAGCTGAGCCCCCGGGCCAGCTTGCAGGCATATCCTTTAACATAATAAACCAGCTGTTAGATCAGAAGGATGCGAATGCGATCAGAGCGTATTTCCTGCGTATACTTGGCATGTTTCATAGGTACATAAAATCTATAATCTTGTTCGGAAGCGCGAAGACGAAGAACAATCTGTCTCCGAAGTCGGATATAGACGTCGCATTCATAGTGGATGATACAGACATAAGGAAATTCACGCTGAAGGAATTGAAGGAAAGGCTGTTCATAAAGATGGCTGAGATAGCCAAAGACTTCTCGGATAAGATACACTCCCAGGCCTATCCATTGAGCGAGTTCTGGCTGTCGATAGTGAAGCCTAATCCAGTGATATTGACCATACTTAAGGATGGTATCGCGGTATATGATACTGGGTTCTTTGTTCCTCTCCAGATGCTTTATAAGAGCGGGAATATTCTGCCAACGAAGGAGTCGGTCGATTCAAACATATTGACCGCTGAAGAGCTATTGAACTGGGCCGATGATACCCTATCTAAGAAGCTGACAAATGACCTGTTCAACTCGGTGGTCTCGGCAGGGCAGTCCCTGCTCATGGAGATGGGCTATCTCCCTCCGACGCCTAGGGATGTAAGCAAGGAACTGGAAAGCATAGCCGTGGAGAAGGAGCATATACTCTCTAAAGAGGATGTGGAGGCGGTGGCTGACATAGTAAAATGGTACAAAGATATAGATCATGGAGAGGTGAAGTCAGTGAGCGGTGAGGAATACTCGAAGAAATACAATCAGACGAAGAAAGTCGTCGATAAGATCTTGAAGGAGATAGAGAAGCTCAGGGAGAAGAAAGGGATGCCGAAGCCAATAATAGATGAATCATCCTTCAAGAAACAGGAGAAGGAGGGGGCAGATTACGTCCCTAAGGGGAAAGCATGAAGGTCCTATCGTACAGAAGAGGCAGGAAGACTCAGACATCAAATCAAGCCATCCTTAGGCTTGACGGCGTTGAGAGTAGAGAAGAGGCCGGCAAGTATCTCGGCAGGAAGGTGGAGATAACCTTCTCAAAGGCAAGCATAAGAGGGATTATAACCAAGGTTCATGGCGGTAAGGGGAGGGTGGTAGCAAGGTTCAATAGAGGCCTTCCCGGCCAGATAAAAAATAAGGATGTGAAGTTCGTAGACTGACATTTTTAGTTCAAAGGGCAAAGTCTTTCTTCTGTGCGTCCCTCGCTCGCCTACTCCTCTATCTTGTATCTCTCTTTGAGTTTAAGTGCGACATAGAGCTCCTTGTACCTGTTCCTTATCGTGACCTCTGTTATCCCAGCCGCTTTGGCTGCGTCTCTCTGGGTCTTCTTCTCCCGGTTTATCAAAGTGGCTATATAGAGCACAGCTGCTGCTATTCCCATCGGGCCCTTTCCGCTTATCAGGCCCTTCTCCTCAGCCTCATCTAGAAGCTTTATCGCATCGCTTATGGTCTTGTTTGATACGTTCAGCACCGCTGCGAACTTGTACACATAGTCTTTAGGTGAGGTGGGAAGTATCTTTATCCCAAGCTCCCTGCAGAGCAGTCTGTACGCTTTTCCTATCTCTTTCTTCTCAATCCCGAACGCCTCTGATATCTCATCCAAGGTTATAGGTTTCCTGTTTTTTCTCGCTGCCGCATAGAGCGCTCCTGCCACGACGCTGTCCATCGATCTCCCCCTGACGAGCCTCCTGTTGATCGCCTCCCGGTACATCTTGGCAGCTTCTTCCTGTATTATATTCGAAACATGGAACTGGTTGCTGACATGCCTCAGTTCAGTGAGCGCAAATTTCAAGTTCCTCTCGAAGGCAGTGGATATTCTCGGTTGCCATTTTCTGAGCTTGTAGAAGGTTCTTCGGTTTGAATTGGACAGTTTTATCGACTCGCTTGCTTTACCGATGACAGTGCTGGTCCCCTTATCGTACTTTGTATAACTCAGCGGAAGACCCATCCTCCCCTTTTCTTCCCCGCTTTTTTCATCTTCGAATGACCTCCACTCCCTGCCATAGTCGATTGAATCGGATTCTATCACGTAGCCGCATTTCTGGCATATCAGTTCGTTTGTGTTTTTATCGTACCTCAGGTCTTTGCTTCCGCAGTGCGGGCATTTCTTCACATTCGCTTCGTTTGATATAACCATAATGTTTAAATATGAATGATTGCTTTTGTATTTAAAGCTT
>JAPDMB010000010.1 GCA_025920305.1 Candidatus Parvarchaeota archaeon | reverse complement strand
CCACCATCAATAAGAATGTCAATGCTTATCTCTACTATATAAATGATACGCCGTTCTCATGTAATCTCGTGAACTACGGCGTTGGCTCCAACGATAGTTCAGTTTCTCAGGTAGGTCCGGGAGAATATAACTTAGGTGATGGTCAGATATTCTGTCAGGTACCAAGCACTTTCAGCTATATAAGAGCCGTACTTTTAAATGCATCAAACGAGTATTTAGGCAGCGGCGATATAGGCTCTGGACTTACGGTGCAGTATCTTAATTCCACGAGGTTCTATGTCACTTATAATGGGTTGCCAGTATACTCGCAGAATGCCACTCTATTCAATATAACTCAAAACAAGATATCAACGTGCTTCATCGGTAAAGTGGTAACAGATGGAGTATTAAACACGACATCTAACTACGCTGGTTCTTCATGCTCCGGGCCATTCACTGGCAGCTCTTCTAATTCAAATGGCTTCAACTATGAATTAATGGTCTACATAAACAGCAGCGGCACCATATCTCCCATCAGCGTCTTCTTAGCAAACATAACAAATTCCAAGCTATTCACAGGTAATGTGATTGCAAGGACCTTGGATGTGGTAGGCGATTATCCCTCGGCTTTGCAGAATATATCCTTCTCCTCGACTATACCATCAGGACTGCCAATACAATTTGCACTTCCTTCAGCCATGCTCGGTTCTTCGTGCGACCTTCTAAGGGTTACAGAGTATGGGAGTTATCCTTATGAAGAACTGCCTTACCAAGTTATCAGCTCCTCTAATAACATATGCATATATGCATTTACTCCAGTAGCAGGCAAGCAAAACTATACCTTATTGGAGGGGACATCTCAGCCGCCGATAGCTTATCCTTCGAACTGGTTGAACTACACCGCTTACAACGGTTACTATAATATAAGGACAAGCCAAGGTTCCTTCAATCTCTTACCAGAGTGCAAGCCTGGTTTCGGGCCGTGCATCAGCAATACCACCGTTTATGGGCATATGGTCGGGGATACTCTGATAAATAATGTTTCGGTTGAGCCGGACACTGTGTCGATCAGCTTGAGCGAAGAGGGCCCGATTATGGATTGTTTTGACGTTTCATTCACGTCATCTCAGACTATAAACAATGAGATAACTGGCTTCGGGCAGATCAACTACAACCTTAACAAGCTCTACCTTACAAGCAACCCGACCGAAAATTTCATAAGTTCATACTGCTTCTTCAACAATGGCAATATAGTTTTGGACAGCATATACGGTCAAGGCAATCCGGTTAACTTTTACATTGAGAACAGTCTTAATGGCAATTTCTCCCTTGCCGAGAACAATAATCAGCTTACTTTGAATGTGAGCAAACCAATCCAAACGTCATGCAGCCAGTACTCGTCTGTAACCTATAAGAAGGTCGTAACGAGCTACCATACGGTCCCATCGAATATAGCTGATTACTTTGATTCTCACTGTATACAGCTATTAAGTCAGGCGAAGGAGGCGAGCAACTACTCCGCTGCTGCCACAGAAAGCCCTGTTTCGCTTACTCCGGACGAAAATGGCTTCTACTGCATATACAATGGGACACCGGCTACATACTCTGGCAACGTCGGGACATCGCCTCCTTCGTTGACAGACAACACTAATCTCACGACAGGATTGGGATTCTTGTACAGTCCAGGTAATTACAACATAACATATTATACCTCAGCAGACACGAGTTATACCCTGACGTATTACGGCTTATGCAGGTTGCCAGTCCAGAGTTCATCTTACTATAGCAGCTATTCTTACACCACATTGTCTGAACCTCAGTTCTATGTGAATGGAGTGCAGGAGGCCTATAGCAACTCCCTTGACGAGAATAAGGAGATGAATAACAGCATCGCATTTCCTTACTCAGAAGTCCTTTTCAATCCGAACGGCGGTGTTATGATTAACAGCTGCCCTATCAACACAACAATAGCCTCTTACACACCTTGCGTATCCCAGCTGTCATTTGCACCGGTAAGCTATGCAGGATACGATGGATTGGAGTGCATACCGACTGCTTCAACGACAGGTTCGAACTATCCGGCTGGAGGCGGGTGCTTGATAGATTCCACTTACAGCTGCGCGCCAACTGCAGGGACTATAAGCAATTCTTACCCAGGCAATTTCTCCTCTAACAGCGCGATAGTCTCATATAACGCTGAACTCCCATTCAACTATTCAACCGGCAGCAGGATACCTACCTCCTCTCCTTCAGGTGTTATGGCGTCGTTCAGCTGCAGTGGCAGTGCAAACGTGACAGAGAGCATCACCATAGAAAATAGCTCCAATACTACTCAGGTGCTAGGTTCATGCGAAGCGTGGTCTGTAGAGGGTGTCTCATGCAGCTACTCTGATGGTTCGACTAGCGGAACAACATGCTCCCCAACCTTTATAACACCAAGCACCATGGATGAGAATCCGCTTCGCTTTACATCAGAGTGTTCCATGATCACGAATCCGAGCGACTACTCTACCTTTAGCGGCGTTGGAAACTGCCCGACTACTCCAAACTACACGTTGGTACCATCTGCAGTGACAGGCGTGTCGCCTTTATCTATGTATATAAGTCCGACCTCTTTGTCCTTTACGCAGAGCGAGCCGACCGCGTTCAATCCGGACACTTTCTTATGCGGGAATAAGACGAACAATATAGCCAGCAATGTGAATGACTACGGCTGGTCATGGACCGCCTTTACATTTAGTCAAAATAACATACCGACCACCGGTATCGCTTCGACGCTTCCAGACATAGGCACATGTGAAGCATGTAGATACACCTATAATCTATCCAATCCGACTATAGCGGAGCAGGTACCTTCAGGCGGAGGCGTGCAGTATACTTACTCATGTAAGCCAGGTTCTTCAGGCAGCATTCTTGCATGTCAGAAACCAACCCTCCCTCCCAGGTCTAGCAATCAAAGCTTAAGTTATATTCCTACCAGCTGTGTCGGCAGCGTGCCTGTCGAGTCTTCAAATGTGGAAAGCTTCGTATCCAATTCGCCGAATTACGGAGCAACGTGTCTTTCATGTTCTGCTTTGCCGCAGAATGTGAATGCATCGGCATATGAGGCGCCAAATCCACAGTATAACTGTTTCGCCTATGCTATGCCCAAGAATTCCACAACAGCGTCCTCCTTTGTGCTTCAGTACTCTTATGCGTCGAACATAGGTATAGGACTTGGGATTATAAACTCCACCTCTCCTTTAAATGTGTATATACCTGGGAACAACAACGCACAGATCAAGGACCTCTACATGACAAGCCTGTCGGTTTCGCAGAAGGAGCTGATAAACGAGTTTACCCAGCTTTATCCTTTCAAGCCTTTGGAATCTGCCATAGAGTCAGTCGCTATGTTCGAATCTCCTCTTTATCCGTATGATCTGCTGAGCACCTTGCTGCTGCAGTACCCCTACTTTGCTATATCCGGCGTGCCGTCGTTCGTCAATGGAAGCGAACTTGACTACGCTATGAACATATTTACCGGTGGGACTCAGGGCAATTGTGCAGGCTCTTTGACTCAAGGCAATAATGGAATCTTCTCATTAGGAGAAGGCGCCCTGTGCGATGGAGGCACCTTGCCACCAGCCTATTCAAACGGCATATACCTTCTACTTGGAGGGCTTAATGAGGGGCTGCATTCGATACAATTCTACAGCGTAAAGGATAGCAGCGTCAATGCTCCTCCAGCCGTCTCAGTCTACAGCTCTGGCGGTGTTGCGACTAACCTAGCGTCTAAGTGTTCAAACGGAAACAGCAGAATATTTTCGACTGTCTACAACGGCGAAGGCACGGAGTTGAACATAACCTCAGATGAGGACTGCAATAACATAAACAGCGCCCTATACGGCTACATAGTGAACTGCATATATCAAGGGAATGGCAATCAGACTTACGCTACTTATTCAGATTACTATATGGCTTATAATCTCCCAACGGTCTGGAACATAAGCTACACGCTTTTGGTGTCGCCTAAAAGCTACAATGTGGTGCCTGTACCCATATACCAGATAAATACCTCCAGCGGCTCGCATCTATCGATATATCCTCCCTCTGCTCAAACTGAACAGACTAAAACCACCATGACCACATTTGATGAGAACGGTTTGCCCAACGGCGTCACTTGGTCTGTGACATACGATAGTGTGCAGGAGTCATCGACTTCCAGTTCGATCGTCTTCTACACTGGCGGAGCCGGTACATTTACGTTCTCCGTAGGTGCTGTGGCGCAGAAGGTTTCGAAGCAATGCTACGATGTATATGAACCCACCCCTTCATCCGGTTCATTACCTGCAGGCTCTACCGCCACCATAACATTTAGTTACTATAAGCTATCATGCCCGATCTGACTATGGCCAAATTAGATTATAATGTGATGCAGATAAGCGTTGAGAACAAGATGAATTATAATGTCATCTTGGGCCAAAGCCACTTCATCAAGACCGTGGAGGATATATATGAGGCCATCGTCACGGCTTCTGCCGATATAAGATTTGGAATCGCTTTCAACGAAGCCTCCGGCGACAGACTGATAAGATACGATGGAAACGATAAGGCGGCTATAGATATGGCTGTAGAAGTCGCTAAGGAGGTAGGTGCTGGCCACATGTTCTGCATCGTCCTAAGCAAGGGATACCCAATAAATATCCTGAACCGTATAAAAGGGCTCCAAGAGGTAGTAAATTTGTACATTGCTACCTCGAATCCATTTTCTGTCCTCGTAGTAAAGGATAAGAATAATGACAGAGGAATAATCGGCGTGATCGATGGGAAGCCTCCAAAAGGGATAGAGACAGAGAAGGACAAAGAAAAAAGGCATAAATTTCTAAGAGATATAGGCTATAAGAGATAGTCGGGGTAGTACAGCGGTAGTACGCCGCCCTCATGAATGTCATTGGGATAGGCGGAGGTCATGGGTTCAAATCCCATCCCCGACATTTGAACTTGAGATATATATTGGTCATGCGCATTAGTTTTAATATGGAATCTTTTTATCTTGGTTTAGTATTCGGAGTGGTCATCTCGTCGGTCTTGGCTGTTATAATTTATTTTTATCTTCTGAGAAGGATAGCTTCAAAGCTTTTTGAGGCATGGAAAGAGAAGGAAATGAGAAAAGAGCTGGATGAAGCGCTGCAGAAACAGAGGTATGTAGTTAAGGGTAAGATCACAGAGCAGCTTTTCCCGATCATCTACGAGAAGATAAACGACATATCCGATGCCAGATTCATCGGGAGCCCGGTTGATTACATAGTCTTCGATGGTCTTTCAAAGAGCATATCTGAGGGAAGGGACGACGTTAAGATAAGGTTCATAGAGGTGAAGACGGGAGACGCTAAACTTAACAGCAGCGAGAGATTGGTAAAAGATGCGGTGGAGAACAGGAGAGTCGAATGGGAAGAGGTAAAGCTGCCATAGTAGGTCTTAAATGACATCCGATTTCATTCAGGTATAATGGCAAATGGCAGGGTTTATGATGATGGGGAGAAGCCGTTTGTTCACTCATCTTAATCTATACAGTGCGCTTTTTTCAATTTTGCCTTCTTTAAGGATGACGCCATCTTTCTTCAGCCTTTTGACCTTCTCATCTTTAGTACGCCTATTATTTTCATGCGAGATAGTATAACCGCCGACAGTCAAATCAGATCTAACCACCTTATAGCATGGATAATAATCCGGTTTATCGTTACGGCTCAGTATCATTCCGACATACCTGGGATTTAAATCAAATTTTTTGGCGAGCATTCCGTATGTGACGACTTTCCCATGCGGGATCCTCCTTAAGAATTCAAGCAGCTCTCTCGCTCTATCCTTTGACATATGACTTATTTATACGGCCGATTATGTTTTCGCTGTCTGAAATATCATCTAAGCCCATCTTTGCAAACCATCTGTTTACATTATCTATGTCCCTCTTAAGATACTCTAATGTGGCCTGAGATAATTTCAGTGCCTGCGAGAAATCTATAAGATATGGTCTATCATTGAAATTCATTATATTATACGGGCTTAGATCTCCGTGCATGAAACCAGCTTTACCCATCTTTATAATGGAATCCACTATCTCGCTGTACCATCGCTCTTTATCGAAGTCCGTGGTCTTTATCGCAAGCTTAGCTGGAGTGTCCCCTTCACCTAAGAACTGCATGACCAATATGTTTTCGTATACCCTGTAGGGCTCAGGCACATTTATGCCGATGTTGAACGCCTTCGATAGAAAATTGAATTCATATCTTGTCCAAAGGTTTATTCTCCTCAAGAAGCCGCCGCTTTTGCTGCCCCTTAATACAAGATAAGAAGGTATCTTCTTAAAAGATTTGATGTCGTGCCGGTGTATCTTTACCGCTACCTCTCTGTTCTGAGAGTCTCTGCTCTTGAACACGTAAGACTCCTTGCCGGTGCTCAAAGGACCGGTAAGATTAGAGATATAACCGTCTCCTTCTAATTTGTTTAAGGCTTCCAATGACTTTGAATCGAAGACCTTCAGATAGATCTTATTTTCCATTTGAATCTATGTCTGCTCTATACCACCGGCCTCTTCTTGAAGGCGCTTTTGATGGTTTTTATAAGCTTGGTCTTCTCCCTGCCGTTTTCCATGGCGTTCTCTATGACTTCGCTTAATGTATTGACTGTTATTATCTTGACCTTCGCATTATTTGGCAGGACTAGATCCCCTAAATTTGAAGCCGGTATTATGACCTCTTTTATCCCTGCGTTTATCGCGGCTTCTACCTTTGAAGTTATTCCCCCGACAGGGAGGACTTCTCCTAATATTGAAATCGAGCCGGTCATCGCCACAGACTGCTTCACTGGTATACCGGTTATAGCTGATAGAATGGCTGTCGCTACGCTTATGCTCGCACTGTCGCCCTCTACGCCGGAGTAAGCCTGCAGGAACTGGATATGTATATCATAGTCGCTTAGCTGCTGCTTTGAGTAGAGTTTAATTATCGCCCCGACGTTCTTAACCGCCTCCTGAGCTATCTCGCCCAGCTTACCTGTGGCAATTATCTCCCCGCCGCCTTTCCTCATGCTCTTAGTCACTATCGCCTCTATCGGCAGCATCAGCCCGGAGTCAGAGTTTTCTATGACTGCAAGCCCATTGACTTTCCCTACGTGCGATCCTGAGACCTGTATCACCTCATACTCTTTCTTCTCCTTTATGAATCTTGATGCTACCTGTTGTTCGAATGAGTTGGCGTAGTCCTTTGCATTTATCACATCTGAAACATCAACTATCGTCTTCCCTTTTTCCCTGCTCATATCGCCTGCTACTCTGATTATACCGCCCAACTCCCTGAGTCTAAGTGTCAATGAGTTCTTTCTGTCAGCTCTCCTTTTCGCCTCCTTGACTATCTCTGCAACGGCTTCTCTGGAGAATGGCGGAATCTTTCCGTCTTTTTTGACCTCCTGTGCTACAAATATAGCTATCTTGTTTCTATTTTCAATCGTGTCTGGCATGGTATCTTCCATATATATCTCATAGCCATATCCTCTTATCCTAGATCTCAAGGCAGGACTCATCTTCATTATAGAGTCAGGATTGCCTGCGCCTACAAGTATAAAGTCGCACGGTACAGGCTCTGTCTTGACCATCGCACCTGCGCTCCTTTCGCTCCTGCCGGTTATGGCGGACTTCTTCTCCTGCATCGCTGTGAGGAGCTGTATCTGCATCTCCGGAGTCATATCCGCTATCTCATCTATGAAGAGTACGCCCCCATTCGCTTTATGAATATCGCCCAGCACAATTCTCTCATGTGGGGGGGTGCCAAGTCCTCCGCTCTGAAATGGATCATGCAGCACATCGCCAAGTAGAGCACCTTCATGTGCCCCAGTAGCATCCACGAACGGCGCAGTCTTTGCCATGGAATTATCAAGCAATAACTTCGGGGTAAGGGGGGCAATCCTCACGCGGCTAAGTCTAGTCATCAAAATTATGAAAAGGAAGCCTATAAGGATCGTTATTATGAATAGCGTCCCAGATATCTGATCTGCGGCAGCTAGTACATCATTCTTCTGCGTATTTACAATCATGCTGACCACGTAGCTAGCCACGAAGAAAACAACTAGGATGCCTAAGAAAATGATCATGCTGTTATTGCTGTTCATCCCAGCCATGCTCTTCATTTTGGCCTGCGCCACAAATTTTTTCCCTTCTCCGGCTGGGAACGTTTTGATCAACGGATTGTTCTCATCCTTCGTATTCGGCAAGGCGACTATATCTTGAAGTTTTTCGGCCGGCAGCAGCTCCGAGAGAGCCTGTCCAAGCATGCTCTTCCCTGTACCAGGCGATCCAACCAGCAGCACGTTCCTTCTCTGTATTGCAGCCTTTCTTATTATCTCAGCGGCTTTGTCCTGGCCTATCACCTGATCTATCATCTTGTTGGATATCTTTATATCATCAGTACTCTTGAAGTTTATGCTAAAGATGTCCTCCTTTTCCCCACTCTTGACGCTCTTCGATCCTTTTTTTGCCATGCGCTACTGAAAATAATATGTGTTCTTCACAATATATATAACTGACTGGCGTCCTTTGATTCGGCAAGATTCAAGTCATCTATCAGACTTTCTCTTCTTTAGCTTCCTCGGAAGGGGATGTGACGATGCTGGATATTATAACTATATCATCTATAGCTCTGACTAAATTATGCTGGATTATTGCTCCTTTGGCTCCGCTTATCATCTTCGACAGGTGCGATGAAGCGCTTGCCTTTATCCTCCATCCGACGATCCTGTTCTCCTGTATTATAGCCTCGTCTATTTCACCGAAGAAGGACCCAGAATCAGTGTAAACCTTCAGCCCGTATGTACTTGAAACGCTTTTTAGTTTCAATGCCATATTCTTAAGTTAGTGTCTGTATATTTAAATACTTATTGACTAGAACTTCGATATGGCATCGGAAGCTGTGCTTTTATGCGTGCATGGTTATATTAAGTCTCCTAATGTAAAGTTGGCATAGTATGTTATCTGCACTTTATTGGATCGTTATAGGTCTGGCGACCGGCTCGTTTTCGCTCATAAATATATTCTCTAAGGCGGTGTTTAACGGTAAAAGCAGATTTGTCTCCTTTAAGTCTTTCCTTCCGGTTTATCTCTCTTTATCAAGTGTTTTTGTGGTTATAACGACCCTATTTTTAGTCCATAGTGTTTACATACCTCCGAATTTATTGGCCTACGCAGCTGTAACAGGCTTTCTCTACTTTTGTGCAGCTTATCTCGTATTTTTTAGCTTGGATAATGAAAAGGCGAGCCTGATAGGCACTATCAATGGTTCTCAGTTTATTCTCCTATCATTTTTATCGGCTTTGTTTTTCGTGCCATCCCTAATCTTCAGGGACGCCGCAGCTTCATTGATCATGCTAGCAGGCGTTTTACTCCTATCTTTAGTCAGTATCAAAGGGCTGAAAATATCCAAATTTGTACTCTTAGCTTTGATTGGTAATATCTCTTGGGTGGTCATGTGGCTGTTCTTCTATAAAACGCTACCTTCAAATGTTTCAGCCTTTGCATATTATTCGTGGCTTTCTATATTCGCAGCCCTCTTCTCAATCCTCCTCTCATTGTTCATAAGGGTTGATATCAAGAGCATCAAATACTACCTTAGGACTGGTCGCATATTCAGCTTTATATCGCTCGCATCTTTGATGAACGGCTTCGGTACGGCGATGTACTCCTTGGCATTCACCATGAATTCGGCGTATTCCCCGCTTATATCCGAGATAAGCATCCCAGCTCTGATCGTGATATCCATGATATTCCTGAAGGAGAGGTTGAAAATAAATCAGATGATCGGTGCGATCTTGATGATATTTGCGGTCGTCTTCTTATTTCTATGAAGTTTTAAATATATGAAAAATTTACCATATATTCATGTTGAATGAGCTATTATCTGTGATAAAGATGAAGAATTATGCCTCTTTATTTACAGCGATCCTACTGGCAGTTTCCCTCGTATACGGCTACCTGCTTATAAACTCAGCCACAGGCATGATAGATTTTGGAAGCTATTACCGGTATTTTGATGTGGCTTCTGCGATCATAATATCCCTTCTGATAAGCTGGGTGATAACTCTCAATGTTTATTCTTATAGGAGCAGGAGCGCGAAGAGAGATGTGAAATTTACTGTAAGCTCAATAGTAAGTGCGATATTGCCGAGCAGTTTGTGCTGTACGAGCATCGTCCCATCTATATTGGCTGTCTCCGGTCTATCAACCTCATTTATCCTCGGCAATACCGGGAAGATTCAATCCATCTTCTCTATCTACGGTCCGGCCTTCATAGCGGCGGGGGCGCTTATAGCGTTTGTAGGCCTGATGCAGATCACTAGGAACATAAACTCTAACTGTAAAATACAAGCCAGGGCAGACAAAGCAGATGACTGCTGTGAGGTCAAATATGAGGATAAAGATTAAATATATAATATATGCCGCTGTAATAATCGCCGGTGTGCTGATAGCAGTAGATCTGCTCGCCGTATGGCATAGCCCTTCATCTAAATATTTATCTGCGGGAGAACAGGCTCCGAATTACTCATTCCAGCTTGAAAACGGGACCACGTCCACCGTAGCCAGCTATAGAGGCAGACCGCTGCTATTGTGGTTCGTTGCAACATGGTGTGACAGCTGCGCTTTAGGCAATGTGGCTCTCTCTGACAACCTAGCGTTCTTTAAGGAGCATAACGTGAGTATCGTCGAACTTGAGCAGTATAAGGATCTTGGAGAACCAGGCATGCCGATATCCCAGTTTATATCAAAATACGCGAATGACACATATATCAAGGGCGGGACTGCGGGTTATAATATGACGCTGGCCTACAATACGCCTCCAAACTTTCAGCTTGATATCTATTATCTTATAAACCCATCTGGTAAAATACTGTACGTCGGGGAAGGGATAGCCAGCGGAATAGCAGGTCTGGAGAGCATGATAGATGATTATAAGTTATGATGGAAGCAGAGGATCTATTTTTCGAAGCGTTTGCGAACAGGAGCAGATTCAATATACTAAAGGAATTGAATGGCAGAGAATTATGCGCCGGAGAACTTCAAAAGATACTAGGTATAGAGCAGACAAACCTCTCGCATAATCTAAGATGCCTTTTGAACTGTAAGTTCATCAACGTGAGAAAGGAAGGGCGGAAGAGGATCTACAGCATAACTCCAGATGTGAGGCAGATCGTAGATGAAATATTGAAGCACATCAAGGACTATGAAGCCTATTTAGAGAGATGCGAGATACTTAAAAAAGAGAACGATGAGAGGGTGTGATATCATACATACTCCTAAAGCGGGGTTTACCAAAAATAGAGTATCGAAGGAACTTTGGATGCGGGTCAGCTTCACTTGCCGGACCGCTGGCGGCGCGACGTTTTAAAACTATTTATCCGCGTTGGACAAATTAACTATTGGTAGGCTAACTGAGGAGATAGTCCCTCCCTGTAAGCGCAAATGGACTTCAGGCGCAGGTATAAGCGCTGCTGAGAGTTGATGACCCCATACAAGATGGCAAGGCTATCTGAGAAGTGCGGTCCTATAGGGGGCATTCGCTCAAAAACCCAGCCAGGCCCGGAAGGGAGCAACTGTAATTGAGTGGGTGCAAGCTTATAGACAAATCGCATGGAGAAAATGTTGCCACCCTCTGCATGGGTAGTTAATACGAAGCAGTGCAGCCTACCATCGAATGTCGGGGTGGCCGAGCGGTTAAGGCACACGCCTGCTAAGCGCGGAGGTTAATAGCCTCGATGGGTTCAACTCCCATCCCCGACGCTTATCGAGCATGTAAAAAAGCTTTATAAATTAAAAGTCATTAATACACTTATTAATTTTAACAATATGTCAAAGCTGAGACCAGGAAGAGCTTATAAGTCGATGGAGCTGCCCTATACTCGCAAGTCCAAATTCAAGGAGAAGAACTACACTAAATTCGCTTTGCATACCAAAATAACGCAGTTCCATTCGGGCGATCGACAAAATAAATTTAATAAGAAGCTGCAGATTCTATCTAAGTCAAGTTTGCAGGTGAGGGATAATGCCCTTGAGGCAGCCAGGATAGTAGCTAATAAATACCTCACCGACACGGTCGGAGAGGAGAACTTCCATATACAGCTGATAAGCGTACCGCATCATATCCTGAGGGAGCATAAGCTGGCTACGGGCGCAGGAGCAGACAGGTTCTCTGCAGGCATGCAGAAATCATTTGGGAAACCCATAGGTTTGGCGAGCCAGATACGTGCCGGAGACAAGATATTTGAAATAGACGTGAATGAGGATCACATAGCCGAAGCAAAGGAAGCAGCGGACAAGATAAGGAAAAAATTGGGTTTTAAGACGATAGCCTTGGTTATTTGAACTTTAGAACCCCATATTCTAGGTGATGCCTCTCATTTTCGTACCTGTAGAGCACGTATAACAGTGAGGAGAGCCTATTGATGTAGCTTAGTATACTTTTATTATCACATACCTTGACTATCCGCCTTTCTGCTCTCCTAGCTATCGTCCTGCAGATATTCAATATCACCGCAGATTCAACGCCGATCGGATAGGTGAATGAATAAAGCGGCTTTATCCTCTTTGCGTATGAATTTATCAGCCTCTCAAGCTTCTTCGTTCTATCGGGCGAAAAGGTATCCTTTTTGAATCCGGCAAGCTCTGCATTGAGCATGTAAAGATCATGTATTATGTCCCTTATCAGAGATCTTACTCTATCCTCCTTAGTCTTATTCTCCGCGTATCCCAAGAAAGCCTGCAGCTCATCGATATCACCTATAGCTTCCATAAGGTCTGAGGACTTCCTTAGTCTTCGCTTCAAAGTGAAAGAGAAGCCGCTGTCGCCGTTTCCAGTGTAGTAGAGGCCCCTGGTTTTTCTACTGTTCATTCTGTTCATCCTTCTCCTGATCCGGATTGGACAGGAGATAATACTTTGATTTTCTCCTTATTCCGTCGATGTAAACTCTGAAAAGATCGTATGATAGGTGATAGTAAACTTCCTTTCCCCTTCTCTCCGATACGAGTATCTTGTCAAACATTGGAGAGATTATATTGTAAAAATGCTTCTTCCCAGAGGCCGAATTTATATCTATCATTAGGAAATTGGCCAGGTCCTCCCTTTTAACCGCTCCTTTCTCCCTTAGATGGTCGATCACTTTCCTGGCTTCCGGATAAAGTTTTATGGATTTAGGATGTGTACCGTATATCATCTGCAAAAGCTCGTCCATATGAACTGGTTATATCTTCCTGTAGATTTAAATATAGAGTGAACTGCCCATTTTAAAGGTATTTTAATGAGAATATTCTTTCTAAGTCTAATGTTAATAGGAAAAGAAGTGTATATAATCGATTTAAATATAGCTGGAAAGGTGATCGATGAGACGAAGAACACCATCCTGCTGGAGACTGAAAGAGGGAGAAGGAGAGTGATTAAAAGCGGGAAGAAAATCATTATATATTTAAATGGCAAAGAGATTAAAATCAGAGGTGAAGAGTTAAATTTAAGACCGTGGGAATATGCAATACGATGACCTGGTGAAGCCGGCTGCTGAGTGCAGCGATAGAAACTGCCCCTACCATGGCAGTCTAAGGGTGCATGGGAGCAGGTTCGAAGGCTTGGTGGTCTCTGCCAAATCCAAGAGGACTGCAGTAGTCCAGTGGATAAACTTTGAAAGACTGAAGAAATATGACGTTTACAGGGAGAAGAAAAGCAGAGTGCTGGTCCATAATCCAGACTGTATCTCTGCGAAGGTCGGCGATAAGGTCGTGATATACGAGACAAGGCCGCTTAGCAGATGGAAAAAGTTCGTAATTGTAAGAAAGGTTTGATATGGGAACAGGAAGGAAGGGAGGAGGGTTGAAGCCTATAAAGGCTAAGATATCAAAGTCCATAAATGTCGGAAGTTACATAAATGTGGCAGACAATTCCGGCGCAAAGATAGCTAAAGTGATAAACGTGAGGGGATATCACGGCGTAAAGGGCAGACAGCCCAGATGTGGGGTAGGAGACACGATATTCGTCGTTGTAAAGAGGGGAAATCAGGACACGATCCATAAGACTTTTCCAGCCGTCTTGATAAGGCAAAGGAAAGCCTTCAGGAGGCTGAACGGCGTAAGGTTAGCGTTCGAGGACAATGCGTGCGTGCTGGTGAAGGAGATAGACAAGTATGAACCGCTTGGCACGGCTATAAAGGGGCCGATACCAAGGGAGATATCCCTGAGGTTTCCAAACATAGCGAAGGTCGCATTCAAGGTTGTATGAAAAATTTCAGCAAACATTGGGTAAGCAGCAGATCCCCCCGCAAGCAGAGGAAATATAGGGCTAACGCTCCGCTTAATATCAAGAGGAGGCTCATCGCAGCGCATCTATCAAAGGAGCTCAGGCAACAGTATCATATAAGATCTTTTCCGGTAAGGAAGGGAGATACGGTTGTCATAATGAGGGGGCGATTCAAAGGTTCTGAGGGGAAGATAGAAAAAGTATACACGAAGCAGCTTAGGGTTACGATAGACAGCGCGAAGATAACCAGCAAAAAAGGTACGAAGATACCTATAAAGATAAGGCCGTCAGCTCTCATGATAAAGGAGCTGAACATGTCCGATAAACTTAGGGAGAAGGCTATAGAAAGGTATGGCAAAGCACGGTGAATCCAAACATGCAAGCAGGAGCAGCATCACGAATAGAATAGTCATACCTAGGAAGAGGTATAAGTATTATTTCAGGCCGATCCCAAGTTCGCATAAAAAACATTACTCGATCGCTCTCCCTGGTCTTTTGCGGGACGTTATGAAGATAGCAAGCAACGCAAGAGAAGCAGTTTTTCTGATGAAGCAGGGCTATGTGAAAGTTGATGGTAAAATCGTGAAGGATAAGAAGAGGGAGGTCGGCTTCGGGGATCTGATATCCGTCAAAGGCGAGGACTTCAAGGTCTGGCTGAATGATAGAGGCGGCCTTACGGTCGTAAGCGACGAGGAAAGCAAAGGCAAGAAAAAACTAAAGGTCATATCCAAACACTTAGATAAGGGGGGCATACTGATACTGTCATTGAGCGACGGTTCGAACGTAAAAGCTGGCGCCAATGATGTAAATATAAATGACACTGTCATAATCGATTTAGCTAAGAGAGAGGTGGAGAAGGTCATCCCGATGGAGCAGGGCAGAGACGTAATTGTGTTCATGGGGAAGAATGCTGGAAAGACCGGCAAGATAAGAGAGATCTCCGGCGATGATGTTGAATTTGATGCAGATGGGGAGAAAGTGAGGGCAAAGATAGAATCGTGCATGGTGCTATGAACAAGGATAATAAGATGCGTGAGATAAGGATAGAGAAGGTCACCTTAAACATAGGTGTAGGCAAGGCAGGTGATGAGCTGGAGAGAGTGGAAAGGTTGCTGCACAATATAACCGGCGCAAAGCCTTTTAAGACGGTTTCAAAGAGGAGGATACCGGAATGGGGTATAAGACCCGGCCTTGAGATAGGCACAGCCGTCACTTTAAGGGGCAAGCGAGCGGAGGATATGCTGAACCGCCTATTGAGTGGGATAGACAGAAAATTGAGCAGGTCTAAATTTGATGATAGCGGAAATTTTTCGTTCGGCATCCCAGAATATGTCCATATACCAGATGTGAAGTATGATTATACCGTTGGGATTGTAGGTTTATCCGTCGCCGTGACATTGTCCAGGCCTGGCTTCAGCATATCTAAGGGGAGGATAAAGCGAAAGATCGGCAGAAGGCATAGGATAACAAGAGAAGAGGCGATAAACTTTATATCCAATAAATATAACTTACAGGTGTCAGATTGATATG
>JAPDMB010000001.1 GCA_025920305.1 Candidatus Parvarchaeota archaeon | reverse complement strand
GTTGCAAGCTTCACAGTACCGACGGTCTCCACATCAAATTGTAAGTATACACCTGTCCCTTCATCTGGAAGTATAAACGTAGGCAAGCAATTTTCTCAAGAGATAACTTATACCAGCTCATGCCAAATGACATATACTATTTTCAAAAATGCGATAAATACTGGTGGCACCGCATCATTAACCTATACCGTCACAAATCCAGATACTTTTGTGGTGATAATGATAGGCGCTGGCTGGTATAACATGCCAAGCGTAAACTTACCTTCTGGATGCACTGTTCAGCAGGATGTTACAGGCCCGGATAATTACGAAACAGCCTATATAGCGACATGCACGCAGAATCAAGGAACATACACTGTGTATGCGAATGGAGATGCAAATACATACTTTTCAATGGCAGCTTATGTATTTAGTCCAGGAACCTATACTTTTTCAACGAATGCCGCCACGTCCACCTCGAGTACTATATCTACAGCAGTAAACCCAGGTTATTCATTGTACTTATGTGATGGAGGCTCTGGGAATGGGGAATTTACTGTGAGTGGTAGCACCGTAATCAGTAACGATTACTCTGCGGTCAGCCAGCAAACTAGCAATGTATGCTCTGCATCAACAAATGCTCCGGACTTGGCTATAGCAGGGATAGGGATATCTGGCCAAAGCTCATACACGCCTCCTTCTGGGGTTCCGGTTTTGGATACTTATGTGTCTGGGAATGGAGCTAGCAGCTTCAGTATCTCTACCTCGCAACCAAATGAGCTGATAATAATAGCAGCGAATGGGTGGGCTTACGGATCGTCATCTGCTACGCCTACAGTGACTGTGGATGGAAATACAGCAACTGAGATAACCGAAGAAGGCACATGCTCGAATCCAGGGATATCAACGTTATTTTATTATGTGGCCCCAAATGCAGGGTCCCATACTATAGATATATCGGAGGATAGTTACTATTCTCCTTATTACCTTAATTTTGCCGCATCATTTGAGGATGCTACTCCAAATGGTATAGTCTACTCCTCCAATTGCGGCGTTGGGCAGTACTCAGTTTCTACGTCTATTCCAGTTAATTCAAATGAATTAGTATTTGCCACGGCAACTTACAATACTGTTCAAAATGCAGAAGGATCCATGACCTGGAGCGGAGTGTCTGGGTTAGCTGAACTGCATGAAGGAGATGGATTAGATAGCGGGATTGCTTATGCGACTGAAAGCACTGCAGGAACATATCAGATTACGGCATATGACTCTTATAGTAATAGCGGAGAAACGATAATAGCTGCAGCGATACAATAGAGTAGATTATCTATATGGATAATAGAGATTTCATAATCGAAGCTAAAAGAGCTATAAAGGATAAATGGACTGTGGATACGCTCATTAAAAGATTGGTAGAGCTAGTAGACCAGACGTCAAAAGCTGAAAACATACTCTTCAAAGCTGTGTATGATCTCTTCTTTTTATACTATCCAGAAGCAGGCATTAAATTGGAGGAGAAAGAAAGATTTATAGAGGAGATAAAAAATTACATAGATAGAGATGATATAAGCAAGCATTTGGGATCGCCTAAAGAGAGTATGGGGTATGATCTGACAGGAACGTACATAGAGGTGATAAAGGACGGTCTAAAGGAGATCTCAGACATACGGCTTCTTATAAATTCTATAGAGAACAAAATTGACGATTTGATAAACAAAAATTATCCAAATAGCTACGCCGTGCTGACTGGAATGATAACCGCAAGACTCATATCTATAGCCGGGAGCATGCAGGAGCTTGCGATGATGCCAAGCTCTAAGATACAGATACTGGGTACAGAGAGCACAATGTTCATAAAGGGGAGAAGAACTCCTAAATACGGGGTAATTTTTAAGCATAAGTTGGTGCAGTCAGCTGACGATAACCTAAAAGGCAAGATTGCAAAGGTAGTCGCAAGCTGCGGGACACTGGCTATAAAGACCGATATATTCTCGAAGGAAGATAAAAAAGATGCCATATTAAGCGAATTAAATAGGAGGGTGGATAAAATTCTTGGAAATAGAAAAGGTCATAGATAACGTTTATTGGATCAAAAACAACGGCAGCAGGATCCTGACTACACTGAACTTTAAGCAAGGCGTATCGGTATATGGGGAGAGGATATTCAGATTGAATGGAAGGGAATACAGGGAGTGGATCCCATCTAGAAGCAAATTAGCAGCAGCGATATACAAAGGTTTCAAGCCGGTCGGGCTTAGAGAGGGGATTTCTGTGCTCTATTTGGGCGCTTCAACTGGTACGACTTTGTCACACATATCGGATATCATAGGCAGAGAAGGCAAGGCGTTTGCAGTGGAGATATCAGAGGAGATAGGTGTGAGATTAATATTGTTAGCTGAGAATAGGAAGAATATTTATCCCATAATATACGATGCTGCAAAACTTGAGGACAAGGGAAGCATTCTGCAGCGCTGTGACTTCCTTTATGAAGATATCGCACAGAAGGACCAGGTAGGTATATTCATAAAGAATGCCAACAACTTCCTTAAAAGAGGAGGGTACGGCGCGATAGCTGTAAAAGCTAGAAGTATAGACGTCCTAAGTCCGCCAAAAGAAGTCATAGAGAGAGCGAGACAAGAGCTGTCGAAAAGATTCTCTATAATGAAGTTGATAGACCTTTACCCCTTCCAGAAAGACCATGCGATCATTTTCGTGAAAAATTAGGATGACTTACTCGTTTATTATCCTTGCAATCGAGTCTGCAGATTTCTTCGCTTCTAGGAGGATCAGACCATAATTCGTGTTCGGGTCGACCATCACCGAGAGAATCGCATTGTCTCCAGCCTTTATAGCTATGACTCTCACCTCCGCAGATTCGGCTATGACCTTATCAAACGCCTTCGACCCAAGAGATTTCAAAGCGGTCTCCGCGGAACCAAGCATGGACGCGACCATAGCTGCAAAAGTGTTCGAGTCGACGCCGCTTAACATTATATCTGACATGGGAATGCCATCTGAGGATATGACCGAAGAAGCCTTTACCCCACCTATTGAGCCCAATCTCTCTAAAATCTCATGCATTCTTTCTGACTTAGTTGCCATAACGAATTATATCGGTTTTTAGTATTTAAACTTTCACCTTCAACAGGCTGAATAATATACTCAAGGCCTGATTTACTCCCTCCTCCTTCAATTTAGTAGGCTCATTTGGGTCAATTTTAGACAGATCTTCTGCGACGGTGGGTACTATCGGCACCGACTCTCCAAGATGCAATTTCTCTTTTATCTTATCCAACTTAAGCGCGCCTTTAAGGTCATACTTATTTGCGACAATCACTATCGGAAGGCCGTACGTCTCCGTCTTTCTAAGCATCTCAATTGCACGCGGGAAGCCAGTTTCATCCGTCGCATCGACAACTAATATGACGCCTATCGCTTCTCCCCCAAGCATCTTAAGCAACGGATCGAATCTTTCCTGTCCTGGAGTGCCGAACATGTCGGCTATATACCCCTGGAAATCCAGCGTTCCGTGATCCAAAGCTATCGTGCCCCCCAGCCTATCGACGCTGACAGCGTTCTTACACGAAGAATGGATAAAGGAGCTTTTCCCCGCATTCGTGGGCCCTGTGACGAGTATCTTAGGGATATACAGCTTTATGCCGCCAGGCCTCAGTACTTTGAATAGCGCAGAAGAAAATGATCCTTCTTTTACCCAGTCGCACTTTATGACAGCGAAATACTGACCAAATATCACCCTCTTCTCTATACCGCGTATCTGTATCGTCGCATTGGCCTTTGAATATAACGAATTCAAATCCTTCTGATCATAGTTCCACTCGGTGAACATGATAGCAGAAGAAAGCCTGCCATTAGCTTTACTTGCTATCATATCAATCAAAGAGCTAGCATAATCGAAGCCGAACGTGTCTACAAGCAATGACAGAGAATCCACCACCAGTATATCATAGCCATTCGAAATCTCAGCTGACAATGTATTCATCAACTCGTCTTTATCCGATGGATTTTGGATGACCTTTATGTTGTCGGCTTTCTCAGGCGTTATCAGCGTGACATTACTATAAGCGTCCAATATCGTCAGATTATTATTGGTAGTAAAGTCATAATCCTTCATGTCATTTATATAAGCCGATGGAGATGCCCTGTTAAGCAGCAACAGCACCTTCTTGTTTTTTATTATATTGCTGTAGATCATCTGATAGCCAAAGACTTCATTTCCAACGGAAGGAGAGGCGGCGAATATAACTATCTTATTCTCCGGGATACCATTAAGGTCCCCGTCCAGTTTCGCTATTCCAAAGATATTATCCTCCATAGCTTATCCAAAACATTTAAAAGAATTTAAACCTTTATAACTGCGTCCAATTGAGCACCTCCTTCTCAGTCCCTGTAAAAGTGAAATATCTAACACCATTCTCTAACTTAAGATTTATGACCCCATCCATCAGAGACTTTATAGTCTCATTGATATCCGGGGGATGCATATCACTGTCTATTAAAAACAGACTGGTAACGCCGGATATCTTTGACTTGCCGCATATGAACTGTAAAAATCTGAAGATGGTGTTTGAGTTATTGGATAGAAGCAGGGAGGACACAGAATCGAAGATATTGATGGTCGTCTTCCCATCCTTTATGAAATCGCTGTTCAGCGATGACACCGCCACAGCAAGGCCTGTCAAATCCAACGGTCCGTTCAATACCCTTGTGTAGGCGTTATCCTTCGCATCCGGCTGGATGTTTCTGATGAAGTTATCCACTATTTTGAGCGAATTCCCAAGATATTGGGATATATTTATATTCCTCAGGGAGAAGCTAGATAGAAGGTCACTTGCACTTTTACTGGAGGTTATATAGATCACACCGACCTTATTAGCCAGGGCTGACAGCGTAAGATGATAAGCGAATAGGTCCTTCCCACTCTCCTTCGATCCATTGAGCAGGTAATTCCTATGCATTGGTATCCCCCCGACAACCTTATCGAAGGAATCTATGCCGACTGCAAGAGAGTCCATAATCGCTAAATGAACCTCACCTTCTTTGACTTTATACCTATAGATGCGTCATCGACATGCAGTGTCGTGCTAATATCAAACCCATCGCCGGCTTTTTCAAAATTGATCGTGTATTTGACGGATTTCTCAACTGGTACGCTAACGAAGGGGAAGAGATATAGAAGGAGGCTTTTAAACAGGAGCTTTGGATCGCCTTTCTTCAGTATAACGGAGACGCTGTCCTCGATGCTCTCCGGTACCTCTACTATCTTGAATACATCTGTATCTATTATTATATCGATTATCCTATCATGCGGCAGGCTCACTAGATCGTCCACTATCTCATCAATATCTTCCTGCTGACTGAATTTCTTTGAAACTGACTTTTTAACATCGTTGTATGTGTACTCCACACTGAGATTTATATAACTTACCAGGTTAAGCCTAAGAAGCACGCCATAGATATCCTTTGCGTATATCCTTATCGGATGGGTAGACTTCAGCTTTATCGAGCCGTCAGGTGCGTAAGCCATGTATAGATCAAGGTTATTGTGATCCAATATGTTCTGCAGCACCTTCAAAGGGCCGCTGTCCGTGTACAGTTTATTTAAATCATTAGATACATCAAAAGCGTTCGCATCCATATCGTTTAACTAAGCAATGCCTTATATGTGAACTACCCCAGGCTTTCATATGGTGTAATTACACATATATTTTTGCCTTCTGCTTTTCCTTGTCTAAATTGTATACCACGACTATTTTATTATCCTTTATACATAAATACTTATTTTTACTGTCTTTCATCCCCTCATCTTTCAAAAGGGGAATTCTCGGCGGGTTTGTTAAAAATAAGTCATCATGCGCATACTCCTGTGGCATTGGTTGAAGGATCATATAGGGCTTGTTCATCCGGGACGACCGTGAAAGGGGTATTATTTGCAGATTTTATCACCATAACGTATGCTCCGCATCCTTCGCTTTGATTGAACCAGAATGAAGCGGTGGAGTTTACATACCTTAAAACGTATCCTACCACTGTCTCATTTGACTCTGCCCACTTAACGTACTGCTGATTTGTCATTATCATGACTTCTAAAGTCACATTAGAGGTGTAAGACATATGGACAGCAAACGTATCGGGGATGCTCGAGAACAGATATTTGTCCCCTGGTTCTGTCATACTCTCCGTCCAAATCGTCAAGAAAGGTTTACCATCCAAAAACTGGAAATTAGACGCGTAAATCGAGCTGTTCACCACCACAGCATTGACATATCCCGGCACACAGTATTCTTGGCTGCTGGACACGAACAATGATTCGCCATGGCATTCATTTAAGATTAGATAGCGGGAATACGTCAAATACATAAACAAGGACAGCAATCCGATCACAATGACAACTAGTATAACGACTTTAAAAGACATAAAGTTAGGAAGGAGTATGTATATAAAAGGGTTAGATCAAGGATCAACTCATTGAGTCTAACTTACAATAATTGCCATTAACAGGTGCGCTGTAACCCCAAACGCCCGTGGATCCATTGGCTAAGTTAACCGTGCAAGTGGTAGATGGACCGGTGGCGTTCGAACATGCATAATATGTTCCAGCTATAACTGTATGAGTAGTACACCAAGTGTATGGATAAGATGCACCTGCGTCTGCGCAGTAGGTGTTACATTCGGACTGAAAAGCAGACAGGCCACTATTGGATGTCGCCGGAGCCAGACCTTTGAACCCACCCGTGACAAATACTATCATCAAAACAAGTATAAGGAGCCCGACAGCGATTAAGATTATCGTGTTGATGGGCAACCCCTGACCGATACGAGCGCTAAATGGAAAACCCATAATATCCTTAACTTTTTCTTATATTTAAAGGTTTCTACATGAATTTCATATATCTACCAAAAACATCAATGGCTTGGCCTCTCTTTATCTATTATATTCTCTATTTTCTCGGTCAGCTTCATCGCTTTTGACGCCAGAGCATCTACCTCTGCTCCGGTGAAGTCTAATTTCTCATTGTGCATAAGTCTCTTACCTATAGAATACAGTTCATTGAAGCTTTCCACATCCTCCTTGCTTATCACGCTCATCCTCTGGAGGGAATCCATCATCTCGCCTATCAACTCGGGGGAAGGAGGGACGTCTCCGTTCCTCATTATAAGAGCCTGAGCCGAGTTTATCACGCTCCAGTACAGATCTAAAACGGCGCCCGCCATCCTCAGCTTTGCAGAGTCATAGTAAAGTTGACTCCGAGAGAGAGCCGCATATATCGACTCCTCAGTGGGTTTTATCTCCCCTCTCTGCAGGAGCACCTGTAATGGCTCGAAATAACCAGTGTCCACCAGCGCTACCCCATATTTTAACACATTAACGGAGACAGGGTCGGCATTAAGCACACCCTTCCAGAAAGCTGTTAACGTCACGAAATTTATGTGCAGTTTAATTGATCTCTCCTCTTTCACATGTTCGTCCACGTCCTTGTAAAACACCCCTAGGAAAGATTCATCTAGTTTGTTCAGTATATCATCCATCACGATCATGATGTCTACGTCGCTACTCTGCGTCTCTTTGCCCTTGGAGTACGAACCAAAGAGGATTATAGACTTTATCACCCTTGGATATTTCACGAATATGTCCTTTGCGAACTTATATGCTGCATCATACCCTATCAGTTTCAACTTCCCCTCTTCATTGTTCTCTTCCATAGATTTAACTCATTGGGGCGCCAGAGAAGCCCTGCTTGCTTCTGTCGCCTTCATTCATATATCCGCCTCCCAAAGCCGGAAACAGGCCGGAGAAACCGCCATATGCGAAGAAATCATTCCTAAGCCCGAGGTTACTGTATGAGGAATAATCCCCCACGATCGACGAATAAGGGTGAGCTGCATATGTCGGGATACTGGTGTAAGGCACCGAGCCATATATAGGAGCATTCATGTACTGGTAGGACTGGACCATGCCGGTTTCAAGCCCGCCAACGCCCCCGAAAACTTCCATTATGGCAGGAACGTCTACGCCAGCCGCTCTCAGCTCATCGTAAATCTTCTTTGTCGGCGTGGTTCCCTGTCCGAGGGGAAGATGGGCGTCTATATCACCCATATTGTCGCTAAGGTGGTAACGCTTTATCATATCTTTTAGAGACAAAGCCATATCTACAATATCTTTGTCCTCATAAGGCTTGCCTGTCTGGGGATTCTCGTACTGCTTAAACGTATTTAGATGGCCTGTATCCAAGTTTATTCCAATAAGGTCCTGGCTTAGCCTGAGAGCCTCTTCCCTCGGCATGCCTTTTTTCACTGCGTCTTCTACGAATAGTTCCCTCGCCCTTCTTACCGTCTCCGAAAGCCCTTTCGGATCGCTTAAGGACATGTTTGGCGACATAGGGTTCTCAATGAGTATCTGCGGCTTCGTCTTAGTATTGAATGCGGAATATAAAGCTGCGTCCTTTATGCCCTCTGCTGCGAGCTCCGGCGCCACCTTCTCATACTCCACATATTCGTCCTCCGTTGCCTGCATCTGCTTTTCCAGGAGATTCCTCCGCCTCTCCAGATCCTTCAATGCTTTGTCGAGGGCATCTACCGACTCCGTCAGCGTCTTCACCTTCTCTGCGTCACCCGCTCTCATCGCATCGGTCAACTCCCTCGCTATGCTTGGTTTCTGAAGCTTTTCTATGCTGTATCTGGAAGACTCTATATTCGCAAGCTGCTGGCTTAATTGTTCCCTCGCTCGCACATTTATCAGCTTCAGTCTAGCGATTGGTGTAAGAACAACCGCATTGTTAACCTTGTCTTCTATTATCTGCGTATCTAGGAACTTTTTCTTCTCCTCCGGCGACATCCCGGCTGTGACCTTATCCAGATCGTCACCGTAGAATTTCTTGCTCTCGAACTCCTCTTTTGTTATACCTGGTATGATCTCCTCCTTTAAAGGTATGACCTTCCCCTCCTGCTTGCTGTATACATTGATCAATCTCTTCGGGTCAGGGTTGCCGAATTGATCATAGGAGGCATGAAATATCACGGGCATGTTATTCATCTTAATGCTTGAACTCAAATCATCTGAAAATTTCAGAGAAGCCTCTATCTCTCTCATCAAAGTCTCCCTATAAACCGGGTCTACCTCACCGCGCTGATTTATACCAGCAAAGTTCAAAGACCACGGGGCATGCACGCTTAGATTGACCTTATTGACCTCGGCAAGGTGCCCAATCGCCTCCCGTTCTTCTTTGCCTATCCTAGCAGCCGGTGTCCCGCCCTCGCCTTGATACATGCTCGCTATATTTATCTCCGTCATCTGCGCACCGCTCCTAAGGACCTTGGCAAACTCATCCAGTTGATTTTTGCTATCTATTGAGACGCCGAGAGAATACTGTTTGAAAGCATCATTGAAATTGCTATCCACTTCATATTCTGCCATATAGATTGCGATATCCGGGGCTTCCGCCCACTTTATTAATATTGTCGATATACACTTATAAACTTTGAGAAAGGGAGATCTTAATCTCCGAACAGTCTAACGTGTTCCTTGAACATGCACCTATTGAAGACGGTGAATATCCCCTCTTTCTCCGCAAGTTCAACTGCGTCTTTATTGTAGATGCCTTCCTGCATCCAAATGACCTTCGGATGCTTTTTGATCGCTTCAGAAACTATGCCGTAGACCTCTTCAGAAGGCCTGAATATCTCAACAACATCCACATTGCCTCTTACCTCTCCTATGGATTTATAGGCCTTTAAACCGAATACTTCGGCATGATTTGGATTGACCGGTATTACATTATATCCCTTTGAGATAAGATACTCCGGGACGTCATGTGCTGCTTTACCGCTGATATCAGAAGCGCCCACCACGCAGATTACCTTATATCTTTCAAGCACTCCCTTAATCTCAGGATCGGAATGCTTATCTTTGAAAGGTACATACTCGCATGTGTCTCCGGTGTCCATATCACAAATTTATATAGATGTGGATATAAAATGCTATCTCGCTGAAATACTATGAAGATCGTCACGATAAAGGAGAAAGAATGCCAGGCACCGCAAGCCTGCGACTATATATGCGCACAGGTATGCCCGAGGGTGAGAGAGGGGGCTATTAATACTGTTTATAAAAGAGAGAACAAGAAAGCCGCAATAGATGAAGAGCTGTGTATAGCGTGCGGGATATGTGTAAATAGGTGCCCGTATGATGCGATAAGGGTGATAAACCTGCCTGATGAGCTGAATAGAGAGCTGACCTTCCAATACGGCGTAAATTCATTCAGGACGTATAATATAATATCCCCGATGAACGGCAAGGTAGTTGGCATACTAGGGAAAAACGGAATCGGCAAGACTACTAATATAAATCTGATATCAAATTCTCTGAAGCCTAACTTCGGCAATTTTGTCGATAAGACGGAGGACAAAGAGATAATAAGGAGGTTTCGGGGCAGGGAGATCCAGCCGTATTTGGAGAGACTGTATAGCGGGGAGCTAAAAGTATCCAAAAAAGAACAAAATTTAGCATTAACGGGCGCAGTCAAGGACGCTGTGAAGGAGAATAAGTATAATCTAATAAGCAGGGATATAATGGATAGGGACATCTCATCATTATCTGGAGGGCAGGCGCAGCTGGTGGAGATCTCTGCCGCGTTGGATAAAGACGCAGATGTATACATATTGGACGAGCCGATGAATTATTTGGATATATCTCAGCGGCTAAAGGTGGCTAAAACAATAAAGGAGAATCTTAAGGATAAAACGGTAGTAATCGTAGAGCATGACCTGATCATGCTCGATTACCTCACAGACTTCGTGCAGATAATGTACGGCTCTGAATCAAACTACGGCATAGTCTCGCATATAATGCCGACCAGACAGGGCATAAACAACTACCTAAGAGGATATCTACCCGCCGAAAACATGAGATTTAGGGATCATGGACTGAACATCAAAGGAAATGTGCCGGAGGGCAGTTTAGAACCGCTGACGTCCTGGCCGGATTTTAATGTAGAAGTCGGTGGATTCAAACTCTTTGTGAAGGAAGGTACAATATATAAAGGTGAGATAATAGGCATCATCGGAGAGAACGGAATCGGAAAGACGACCTTCGCAAGAGCTATGACAGGGGCTATAGATACAGATGCAGGCAAATTAGAACTTGGGATAAGGATCTCTTATAAACCGCAGTTTATAGAGGCTCCTGACGTACTAGTAAAAGACCTCCTCGCATCGATAAGGGCAGATTTCACGTCGAATGAATCCTTCGGAAACGTTATGAAAAAACTTGAGATTGACAGAGTCCTCAGCAAAAACGTGAAAAACCTGTCCGGAGGGGAACTGCAGAAATTAGCCATATTTTCGACGATTTTAAGGGACGCGGATATTTACCTATTTGATGAACCGTCTGCAAATTTAGACCTGGAAGACAGGTTGGAGACGATAAACATAATAGGTTCGTTCATAAAGGCGAATAGGAAGAGCGCAATGATAATAGACCACGATCTCACGCTTATAAACGCGGTCAGTACGAGGGCCCTCCTATTCGAAGGAGACCCGGATAAAACGGGCATAGCGACCCGTATATCCAGGACAGATGAGGCTATAAATAATCTGCTTAAGAGAGCCAATGTAACTATGAGAAAAGACGCTGAAAGCGGTAGACCTAGGATAAATCTACCTGGCAGCAGATTAGACATGGAGCAAAAAGAGGCCGGAAAGTTCTTCGAAACGTGAGAAGTAATATCTGAGTAATATGAATGAACGGCTTTTATTCTAAATACCCATATATAACAATGTGGGGGAAATGGAAGACAAGGAATTGAAGCTAGTGTACAGAAGAGCAATGGAGGGGATAATACTGTACAACCAGTACAGGAACAACCTAGACTTTGACAGGTCCGCAGACCTAGGACAGCAGTTATTGGCCGTGAACGACATGCTTGTCCTTAACAACATAAAGAAAGGCGAAGAGATAAAAACAAAGATAGACGAACTTAAAAGACTACTGGCTTCAAATACATCGAACTAAACATCGACCTTCAAGGTAAAAAGGTCAAAAGACACGAGAGTTGATGTACCTGGGTTGTAGATTACCACAAGCTGCGATGTCGCCAGCGTGTTCCCTGAGTTGGGGCTGAAACCTGACGAATTATATGTGTATATTAGATTATTCGGCAGAGCGGAGCTTCCAGCGGTTGAGTTTGTGTAGACTAACAGGGAGAAAGGCGAACCAATCTCAGCTTTAAGCGTACCCGCTATATATGCGTTCAGGGAACTAGCTGAAACGGTTGACTCCTCAAAACCAGCAAATTTGTAGACCGTGGAATTTGAAGCCAAGAAAGAATTGAATGCGGAGTAGATCGATAGGACTTTATTGTCCTGGGACATTGTTTGGAGGTTATACTTCAGATAATAATTGAATATATAGTACGACGCTGAGATTATTGAGATTACAAGTATCAATCCGATTATCAAATCCAAGGTGAATATCTGGGCTTTCATGTCCATATCTTATAGTTGACCTCCACTATCGCGCCTGAAGATAGCGCTAGGAACCTTACAAGGGAGACGATGTAACTCGAATTTGCCGGCGGCTTTGATCCAATTGTAATATCTGAACCATTTATGTATAAGGGTGTGCCGTTCAGGTGGGATATTGATAAGTTGAAATCAGCGCCGACCTTAGACATGTTGTAAAAACACGACGGGTAAGACGAAACCAATGAATAGGCTTTGTTAAGGCTTAATGTATAATAAGTCTTGAGCAGCCCAAAAGACTTTATGCTTGAGCACGGCAAGCCCACCCAGTTCGGCGGGGTCCCAAATGAATTAGACAGAGAATCTATCCCAATGTTCCCGATTAAATTGAGCTTTTCCAAAGACAGGGTTATTGATAGGTATGAATAAGGATTATACACGTCTGAAACGGTATATATAAAGATTAATAGCGACATAAAGATAAGCAGGAATATCAAGACCGCAAACATCAAATCAAGCGAAAAAACCTGTCCTTTTCTGTTCATAAGACGACTACAACTGCTGATACGGCGTCAACATATCATCTTTATTTTCTCCATGCATTTATATGTTCGCTGTCCGCTTTCATCCCGCCTATGTAGATTATGGGTCTTAAAGCTCATTTTGACAAAATACTTAAATTAGCGGAAAGCCATATAATTTCGAACGTGTATAGAGGTAAACAAATAAACTTGGGACATGATACATTTAAACTGCACTTGCCCCTACAGCAAGGAATATGGAAGGCACAGACGACTTTCAGATAGATAAGGTGATAGATGACTACCTAAAAACCGAGGAAAGGCCTAGGGCGATAGGGAGCTATTACCCGAGTGAGATCGGCATGTGCTTAAGGAGGCAGTTCTACTCATATCTCAATCCAAAGAAGGTAGACGAAAGCACCCTGCGGATATTCGCGCTGGGGAATAATATACACCTATTCATAACCGAAGCCCTGAAGTCGTCTGATAAGTTCGGGTACGTTATAGAGGAGAAGCCTATCAAGATAAATTACAGCGATAGCGAGACTACATTTTCAGTATATGGAAGGATAGATGACTTCATAATAACTAAAGATGGGAGAAAGATACTGATAGAGGTGAAATCTGCCTCTGATGTGAATAGCATAGTCGAACCGCAGGAAAAACACCTAATGCAGCTTAACCTCTACATGAAGTATGAAAATCCAGACCTCGGGTTCTTAATCTACGTAGACAAGAAAAACATGTCCATAAAGCAGTTCGAAGTAAGATTAGACGAACAGCTGTATGAAAAAACTATGCAGAGGTTCAAGGAGCTTGACAAACACTTGAAGGACAACGAACTGCCATTTGCAGAGTACTATTTTGATGATAAAAAGGTATGGGAGTGCAAGTACTGTCCATATTATAACGAATGCATGTTAGCCATAGCAAACAACCAATGATCAGATGAACTGGATTATAAGCTGGATGACAAACCCTATCATGCCTACGACCAGCGTGCCGATCACCACCATTATCGTAAGTTCCTTGTACTCCTTCGAGGTTGGTTTTCTTGATAGCAGTAGTATCCGTCTATACTCTGAGTAGTAGTACTTCAATTTAGAGGAGATAAACCATGGGCTTATGAATCCCAAAACATGCTTTACCCTCCTACCGAACCTAGATATGTCTATCTTCCTCCTTTCCACTCTTTTTGCGCTTGGAGCGGCTGGCTGGGGCTGCTCTTTTTTTTGCTCGTCCTGTTTTGCGCTCTTATCCTCTTTGCCAGCGGCTTCATCCACGGTCTTTTCGCCGTTCTGCGCTCCTTCAGTTGGAGATGTATGCTGGTTGGTAGAATCTGCCTTTCCGCCAGCTGCACCAGTATTATCATTTTGACCTGAGGTATTTGCATCGGCTAGACTTTTTTCTTCCATCAAAAAATCTACCCTAAAAACTTTATGCCCAGCTCTTCTTCCACTTCCCGCTTATCCTTAAGTTCCTTCTCTTCCGATATGGATTTACCGAATATCTGCTTAGAAGTCACGCCCGTTATTATAGCCATAACCCTTATAGTATTCTTAAGATCCGGGAAGATATGCGCACCCCAGATGACATTTATATTTTCTGGGAGCCTCCTGCTGACCAAATCTACAACTGAACTAGCCTCTTCCAACGTCAGGGACGAGCCGCCGCTTACATCTATCAGCATGCCTTTAGCAGTTGAAAGATCCACGTCTATCAGAGGGTTATTCAAGACTTTTTCGACTATAGTCTCTATCTTCTTGTCCTTCGCGTCGCTTTCCGCAGAACTTATAAGAGCTACTCCACCGTTTGACATTATCGCCTTCACATCAGCAAAATCCACATTTATCAGACCAGGCCTTGTTATCAGCTCTGTTATGCCCTTGACAGCGTTAGTAAGAACATCATCGGCAACCTTCAAAGCTATAGGTAGAGGGAGATCAGGAGCTATAGCCCTTAATTTCTCATTTGGTATCACTATCAGCGTATCAACCACATCTTTCAGTTTCTCTATGCCACTCATCGCTGTATTCATCCTATTCTTGCCTTCCATCTTGAATGGTAACGTAACGACGGCTATGGTTAGAGCGTTCAGTTTTTTAGCCACCCTGGCTACGACAGGTATACCGCCAGTCCCTGTGCCACCGCCCATGCCGCCGCATATGAAAACCATATCGGCTCCTTGAAGGACGTCTTTTATCTCCTGCTCCTGCTCTTTGGCAGCCGCTTCGCCAATCTCTGAATTAGCACCGGCACCGAGCCCTTTCGTAAGTTCCTTTCCAAGCAGTACCTTCTTATCAGAAGGGGTACATAGAAGATCAGCGGCATCTGTATTCATCGCGATCAGCTCTGCGCCTTTGATGCCCACCTCGAACATTCTGTTCAGAGTATTGTTGCCGGAGCCGCCGACACCTACCACCTTTATACTGGTCCGCCTATTGGTTATAAGATCTTCTAAAGCCTTATCGAATTCCTTGGTCCTACTTATGTCGATATTTGGGGCCTTGACCCCCTCATTAGATATGCTTGATGCAGTAATCCTATTCATTTCCATGCTAAGATGAAGTTATTTCAACTTTAAATCCTTTTCTTACATATTTGTCTATATCGTCGGCTATCGCATCGGCCACGTGTTTATCTATCGAATCCTTATAAAGTATCCTGACATTACTTTCGTTTATCTCAACCTTATCTGGCTGCTTCCCGGTGTAATGCCTAAAAATTGCGGCTGCTTTCTCAGCGTCATCTGTTATTACTTTGAAGACCTCTATATCATATATTAACTCCTTACCAGCCAGCATGTGGTTAAAATTGACCATCACCCTGCCAGCCCCAACTGACATCACTGTAGCGGTCATGCCATCCAAGCTAACTATGTCTCCAGCCGATGGTTTTATGTTGTTCTCTCTAAATGCGTCCAATGAGTATGTTTTCACTAACCTTGGGTTGAACCTCCCAAAGGCATCCTCTGGTTTTAAATCCAATGTATACTTATCTCCTTCATTTTTGCCTATCAATGACTTGGATATTGCTTTCAACGTATAATTTGCGCTTGGGATGACGACTATAGGTGAGAGGTCTGATTTATCTACATCTATCTTCTCTTTCTCTGCAATATCTCTATAAGTGAAATCTATCACCTGGCCTGTCGCCTTTATCTTGCCGACAAAATTTATAAGCACTACGTCATCATCGCCTATCATAAAATCTCATCTCTTAAGGTCTATTGAGATATAAGACACCATCCTCTTGTTGTTATCCTTGTCAGTTATCTCCTCAGAGCCTATAGATATGCTAGATACCTTCAACTCCTTAGAGAATTTCCTCACAACCAGTTGAGATATATCGACTGCTTTGGAGATAAGCATGCCTCTTGCTTTTAAAGTAACGCTGTCATGACCAGAATTTATATGAGTGAGTATGGCGAGAACATACGACATTGTCGGCTTTTTACCGATGAAGATCACGTCATTTTCCATACCTTTATTAGATAGATCCAACAATATTTAACACTTCCTATACGATATGAATGGAATCCGCGGCCATTAATTTATATGATGACCCTTGCCTTATTTTTATTTCCTCTCAAAATGACAGGGACCCCGGCATCCATAGACTTCTGTATCAATTCTCTATCCTGTGTAGCTATACAGAACCCGCCTTCTTTGGCGACTTTTATCATTAAATCATCTACATGCAGATGCGAGTGCCCCGTCTTCAAGATTTCCACCTTTAGATGATCGACAAGTCCGATCACATCTCTTCTGCCCAATCTATTCAGTTCTTCGATGTTCTTATCGATGCAGAACAGTTTATACGGGGAGGACAGAGGGGTGTTCAAAAATTCGCTTAAGTCTATTTTTCTATCAAAGGTGTAAATTAAGAAGTTAGTGTCCAAGAGTATGTTCATCATAAAATTATGCCAGAGCCAGCCAATGTCCATGCATTCTTTACCTTTCTGGATACTATCACCTTATCGCCCGTAAAGAAAGGTATGGAAACCTCGCCTAAAACCAGCGATATCCCTCCCTTAGAGATGTCCTGTATTATCCCGATCGCTCTGGAAGACAGAACGTTTATAAGTATGCTCTCCCCCTTTTGAAGAGGTTTATCAAATATGGTCTTGCCTGGTATAGGATCATATGTCATCCGCAGCTTATTATCAAGAATTGGCAAGTTGTCGGCGTCGGTGATCAAACTCCCAACTAAGGCGTCTCTCCTTACTATAGATGGGTCTAATTTGGTTAGGACTCCGATGGACAGCCCCCTTGTAGCGGATTTTTCTTCACCGAATTCGCTCTGTATGTACATGATCTTTGTTCTTATAGACTTGAATTTACTGCCTGCCGAAACATTTGGAGTTAAGACCACTTCATCGCCTACGGAAAGCCTACCGGAAACGAGCCCGCCTCCCAAAACACCGCCTTTCAGATCCTCTATCCTCGTGCCTGGCTTATTCACATCGAAGCTCCTTATAACCTGCATCTTAGGCTTCCCGCTGACGTCTCTGTTAGAGATATCAAATTTACCGATCTCCTGGATTATCTCTTGGATGTTTATATTTTGATTGGCAAAAGTCGGTATTATATTCGTATTTGAGAATCCATTCTTCTCCAAGAAAGCTCTTATCTGATTGTAATTCTCCTTAGCTTTTGACTCACCAGCTAAGTCCACTTTAGTTTGGGCAACGACTAAGTTCTTTATACCCAACAGATTTATGGCTTCCATGTGCTCCTCAGTCTGAGGCTGGGGGCATGGATTTATCGCTGAGATGACCATAATCGCTCCATCTGCCAAGCCTATGCCACTGAGCATAGTGGTCATCAGCATCCTATGTCCAGGAGAATCTATTATTGAGACCCTGCGGAACAATTCGGTGCTGCCTCCGCAAAACTCGCATCTTTCAAACCTGCTGAACTTGCCACAGCTATTGCATTTGAAAAGCTTGAAGTGCGCATAGCCAAGACGTATGGTTATCCCCCTCTTCTTCTCTTCGCTGTGTCTAAGCGCTGATTCGTTTGTCAGAGCCTTTACAAGGGTAGTCTTACCGTCTGCAAAATTACCTACGAGATCAACGATTATATCTTCAACCATTATTTTTCACGAAAATCTCATCCAACTTCTTACTGCCATAACTAACTATCTTTACATTTATCTGAGAGGTGAACTGGCTTATCGTATTTCCTGCGACGCTCTTCCTCTTTCTCAGCCCATGCTTATTTAAGACCTTGAGCACCCTCTTCAATCCGGTGCCGTCTATGCTTTTATCCATAGGAGTGCCTGTCATGTAGCTTCCACCAGTTACTCTGCCCTTGTAACCGTCCAATCCTAAAAATGACATATCGAATTCGTCACCTATCTTCAATCCAAGCAGATTATCGATCTCCTCATTGGATATGACCCGGCTGTATGACTTTTCCGTAGACGGATCATTTAACACTAGCTTCGCTTCCATATGCTGATTCTAAATGTATCTCTATTTATAAATATTTGCTAATACATTAAACACATGATGGAAACTATGTTTGTAGAATCGAGGTATAAGGGGAAGATAAGCGATGCGCTTTTGGAGAGAATAAAGGAGAAGCTAAAACCATACAAAAAGGTTAACTTGATTGGAGTGATACAATATTTAGATCAGATGGCTTATGTGAAAGATAAGATAAAAGACAAAGAGTTCGTCCTGCTTTCTTCCAAATACAGAGCCGCGTATCCGGGGCAGATACTTGGATGCGATCAATATGCCGCAGAATGCGATGACTGCGATGTGATCCTGGCTTTTACGCAGGGTATGTTCCATATAATGGGTGTCCTTATGAAGACTGAAAAGAAGGTGATAAATGTTGACGTAGAAAATGAGAATATAGAGGAGATGGACGAGAAGCTCGTACAAAATTACAAAAAAAGGATGATGCAGGCCATAGGCATCGCCTTGAATGCTAAGAAGGTCATGTTCGTAGAGTCGATAAAGTCAGGGCAGACGGCTGGTGCAAAGGATATAAAAGAAAAACTTGCAGAGAGAGGCGTAGAGGTATATACGATTGTGTTCGATGAGATAAACTTTCAAAGGCTGAACGAGTTTAGAGATGTGGATGTCTTCATAAATACAGCATGCCAAAGGATTGCCATCGACGATATGGATAAGCTGGAAAAGCCGATAGTGAACGTTGAAGATCTAAGAGATTATTTAAATAATTGAGACAAAATTAATTATAATATCATACTTTAGCTGGGATAGCCAAGCGGTTACGGCGCAGGTTTGGAGAGCCTGTTTCCGAAAGGATGCATGGGTTCGAATCCCATTCCCAGCGTAGTATAATAGATACAAAGTATTAATTGAGGTAACCCCTAATCAACTATATGAATGGAGATGATATAACTAACAGCATCAAAAGGCTGATAAATTCGAATGTAAGCCTTCTACTCCTTAACGAAAGGGATAAATTAAACGACAACTTTAATTATATCTTCAATAATATCAACAGCATGGGCTTCATGCCGATCTATGTCACGGGAAGCGTCCCTGGGGATACGATTGAAAGCCAATTATCATCCACTGGTATAAAAAAATACAAGATTATAGACACTATAACAAGCTCGCTTTATAGGAAGATACCAAAGCCTAGCGAAAATATAATAGTGCTAGATTCGCCTGCTGATCTAACGAGGCTGAGTATAAACCTGGAGAATATGATAAATTTGGAGAAAAATTTATTCATATTTATAGATTCTATAACCTCTTTTTCGATCTACAACTCGCAGAACGAGATGCTCAGATTTATACACTACATCTCTTCTTTGACGCATGAAAAGAAGCAGAAGACGGTGTTTGTTGTGATGAGCGACGACGGTTTAGATTCTGCATTTATAGACAAAGTCAGAAGCTTCGTAGATGAGGAGATTAAGCTTTAGACCTTAGCCTGATTTTCTCCGTCAAATCCGATATAAACTTACTTAAATCTACATTATAACTGGTTTTGCCTGACCTATCCCTAACTGCTATAGTTTTACTCTTTTCCTCTTTCTCGCCTACCACAACCGTGTATGGAACTTTCTCCAACTGAGAAGTGCGTATTTTTCTGTCCAATGTCGAATTTGATTCATCCAATTCAACCCTTATTTTATCCTTCATTAGTCTTTCCGCAACCTCCTCGGCATACGGCTTATTGCTGTCACTTATAGGCAGCACTTTTACCTGCACTGGAGACAGCCATAACGGAAGCTCGCCTTTAGAATTCGAAAGTATTACCCCCATAAACCTGCCAAAGGAGCCTAGTATTGAGCGGTGTATCACGACAGGTATGTGCTCTTTGTCGTCCTTCCCGGTGTACTTTGCATCAAACCTTCTGGCTAAATTGAAGTCTACCTGTATCGTCGACACAGCATAAGCCGCTTCCGGCTTGCCTGTAAAGTCAAGGACATATATATCTATCTTCGGTCCATAAAATGACCCGTCTTTTTCCTTAATGGTGTACTTATAGCCGGCCTTTTCAAGCGCTCTGAAGATTGCATTCTCCGCTTTATCCCAAAGCTCATCCTCCCCTATCCTTTTATCAGGCCTTGTAGCAGCGATAAATACTGGAGATAGATCAAATATCTCATATATCTCTTTGAGTTCTTTCAGTTCGAACAGTATCTCATCCTCTATCTGATCCTCGCTGACGAAGACATGCGCGTCATTCTGCTGCAGCACCCTTGTTCTTAAAAGACCATCCAGCGCCCCCTCCAGTTCGTACCTATGCACTATGCCGTGCTCAGATATCCGAAGAGGAAGTTCCTTGTAACTACGTGTCTTCGATTTAAATATTAGTACATGAAATGGGCAGCTCATCGGCTTCAAAGCGTATTCTTCATCGGATTCAAATGGTTTGACCTCAAACATATTCTCTCTATATTTATCAAAATGCCCGCTTATCTTCCAAAGATCGACCTTCGCGATGAAGGGAGTTATTACCTCCTGATAGCCATATTTAGTGTCGTATTCTCTTGCAAGTTTGACAAGTTCATTGTAGATTATCGTCCCTTTTGGCAGCATGAAAGGAGAACCTGGCGATACATCTAAAAATTCGAACAATTCTAATTCTCTGCCTATCTTCTTGTGGTCATGTGCCTTTCGCTCCTCTAAGAATTTGAGATATTCATCCAACTCCTCTTTTGAAGGAAAAGTTATGCCGTATATTCTAGTCATGGACTCGCGCTTATTATCCCCCTTCCAATAGGCGCCTGATACCTTAAGGAGCTTTACCGCCTTAACCGCCCCTGTTGATAGAATATGAGGCCCCCTGCATAGATCCTCGAATTTTCCATCTCTATAAAGTGTTATTTCACCTGTCAGGTCATTCAATATCTCAAGTTTGAACCTCTCTCCACTTAGTCTCTTCTCGGCCTCTTCCCTTGTCAATGGTATCCTCTCGAACTTATTATTCTCCTTCGAGATCGCCTTCATCTCCTCCTCTATCCTTTTAAGGTCATTGTCTCCTATGTTTAGATTATAAAAATCATAGTAAAAACCTCCGTCGATTGGAGGACCTATACCCAATAAAGCCTCGGGATACAGACGCTTTACCGCGTCAGCCAAGATATGCGCAGATGAATGCCAAAATACCATCTTCCCCTCTGGGCTATTGAAATCTAGGAACTCGACTTCGTTTACATCCGGGACACTTGAGGATAAATCGAATAGTTTACCACCCGCTTTTACAGTTATTACCTCTTTTATATCTATGCCGACTGATTCCGCGAGCTTCAAGAAAGAGCTTCTCTCATTCGATTCGTAAATCTTATCTCTGAACTTTACTTTCATATCCACGCCTCTCAGAAGACAGGCTGGTCCTGGAATATCTTTATCCCACCCTGCTCTATATCGAAGGGGTGCAAGCCTGAACTGTGGGAGGAATATCTGAACTTGAGGATGGATATGGCCTTTTGATAGAAGTTTTGATTGAATATCATCGTGAGCAATATCACACAGTCCGACAAATATAGCGGTATGGCCAGCTCCTCTGATAAGTCCAGCACGTTTAGATTACCATATTTTTCTACCGTGACGATAGACGTGCCAAATGAGCGAAGCATATCGAAGGCATTACTCAAAAGATTCCTCTGCATCGCTATATCATGGATTTCCCAGAACAGCGGTGTCAACGGATCCACGACTATCCTTGAATGTTTTCCAGTCCTGCTTTCTAATATCTTTGGCAGATCCACAAGTAAGAACTCCTTGAAATCGTGGCCGGTCATCCTAACGAAAACGAAGTTTGTGTTCATGTTCTCCCTAAACTCAGTAAAACCAAGAGAATCCGCTTCCCTAAGTATTGCATCCAAGTCCTGCTCTAAACTGATGTAGAACACCTTCTCATTTTCCTTCAATCCAGCCCTTAGAAAGCTAAGGGCGAATATACTTTTCCCTGCGCCAGGGGAGCCGAAAAGCGCTGAGACGGTATTTGACACCAAACCGCCATTTACAAGCTGATCGAAGCCTGTTATTCCACTGCTGACCCTGAAAGATGTAGGTTCCATGACATCTATTATGAAATACATTTTAATATTTAACGCTTAAGTTTTATAATCTGCTCATAGGTGAGGGTGTTGATGACGTCTTTCTTAGTGAGCCACCCCCTCCTTGCTATGGCAGTTGCCAGCCTCAAGAATCTTAGATGAGCCAACCGGTGGGAATCGCTTCCAAGGCTGAATTTAACGCGGTACTTCGAAGCCCTCTTCACCAGATCAAAAGGTAAATCAGAGCGTGTTGGATAGCCGTTTATCTCCAGCATAACATCGTTTTTTTCGCAGGCTTCGAATACCTTATCTAGATCCAGATTGATAGGAGGCCTCTCACCTATAATTCTATCGGTCGGATGCGCTATCGCGGATAACTTCCCGCTTTCTATGGCTTTGATAAGCCGGTCTGTGTTGGTCTTGCGATCGTTGCTGATATTCTGGTGCAGTGCGCCTATCACAAAGTCCATCCCCAAAAGAGTCTTGCTGCTTAGATCCAATGAACCATCCTTAAGTATCTCCAGCTCTACCCCCTTTAGCACGCTGAAGTTTTCTTTGCCATTCAGCGCTTCTATCCTCCTGTTCAATGCTTCAAACCTCTTGTCATCCAGTCCCTTAGACACTCTTAAACTGTAGCTATGATTTGTTACGGCGATATACTTAAGTCCGATCTTTTTTGCCTCTGATACCAATTCGCCCAGCGAATCCGCGCCATCGCTGTCGTTTGTATGGGTATGTAGATCCCCTAAGATTTCCTCATATTGGACTAGTTTTGGCAGCTGATGGACCTGAGCAGCTTCTATTTCGCCTGTGTCCTCTCTAAGCTCTGGAGGCATGTAGTCTAGGCCAAGATAAGAATATACCCCCTCTTCGGATTCGCCTGCTACTTTCTTGTCTCCTCTAAATATGCCGTACTCGTTCAGCTTCAACCCCTTTGACAAAGCTATCCTTCTCAGCTTTATGTTATGTTCTTTATTGCCAGTGAAGTACTGCATAGCTGAGCCAAATGATTCGTCTTCCACGACTCTAAGATCGCAGTTAAGACCGAACTTTAGCTCTACGGAAGTCTTTGTCGGGCCACTGACAAGGACGTCTGAGACCTCCTTCATTTTAGTGAAGAATCGCATCGCTTCCTCTGGCTTATTCGACGTAGCAAGTATATCCAAGTCGCCTATCGTCTCCTTCATCCTCCTGGTGGATCCGGCTATCTCAACCTTATTGAATAGACCGCTTCTCCTAAGCTCTGAGACCAAGTTCTCCGCGCTTTCCAGCATGAAACCGAGCGGGACCCTCTTCTCTGTGCTCTCTACAACTGACGCAAGGGTGTTAGACAGATTGGCTTCGGTTTTCTCCCCGAACCCTTCCAGTTCTCTGAGTTTATGCTTAGACACCGCCTCCCTCAGGTCATCAATATTTTTTATGCCTAATGATTTGTAGAGGGAGAATATCTTCTTAGGTCCTAGACCTCTAACCTGCCTAAGGGAATCAAAATCAATGGGATACTTTTTCTTCAGCTCTTCATATTTTTCTACCTTTCCGGTCTTGATGTACTCTATTATCTTCTTCCCTATCCCTTCTCCTACCCCCTCTATCCGTTCTAGTTTGCCATTCTTATAGTAATCTGAGATGTCGCCAGACAACGTGGAGATGCTAAGCGCAGCTTTTCTGTATGCTACTGGCTTCCAATTGACACCTTCTATCTCTAAGATGTCCGCGATGGTGTAGAAAATGTCTGCCAGCTGCTTATTGCTCATAGTCTTACCACAAAAGGCATAATATCAGTCGCTTTCTTTATGCTCTTGATATGATGCTTACTGCATTCAGTCTCGCCAAACTCTTTGACCGAGCCAAATTTTTTATTCGCTATCAAGACCGGGATATTATCATTCGTATGCCTCTTCAGATCAGAAGACGTCCGGTGGTCGCAGGTTACCACCAAAGTATCCCCATCTGAAAAACTCAATCTCCGGAGAATCCTACCGATTAGAATCTTGTCTATCTTTTCTATTGCATCGTACTTTTCTGCATACTTGCCCAAATGAGACAATGCATCCGTTTGTTTTACATGCACATAAACGGCATCGTATGCATCCATAGCTTTTGAAACGTACTCCGCTTTATTTTCCAGATCTTCGCTCAAATCGTCTAATTCATGGATATCCATCAAGGACATCCCAGATGCAAGCGCTATGCCCTTCTCTAGCGGCATGCCTACGACCGCCGCCCATCTCCTGCCATATCTCTCGTTTATGTCTGGTAATTTAGGATCATGTACAGCTCCATCCCTCAAGAGCACATAATTCGGCAGAGGCTGGCCGCTTTCCTTCCTTTTTCTATAAACATCGCTCTTTAGAAGCACTTTTTTAGATTCGGATATGAAACGGTTCAGTATATCCGCTGTGAAAGCAGCGCCCGGCTTCAGCGCCTTTATTCTGGGGATTTTTGTCTTAGCCGTACTGGAAGCAAAACTTAATTTCTTATCTCCAAAGAACCTGACTGTATATCCTGGCTCATTGTTTGAAACGAATTGAGAGAGTCTACCTTTGCCGTCATGTACTATCAGGCCTCCCCTATAGCCCTCCCCGGCCTTGAATTCAAATTCTATAGGCAATTTCACGCGCTCATTTATATCCTTCTCTATCTCTGCAAACTCCTCCTTGGAGAGGTAAGTCCTCACAGACTTCAACTTGCTGCCTGCAGCCTCGGCTATATTTACCCTGACACTCAAGTCTCCTTCGGTAGGAGCCATACCTAAGCCAAGGCACTCAAACCACCCCCTCCCAGTGGAGTATCTCTTTGGGTCATAACCTAGATCGGCCATCACCCCAGAGTCGCTCTCTGGAGCCAACTTCCCCAAAACTGATGGAAATGCTAAAGCTGCATGCGTGAGGGTAGAATTAATATTTAGCTTATCTGCATATTCCAGGGGAGTTTTATTGGACAGCAGCTTTATCGGCCTATCGCCCATCCCGTCCACTATAAGGAATACAAGCTTAGCCATAGATGCTCGCATAGGCAAGCTTATTTATCAGAGAGGAGAGTCTCTTAGACGCGTCGGCTTTAGAGGAGGTTGATATTATCTCCTGCAGCTCTTCGGATATCTTTGAGTTAAGGTCTATCAACTCGGATAATTTCTTTATAACAAAAGCTATCGATGGTATGTCGGCTGCTCCATATTGTACGCTTGGAATCTGTACGACTTCTTGCTGCGCCTGAGGGGGCTGGACGCCGGCAGACGCTACACCTTTTATTTCAGTGCTTTTGCTGGTGCTACCTATTTCAGTGCTTTTACTGGGTTCTGTCTTAACCGATGCATTAATCTCCGCTTTTCCCGCCCCGATCTCTGCCTTTGGCTTATTCATTTGAATCTCTGGGTTTGCCTGAATTGCTGATTCCGGCTTTTGTACGATTGGCTGGATAGCTGGCGCCTTATTCTCCGCACTCTTTTGATGCATAATACGCGATATCTCTTCAGGGGGTATATTGGTCTGACCCTCATTGAATAGGCTATCGCTAAAACGCAGCTCCATCTCAACCGACCTTATCTGATTCTCTAAGCTGTTTATCTGATCTAAGAGATCATCCAATGCTTCCACCATTTAAGATAGAAACAGTTATTAATATTTATCCTTTTAACAAGCCCGCCGAGAATTCCCCTTTCGAAAGATAGGGGAGAGAGGTGTCCGCTCGTATTGCGATGCATGTTTGTCGCAGATTGTCAGCAAACTGCTGGCAGCTGCGCCACAAGGCATTTTGCGATAGGGAATCTTAAGTTTATTTTGGAAGCAAACCAGAAACCTCATCCAGGTTACCGCGCTTTAGTGCCTCTATCAGCTTGAGTTTATCCGCTTTCTTAAGTTTTACTTTTTCGCCGTTCTTAAGTACTTTGATGCTCTCCTTATGAACTGAGACCGGTGGTTTTTCCGCTGAACTCCAACTTTCCTCAAGGTTCTTGCCTTTGTAGACTATTTCGTACTCGCCTACCTTTATAGTCCTATTAGACTGCTCCTTAAAAAATTTATACCAATTTTCCATAGTAATTCCCTCCTATCGTTTACAACCCTGTATATGGCACCCCTAACCGTAAATGGCATGGGCTTCCCCTGCGTTCATGCATTCACCGCACCCTGCAGAGGACGTACTTTATCTGCCTCATCTACATCTTCATTTTTGTTATATTTTTATTATATCTTTTCTCCTATTTATTAGTTTGCTTTCATCCCCTTCTGAAGATTTTGGGATTTGCCACTAGCTTCGTTAAATATGGTTGGGGTATTACCCCAACCATAGTAGGGGATTTCATGAAGAACGCGAAGCAGCCCGAAAAGAGACGGGCTGCATGCCAACAAGTTTTACTTTAGTATCTCTATGCCAAGCTCTTTGCTTATAGCCGAGCTCGTCTTAGAGATGACCGCTGTGTCCTCCGGGCCCAATAGGTAAGGCGAACTTACTCCAGTCACGATTGTCATCACCCTCAGCTTGCCTGAGAATGATTCATCCACCCTAGCACCCCAGATCACAATCGCATCGGAATCCAGCGATTGGGTGGCTAGCTCTCCGATCTCATTGACCTCTGACAAGGTCATGTCTGGTCCGCCGGTTATATGTATCAATGCGCCCTTAGCGCCTTTGTAGCTTACATCCAAAAGTGGGTTGTTAAGCGCACGCTTGACCACCTCTGCGACCCTTGAATCAGAAGCGTCTGTCTCTCCTATACCTATCACAGAAACACCGCCTTTGTTCATTATCGCCTTTATATCGGCGAAATCCAGGTTGACGAGAGAAGGTATAGCAATAGTCTCAACTATCCCTTTTATCATTGTAGCCACGACTTCATTGGCTATGTTGAAAGCCTGGTCTATGGGCAGATTACCGGCAAAGTTGACGAGTCTGTTATTGTCTATCACTATCACGGTATCAGATACGTTCCTGAGCTCCTGGAGCCCCATTTCAGCGTTCTCCACCCGCTTCCTCTCGGTCTTGAAAGGCATGGTCACAGTGCTTATAACTATAGCACCAAGTTCCTTTGCGATCTTAGCTACAACTGGCGCACCGCCAGTGCCAGTTCCGCCGCCAAGTCCGGCGCATATAAATACAAGGTCACTGCCTCTCAAAGAGTCCTTTATGGACTGAGCGGACTCCTCTGCAGCTTGTTTCCCCTTCTCAGGGAACCCGCCGGCGCCCAATCCTCTTGTGGTCTCCTTCCCGATGAGCAGTTTCTTATCTGCTGTCCTAGAGTTCAACTGCACCTGATCAGTGTTAGCTATCACTATCTCCGCTCCCTTTACTCCTTTTTTATGAAGCCATGAGGCCATATTATTCCCTGCACCGCCGATTCCAATAACTTTTATCTGCGCTTGATTGAAGAGCGCATCTTCAGACGAAATCTGCTCTTTACCGGCTCGTAAAGCACTTTCCACCAAAATATCCATTACCATTTTTCCCTCCTTTTAATAACTAAAATGTAAACCGAAAGGTTTATATTCTAGTTATTCCTTATTATTTTATTAAGAAAAGTAAGTGATGCGCCAAATTTCGCTTACAGTCTGCTTAAAATCTGAACGTTCTGCAAAACGTTCGGATTTTCTTAATTTATTCAGACATTTTCAATGATATTACTTATAAGTTCCCTATTTAAAAGCATTGTTGAAGTAAAGTGCAATATATTTCTTAGGTCATGCATCTGACAATTGCTTAGGACAAAGAACTTTACACCTTTCGGACTTTGCCATGCCCTGCACAAACTTCTGATGAGTTTATTTTTCATTCTATCTTAAGAGGTTTCAGACAAAAATAATGGATATAAATTTATGACAAATGTATTAATAGATAGCATAACTAAACTAGTTATGAAGGGCGTAGGTGAAGATAAGGGGCAGGTACAGAGACTATTTTTACATAGCAAGCCTTTTCTAATACTAAAGATGATATACTTCAACGATAACCATGTCTACGCGGCTATTATCTCCAGGAAGATAGACTGCAGTTACTCGTATATTGTAAAACTACTGAACAAAATGAGCAAGCTGGATATAGTCAAGGTATCCAATGACAGACACAAGAAGATAATAAAACTCACCGACAAAGGAAAGAAATTATTCAAATTACTGATGGCAGCTTCGGCGATAAAATAGAAAAATTAGCTCTTCTTCTTTATATCTCTCTCTACGGCGCTAGCGTAGTCTCCTATTTTCTTCAGTACCCTGTCTATGATGTACGGTCTGACGAACTTATCCATAATCTCTGGAAGATCCATGTTTTCCTTGATCCTATAGTTCCCATCTATCTTCTCTACTAAACCTGCGGCTATTAATTTCCTTAGATCTCTAAGTATGTTTGCGTAGACTATCTTCACGTTACTGCTGTATAGTTTTTTTATTATGTCATAACTGCTTAAGCCGCCGGTTTTGTCTTTCCTGGATCTAAGCAGTATATCAAGTATGTAGACTATCCCTATGCGGCTCTCCCCTGGATTCACAAGACCTAAGGATATGCAGAATCTGCGGAGATTGGAGAAGTAATCTGCAGTGGGTTTCTCAAATTCACTTAAGACAACCCTATATAGGGGCTTGTCCTTGAATAGTTTATTTTTAAATTTAAGTTCATACTTCATATTAACTTGTCTTCACATTTTCATTTATTTTTTTATTCAATGCAAGAATATCATCCTTAGTAGCAAACATCGGCAGAGCGGTCTTCAGTCTATCTATCTCCTTTCCAAGCTCGAAAATCTTTCTGCTTAAATCGTTCAGCTTATCATCGAACTGCGTGAACTTACCCGCGGACTCTGTTACCTGATTGAATATGAGCTCGGTCTTTGAACTTATGCTGTTTATCCTGCTTTCTGCGTCGCTTATAGTTTTCGCTGTGCTCACGGCTTCCTCTAGGATCTTATTTGAGTTCTTTAGGACGCTCAAATCAGACATCTTACTAGATATGCCACTTAAATCCTTTCTAATAGATATATTATCGTCAGAAAGTTTATTCACCTGAGCGACAGTCGATTCCAGTTTATCTGTTAGCATTTTTATTGAGGTCATTATATTCTCCATGTCCGCGCTCGAGAACGCTGACATGATCCCCTTACTTGTATTTATAAAATCTAATGAAGATTTATGTAAATCAGATATGTTCTTCTCTATGTTGGCGAACTCTGAGCCGATTGAATCCAACTTCAACTGGAAGCCGTTCGTCTGCACATTAAGGGAATTAACTGAGTCGACCACTGTTTTTATCTCATTCTTCACGCCTGAAAGATCTCTTTTTACGTTATCTATTTCCTCTACCGCCCCGTTCAATGATGGTATAGAATTTACAACTGTGTCCGAAAGTTTCGTCATCCTAGAATTCAAGTCGTTTATAGCAGAATTCTGATTTGAAATCGCAGCATTGACATTCTTAGCAAGATCATTGAAGCTAGAACTTATGGTCGTAATGGTCTTATAGCCCTCTTTTAAGGTGTTGATCTGCTCTATAAGTTCATTTATAGATGGGATTGATTTCAGAGTTGTATCTGAAAGTTTCGTCAGCTTTGCATCTACGCCATCTATAGCTGAAGAAAGCCCAGATATTGCGCCTGATGTCGATTTATTAAGGTTATTCACGCTGTTTGATAGCGTGTATATCGTCTGAAACACCTGCTTCAACTGGGCATCAAGTCGGCCGGTATCTGCATTCAGTCTTGAGATCCTATCACCATAGTCCTTAATTATATTATTCGTGCTTGAAACTGAATCAGCCAGTGTGCGAAGCTGATTATAGATCTCAGAGACAATCGAATGCAGGGATAAATTGAATGCGTCTACACTTCTTTTGTAATCATCGTAATTCTGAGAAACATTGATATATGCTAAATCTGCCATTTAAGTATATTAATTATTTTGATATTTAAAGATTTAATTGCTGAGCTCCAGAACTAATTTCTATATACTGATCTTTAAAGACAATTTTATTGAACAAGCTTCACATACTTCTTTAGATGATGGCGCTCCGCATATGCGGCACCTATTCAGTTCTCTGCGCTCTGCGACGCCTCTTAAGCTGTTTGCAACTGTCAGCGCGCATTCCACGATATTTCTCTTTCCACCTCGATGTGAAGTCTCTATCTCCTTCACTATCTCCGATACCGTACTACGTATCCCGAACTTTGCATAAGGGCATTCAGAGTGGATAGCATTTATGCCCATCATTATAGAGTACATCATAGTCTCCTTTTCACTTATAAACATAAGCGGTTTTATCCTGGGGATGAATTTATCGTCGTTTACAAACCCTACGTTCGCACCGATCCTCAAAAATCGACTATTGTCATTTTGTATCAAGTTCATTAGGACGCTCTCAGCTTCATCGTCAAGGTTATGCGCTGTCGCCATCTTGTCCGCATTGTTTTCAAGTGCAGCTTTGTTGAGCAGGTACCTCCTCAATGTTCCGCAGTACGAACATGGTATACCGTGCCTTATCTTCGTAAGCTCATCCATGCTCTTTTCTGTGAAATCCTTATAAGAGTATATTTTATACTTTATACCCCATGCCTCGCAATAATGTTTCATTATGTCTATCGTCTTATCTCTATAGCCTTTGATTCCTTCATCTATAGTCACAGACAGTATGTCGTTTGTATTTCTAAAGAATTTATTCAGCACGTAAAGCAAGGACAGAGAATCCTTCCCTCCAGAATTCGCAACTACGATCTTCTCATGCGGATTTATGAGGCTGTACTTGGAGATGGTCTCTAAAACAGCATCCTCAAAATAGTCCAGGAAATGCTCCCTGCAGAACGTACCGCTGGCAGACGATATGACCGCTTCCTTACCGCATATCTGACAGAACATAGTTCATCCTCCAGAGAAGACTTCGATCATATTAAGGGCCTTTCCATCCTCTACGACCACATCCGATGTGTATATTTTGCCTTCTTCGTCCACAAATATAACAGAATCATCGTTCTTCCCGAGTGCATCCATTATCTCCGACACAGCGCCAGATTTAATGTCCACTTCCTTCTCCCCAAAATTTATGTTTCTTACCTTAACCTTGACCATATCAGATTATATTATGCATAGAGATCAGATCCTTCTCAAACGGCTTCAATTCATCGGGTAGAGTTATAGAGATACTGTCTCTAAGCGATTTACCGGCGGATTTCTTCTCCTTCCAGATCTTCGTGTTGAAGGATATTATAGCTTCATTGAGAGAAAGATAACTCTCCTCGATTCCGCTCGTCTCCGGAAGGACTTTGGAACTTATAGTCTCACCATACTCCCTATTCCATAGTTCATCCGTTATGAACGGGGTTATTGGCGATAGCAAGAGCAACAAGACCTTGAACACCTTATGAAGTGTATAAATCGCTGAATCTCTCTCGGATTTAGAGAAGCCGCTTCCATAAACCCTGGCCTTTATCATCTCTAAGTAATGCGGTGCAAATATATTCCAAATGAACTCTCTGATGCTATTCGAGGAGGTGAATAAATCAAAGGACCTGTAAGCAGAGACCACCTTATCCGTAAGCTTCGACAGGTTGGCTAGTATCCATTTATCTGTGGGTAGAAGCTCAGCTTCTTTTATATCATTTTCAAATTTGAACAAGCTGATAAAATTCGATATGTTCAAGACTTTATTTAAAAATTTGGATGCGCCTTGCAGTTTCTTCTCCGAGAAAAGCATATTGCTTCCGGGAGATGCCTCTGATGCCGCCCAGAACCTAAATGCGTCTGCCCCATATTTCTCGATTATAGGGACCGGATCCAGCACATTGCCCTTACTCTTAGACATCTTTTCCCCGTGTTCATCCAAGCCTACTCCATCTATCCATACAGTCTTCCACGGCGCTTTATTCGTCAACTGGTAACCTCTAAGGAGGCTATAAAAAAGCCATGTCCTGACTATGTCTAATCCCTGCGTCCTTATCGTAAGAGGGTAAGTTATAGAATTGAACTTTTCGTCTATAAGATATCTAGTCACATACAGCGGGGTTATGCTTGAATCCACCCATGTATCAAACGTTCGTGTGTCTCCGATGAATTCTGTGCCGCCGCATTTTTTACATACAGCGCCGGCAGGTGGGTCTTCAAGCCATGGCCTGTAGTATCTGCCTGGTTCCGGCACGTATGGTTCTCCGCAATTCTTACAGTACCATATAGGTATCTCCGTGCCGTAAAACCTCCTCCTTGATATAGGCCAATCCATAGCGGTATCTATCCAATTAAGAAGCAGCTGCCTGCTTCTATCTGGGACAAAATCGATTTGATTAGCAAGCTCGAGCAATTTCGGCTTGAAATCCACCACCTTTACATAATATTCATCCATCGGTATGATCTCTATTAAAGTGTTACTTCTCTCACAAAAAGGAGAACGATGCATTATATCCACTATCTTATCGATATATCCCTCTCTTTCCAAAGTTTCTATCATCTTCTTCCTGGCGTCATTAACAGTCAAGCCGCTCAGCAGTTCACCGGCTGAATCTGTCATCCTGCCTTTATCATTTATGATTATAGTTTCTTTTACTTTCAATTTTCTGGATAAGAGGATATCATTATAATCCCCATACGTACACAGCATCTCAGCTCCTGAGCCGTATTCTTTATCCGCCGACTCATCTGCGACTATGGGAACCTCTTTGCCATATATAGGGGTGATAACGGTCTTTCCAGTCAGATTTCTATACCTGCTGTCGCTCGGATTCACTATTACAGCTTCGCAGGCAGCCAGCATCTCCGGCCTAGTAGTAGCTATTACTATGGATTCGTCTGCGCCTTTAAGTTTAAACTTGATATATACCAATTTTGAAGGCACATCTTTATAGATTATCTCAGCGTCTGCTATCGTAGTATTGCAGTCCGAACAGTAGTTGCTAGGTCTTGTGCCCCTATAGACCAGACCTCTCTTCCATAGATCTATAAATGTGGCTTGTGTAAATCTCCTGTATTCCTCGGAATCTGTCCTGTACATATTCTTCATGTCTCCGGAATAACCAAGCCGCTCCAGGATACCGACCATCTCCTTCTCTAACTCATCGAGTGCGCTCTGACATAACTTCAAGAACTTCGCTCTTTCAGTCTCCTGTATCTTAATATTATATCTCTTCTCGACGTATTTTTCAACAGGTATCCCATTTCTATCCATACCGATTGGGAATAGAACGTTATATCCCAGCATCCTAGCAGCTCTGCCTATCATATCTATTTTAGAGTAATGCGCTGCTGCACCTAGATGCCAGGGCCTTCCAGAAGTATACGGGGGAGGGGTATCCATACCGAAATAAGGCTTCTTTGAGTCGATGGAAAAATTAGACTTCTCTTCTTTTTTCCATCTATCGAGCACCTTCAATTCTGAATCACTGCCCCAGTTCTTAATCTCGCCCATCTAAAACCTGAGAATGCTCTCAAATTTAACCTTTATGCGGTATGACGCTAGATTAAGAGCATACTCACACGTTCAATTCGAGTTCTTGGTTGTCCAGAAGTATATGCGAGGTCTTCCCAAGCTCGTACCCGAACTCTCTGCTTAAGGATATGCCGACGCTTATTTTGTCTATACCGCCATGGGATGGTATATAATGCTTCGGCATAAGCATCTTTATGAAGTTTCTGTGGTCATTCTTGTATGCATGGCCAGATACGTGGACATTTTCGACGATGTAAGCGCCTTTCTCTAACAGACCTTTCTTCAGAATGTTTTTGTTTGCTATATTTACAGGTGTCGGGATTGTCTCAGACGAGAATATTATGGCATCCTCACTAGAAACCTTATAGTTATACTCTTCTGCAGACAACCTCCTCAAAAAGGAGTTCGGCTCGCCCTGATGGCCAGTACATATTATAAGATACTTGCCTGGATTCTCATTTACAACCCTCAACGCCCTATTTACCAGCGGAAACGCTTTATATACCTTCGGAAACATCTTTTTGTCCACTATATTTGCGGATATAGCTGATTCTATGTAAAGGTCCATGCTCCTTCCAAATATCATAACCTGCCTGTTAAATCTGTTTGCGACCTCGATTATGTTCCTTATCCTCGCTATATGCGAAGAGAAGGTGGTAACGAATATAGTTTTATGCTTAAGGCTCTTCCTTATAACGTCTTCGAGCATTATTTTCGCGACGCTTTCCGAGAACGAATAACCGTCATAGTCTATCCTTGTAGAGTCGGAGATGACCGCTGCTATCCCTTTCTTGCTTATCTCCTCCAGTCTCTCATAGTTTGGTTTCTTCCCGAGCGTCGGATAATTGTCAAATTTCCAGTCATTGGCATATATCACCGCCCCATAAGGGGTATGTATAACGATCAAAGTACTATTTGGTATAGAATGAGTTATATGGACAAGCTCGATGCTGATCTTGTCTGATATCTTGAACAGGTTCCCTTCGATTAGTCTGACGATCTTCAAGTTAAAGCTGTTATAATCCGTCATCAGATGGGTCAATATCTTGGATGTAAATAAAGTCGTTATGACTGGGCATTTATATTTAGCGGCTAGAAAAGGCACAGCCCAAATATGGTCAAGGTGCCCGTGCCCTATGACTATGGCCTTCACCTTTTTCCCTTCTTTTTCAAAGAATTCCCTATCATCTGGTATTATACCGCTTTCTATAAGCTTGCTTGAATCCTTCGCAGTGATGGTCTTAGAATCCTCTTGAAAATCAACAAGTCTCTCCATGTCGGCGCCCATGTCCGTTATAACTATCTCGCCATCTATGTCTATGGCTGTCATATTCTTGCCTATCTTACTGTATCCGCCCAAAGCTGTTATCTTTATCATATTTTACCTCCTTTTAGCAGATGCTAGTTAATGGATGCCGTCCGATTCACATCGATTTCGGCATCATAATGCATTTGCTAGTTCATTTACACCCTTAAATCCTCTCGCCTTTGATATAGCTCGCAGAGCTGGCAGTACACCGCTTCCATACTGCATGGCCTTTTTCTCACGGTTTACTATCCTCTTGTCTATACCGATCTCATCGGCGATCATTCTAAGCACCTTTTTACCTGACATATCTTCATACTTTTCTCCTGTGATATCATAGTTCATAGCTAGTCTTACAAATTCAGTGTCTAGGTAAGGAGATAATACATTAACCTTGAATAGTTTGGCCAACTTGTTTATCCTGAAACCATCTGTCACACTGATATATGAGACCCTATCTAGCCTATAGTCTATTAATGAATGCCTATCAAGGTATTTATACTTATCATAACCAAACAAAAGCTCATCGCTCCCCATACCCGTCAAAGCCGTCTTTAAATTAAGATCGCTCATCTTTTTTAGGCAGTTATACTCGACTATGCCCAGGATCAGATCATAGCCAGTGAAACCTAATCCTTTCAGCGTCTTCATCGTATCAACCACAATATCCTCACTCAAATTCACATTTATTATATCTGCATTCAGCTGTTTAGCCAGTATGTTGGCGTATATAAGGTCATGACTGCCGGCAAAACCGCAGGATATAAATTTTACATGTTTATTTACATCATATTCCAGCTTGGCGATCACTGAGGAGTCTATCCCTCCGGACAGCAAAACCGCATCCGCTACTCCAATCGAGCTGCATAGGGACTCTTTAACCGATCTCTTCAAATCGGCGACCTCTAAATGAGGAAAATCTAATCTGTGTACTTGGATCCCATCACCGAGCCTGACCATTGAATTACCTGGGAATACGAAGGAGAACTTTCCAAATTTCTTGAATCTGCTGTTTGAATTGACCAGGTCCGTCTTTAATTCTTCCATTCTATACTTTCCTCTTGTTCTTAAGGTACAACTTATCCCGAAGTTTGATCTTTGAGCCAGCCCGCTCCGGTAGCTCTAACACATGCCTTGCATTTGGCGGGCCATAGTAAAGCTTCCAAGGCTTAGCTGTAACTTTCTTGACGACCGTATTGTTAGCATCAAGCCATATAACATCCAGATTAAATCTCACAAAGTTCATATGGATGTCTTTGACATCCGGTAAGAAAACTCCATTACCTGGAGAGGATACGAACATCAAACCAATTACTTTAGATCCAAGATCCTGGCAGTACTTCACAGACTTACGCACCAGCTTCTGCCCGTCATATACATCTACTAAAAACATATGTATCCGACAAAATCTATAGATTTGGAATCATATTGAGATCTCCTTTGATATGAAATCTTCAAAGGTTATCTTACTAAGAACGCTTCGCTCCTTGTCATTAGCCATATCATTTGCAAGCAGGAATAGGATGAAGCCTACGCTTTCTGCCTTTTTATTATTGCCGGGTATTATTAGGTCTATAAAACGCAGACTGCTGTCATTGTTGCATATAGCCATGACAGGTATATTGATCCTCTTAGCGTCTTTTATTGCCCTTCTATCAGTCAACGGATCAGTTACGAAAACTATCTTCGGCTCAAAGAAGTTATCATATGAGATATTAGTCAAGGAGCCGGCCAGATACCTGCCGAAATTGACACTTACGCCCATTATCCTCGAAAAGTTATAAACGGCATAGTAAGCCTCATCAAAGGTTGAAACAAGCAGCACCTCCTTGCGTTTGTAATTATTAAGCAGCTTGGCTCCCAGTTTTATCCTCTCGTCTATCATCTTCACATTGAATATGACAAATTTATTAGGTATTCTCTTGAATACGAACTTTTCCATGAACTTGTTGGCTCCCTTCGTGCCTATCCTGACACCGTATTTCTTATACGCTTCCAGTTTATCTGCTTTGTTCATAGTCATCCAGTTATCTCGCTTAATCTATTTAACTTTTCTATCCTTTCGCCCCTATTTATACCTACCTTTATGTATTTAGCACCTAAACCGACTGCAAGATCCGAAATCATCGACGAGTTAGTTTCCTCTGAGCGATGAGATAGCACCTTTGTCAATTTATATTTATCCGATAGGGCTGAATACCTCACAACTTCCCCCATCAAGCCTACTTGATTCGGCTTTATAAGCGTGGCATTTATGTCTCCCTTAGCTTTCTCCAGCCTTTCAGTCTTGGTCGCTGTCAAGTCGTCCCCTACGACTAACGCCTTAGTTTTTCTCATGACCTCTTTGTACCCCTCCTGAAAATTTTCATCAACTGGGTCCTCTATATAATATAAATTGAATTCCTCTGCTAGTTTCACCATCAGATCTATCTGCTCCTCCTTCGACAGCACGAGCTTCCCATAGATGGGCTTCTTGTATGTGTATCTTTCATCCTTGAAGAAAGTTGAAGCGGCTGCATCTATACCCAGCCTTATGTCCTCACCTGTCTCTTTCATAATTTTGTTCACGGCCTTGCTCACCACACTTAAAGATTCATAATCATCAAGTCCGGATATAAGCCCTCCCTCTGGATCCACTCCACCGATGAAACTTATCGTCTTATCAGAAAGAAGCCTTTTGACCTCGTTGTACACCTTTATTGTGGAATCTATACTCTCTTGCACAGAATCGCTTATAGTCACCGCCAATATTTCCTGTATGCTCATATCTGCCCTTGATGCATGCATTCCCCCTCCTATCATCTTGCAGATTGGGAGGACCTTTGACCTCTGTTTTGAGCTAAATAACTGAAAAGGCTCCAAGCCCTTAGAAGCGGCTAAGCCGCTTATCAAAGCGTAACTTAACGATAGAGAAGCCCCGCCTATGAATTCTTCAGGTATATTTTTCTCTATGTCGAATATCTCATCCAAGGAACTTATAGATCTACCGGAAAAGCCTTTGAGGAATGTATTGAACTTGCTCACTATCTGATCTATGTCCTCCTTGAATTGCTTAACTTCATACTCGCTTGTGCTTTCACCAGCTGGAGAGGATCCCCTGAACAGTCCGTTTTCAGTTACGAGCTTCACCTCTATAGTATAATTCGTATTCGAATTAAGTATCTTCCTAGACACGACGTTTTTTATCTTCATTTCAATTGAATACTTAGCGCATATAAAAATCTTCCATTTATTTGCCTATCTTATCTAAATATCTCCTCAATATTATTACGAAGGCAGTATGAGTTATTCCGCTGCTTTCAGGCCGTAAAATGTCAGATCCTATGTCTGCTTTCCATTGCAACTCCAAATTCTGGAGCAGTTTTACAACTTTAAGATCCTCTGGGATACTGCGCAGCAGTTTTTCTACCTGTATCGTAGATGGAAGGTAGCATACTATGTAGCCGCCAACCTTTACATGCTCCTTAATACCACCTATCACTTTATGCGGTTCTGGCAGGTCCAGTAAGGCAACATCAAATCCTTTCTCCTTAAGAGCCGACCCTACGTCGCCTTTTATTATCTTCAGGTTGTTGGCATGGAACAGCGCCTTGTTTTTCTCTGCTATCTTTGCGAAGTCTTCGCGGATCTCATAGGACACCACCTTCTTAGCGATGGTGGAGAGGATACAGGCTGCAAAGCCGGAACCTGTACCAGCATCTAGGATCTTACTCTTTGAGTTTATCCCAGTATAAGCGATGATGCTGCCTAAGTCTTTTAAGGTGATTATCTGCGGCGACCTGACAAATTTCCTAAAAAGATCCATAGAACTTGGCTCGACAATTATGAAAGGAACGCCTTTATGCGTCTTTATAAGCGAACCTGGCTTCTTACCCTTCAGTTTATTTGCGTATATTATGCCGAATTCGGTGTTTATATCTTTGCCTTCCTCTGCGGATATGACTGCATTTTCGCCAATAAAAAACACCCTTTTCATATCTTTACTATGTTTATAGAGCTGCCATAGCCTTCTAATCCGGTTATCTTTGAGGCATTCGTCAGTATAAATGCGATGGTCTTTTTATCTGTTGAGTAGCCTAGTACCCTCAGGATATCTTTCTTTGTCAGGCTGCTTTTAAGCATGACCGCGACTATGACCTGCGTATTATATTGCCCGTATCCTGCTATGTATATATTCTTTGAAAGCTTCTCCGGCCTTATAAATTTATTCGATAATATAAGATTAATCTCATCGGTGCTGCTAGCATTATGCGCGGTTTTTGCCTGCCTCCTAGGAGTATTGGCCTCCATGCCATTAGCTTTATAATATCCGACTGGTTCGCTCTCCTTCCCTTTGTTTAACTCCCTTTTGATGTCCTCTTCAGAAAGCTTATAGTAGCTGTACATATCCACTTTCTCTCCGCTATCTCTGTCAATGGCGGTAAATTTTTTAACGAAGTCTTCCAAAGATTGGAGGAGGTACCTTTCGGCAGACGTTAGCTCATCTCCCCTGATAAGCCCATTTGACTTAAACTTATCCACGATCTTTTTCTCAGCTATAGATAGAGACTCATATAACTTGCCTAAAGCCGCATCTCTATCCAGCGAATAAACAGGGGATAAACCATATTTTCTGCGTGTTTTAAAGATCTTCCCTGCCGAGGCATAATAATCAAGTATCACGCTTGTCTGAGCTGTGTCCTTGCCTATAGCTTCCGATATATCTCCTATAAGCGCCGGCCCCCTTGATAGCAAAGACTCTATCTTTGAACGCAGCCCTTCGAGCGAGTTTAGATCATCCATACCCTTTGTTAGAATAGAAATATCATCACATTTATAAATAAAACTTGCCTCTGAATCTAGGATGAGATCTGAGTATAAAATAATAGGATTCAGTCTGATTGCCCTATTCTTTGTTGTTTTCCTGCTCGTATACTTAGGCGTATCTAAATCATTTGACGACAGCTTATTCAATCTTATCAACCAGAGGCTGAATGTTCCTTTCCTTGATAAATTTTTCGAGTATGCTTCACTGTATGGAAGAACCTATTTCTGGATACCTGTGGTAGCAATACTCTGGATATTTGGAAGCCGTGATTATAAGAAAGCTGCGTTGATGATGGCGATAGTCTTCATAATAATCATCATCGTTGGATTAGCCATCAAAGCAGTATACTTTAGACCAAGACCATTTGATTCAATATCGAGTGCGATCACGCTGCTTCCAAGGCCTACAGATTCATCGTTTCCTTCAGGACATGCACTTATAGTTATCGGCGGAGCGACTGTGGCTTTGCTAATGCTGAAGAAACGGTATTCGTTACCGCTGCTGATCGAGGCCCTCGTCGTCACTTATTCACGTGTATATGTGGGTTTACATTACCCGACTGATATCCTTGCCGGCAGCTTTCTCGGCGCAGGCATAGCTATAGTCGCTGTATATTATTTGAAAGACTCAAAGATATTTTATAAGTTTTTCAAGCTGATAAACAACATTTACTATAATATAATCGGAGCCATTATTCCGTCAAAGAAGAGGCTCATAATCGATGAATAGAAAAAGCCTCTATTCGATTATACTGACATCCTCTCCTATCTGAAGGATAGGGGCTTTCTGCTATGCATTTTGTAAGCGGGTTATACTCCGGCTATTTGACTACCTGCTTTGAGCCGCATATCATCCGATATGCCCCCGCTGGAATTTGAATCCAGATACCAGGCTTCGCAGGCCTGTGTTCTATCCAAGTTAGACTACGGGAGCTTCTATTTTTTTATAGAGATTACGCAACTAAAGTTTATATAGAACAGAAGATAATAGACTTGATATGCCTATAGATCCAGATTTTACATCGAAGAGGAAGGTTGTAAGCCAGCACAATGGCCACAATGTTTGGGGGCCGGTAGATCCTCCAAAGACACTCGGAATACATGGGACGACTGTAGCTGTAGATTGGGACGTATGCAATGCAGATGGGTCGTGTATAACTGCATGTCCTGTCTCATTATTTGACTGGTTTGAGACGCCCGGGAACCCTCTCTCTGAGAAGAAGGCGGATCCAGCAAGAGAAAGTGACTGCATATTCTGCATGGCGTGCGTAAACGTCTGCCCCGTAAAAGCGATAAAGGTCACATCCCCTTAAGGCTTATAAATATAATGAGCTATTCTATTTTATTATATGGAAACGGAGCTAAAGAGAGAGATATTTGTCGGAGTGCCTACGTTAACCTTGAAATTCGACAATGAAACACTTACAAACCTAGATAGTACGTTAAAAGGATACAACGATGCCTTCTCTAAGCAGATACAGGAGGAAGAGGAAGTAGATAAAGCATTCGTAAGTGAGGTGCTTAAAATCGGCGACTTGACCGCAAAATTTTTCAAGGATTTAAAGAACTTAAATGAGCCAGCTGCTGCAGAGCCAGAAGTAAAGACTGAAGAAAGCCCAGAAGTTGAGATCATAGAGAAGGATATAGATGAGTTGGAGAAAGAGATATCGAATCAATGAACGCAGGGGTAGCGAAGTGGTCAAACGCGGCAGACTCAAGTGTAACACTGCGAAATCTGCTCTCTTTGGAGTTCAAGGGTTCAAATCCCTTCCCCTGCAATATTGGCCCAATTGAGTGGTATGTTATCCACTGAGGCACCTTTCACAGCTGTTTCAGCGGGAAGGTCAGCTATATATCTGAATACAAGATAAAACCTTTATATACTTGAATATTCAGATAGATAGTATAATGAGATTAACAAAAGATATGCTTAATTGTCTTGAGGTAAATTTAGGTGATAAACTGATTTAATGGAAATCTGCCCTGTTTGCGGCCTACCGAAGGATATGTGCGTTTGTGGTTCCATATCGCAGACTAGCCAGAAGATTAAAATATTTACAAAGAAAGTATCTTTTAAAAAGACTATGACCATAATAAGCGGATTCGATCCGAAACTGCACGACATAAAAGAACTTACTAAAAAATTAAAGACGGAGATAGCATGCGGCGGGACATACAAGGATAACCATATAGAGCTTCAAGGTGACCACACGGATAAAGTCAGGCAGATACTCATAAAAAACGGATTCGATGAAAATTCCATATCGTCATAAAAGTTCATAAACATTTTAATCTGGAGATAATGTATTTCACAGGATGGATCAGAAGCAGATAGATTCATTTACACAAAATGGCATACTCGTCACGACTTCCGTAAAGGAGAAGCAGATAACAGATATAGATAAGCTGATCAAACAGATGAAAGAAAGGAATATATTTATCCTTGATTCAAAGACTCTGCATGATATTCTGGGCTTCGAGTCTGATGGTGACTTTAAGATCTCTCCTTTGAAAGATTACAACGGAGATAAATCTATATCTACACCGCAGGCGTGGGTGGAGTATTTTAATGATAGATTTGAACAATTAAAAAATCTACTGATAACACGACTTAATGGGAATGTCCGAGCTATATCAATCTCAAATATACGAAATGTCCCACAGGGAGACGAAGTGGAACTTATTGGGATGATCTCCGATATATCTATCAGCCCTGTGAAAAAATATACCATAATAACGCTGGAGGATAGGTCTGGGACATGCAAGGTGATATCCAAGACGATAGACGAAGAATTAGTTAAAGACCAAGTAATATTTGTAAGGGGGAAGAAGATAAATGATGCTGTATTCATAGACGAGATAAATCTGCCGGACATCTCTATAAAGGAAGAGACACAGAATCAAGCCGATGATGTATATGCCATATTCTTATCGGATATCCACACTGGCTCGAGTTTATTCGCAGAGAGACAATTAGATCGCCTGGTTTCGTGGTTAAATGGTTCTATAGAGGATTTTTCAGATATTGCAAAGAAAGTGAAGATTATCGTACTAAATGGAGACCTAGTCGATGGGATCGGCGTCTATCCAGAACAGGAAGGAGAACTCTCTATAAAGAATGTTATAGAGCAGTACAACAGCTTATATGAGATATTGAATAGGATACCGGATGATAAGAAATTGATCATAACGCCCGGCAATCACGATGCCATCCATATAGCTGAGCCACAGCCGCATGTAGACCCGTATTTTGCCGGAAAACTGTACAACTTAGAAAATGCGATGTTCTTATCAAACCCGTCTAGTTTCAATGTTATATACGACGGAATAAAGAGAAACATCCTGCTCTACCATGGGTTTGGATTGATGTACTACGTAAATACGATACCTAAATATAACAAGATGAGAAATGAAGATATAGCAAGTATAATGACCTTGCAATTAAAATCAAGACACCTGGCACCTACGCATGGGTCTACCCAGCTGATGCCTCTGAAGCACGACTACCTAGTGATAGATGAAGTGCCGGATATATACGCAACCGGGCATGTGCATAATGCGTTCATATCAAAGTATAAGAGTACAGTCATGATAAATTCTTCCTGCTGGCAGTTTCAAACTAAGTACCAGAAAAAGTATGGGATAATACCGCAGGTTGCTAAATTACCGGTGGTAAACCTAAAAAACAAACGCACAATCATGCTAGATTTCTTAAATGAAAAAATCGGGGTGCTCGAAGGCAACGCTGTATGAACGGAAAACTGGTAGATTTCGAAGGCATAGATAAAGCTGGAAAAAGCACACAGATAAGACGGACCGTCGCATTACTAAAAAGGATGCATATTAAAAATAAAGTCTATAAATATCCAAGTAAAAACAATGTGTATGGAAAACTACTTAGAGATTTTATAAGGAATAAAGTAGAACTCAACGAATATGAGCAGGTAATGTTATTCCTTTTGGACATGTCTATGGACCAGCCAGATTTGACGAAAAAATTAAGAGAGGGATACACTGTAATATTAGACAGATATTTCGTCTCCACCCTGGCTTATCAGACGAAAGATGGAGTGGGGTGTAGAGATATAAAGGAGATCATAAGGATCTTACGTCTAAGGAAGCCGGATGTAGTAATATACTTAGATATACCGCCTGAGACATCTCTACGCAGGCTGAGAACCGGAAAAGCGGAGAGATTCGAAGGTGACTTGAAGAGACTAAAAAGGATAAGGGAGAATTATTTGAAACTGAAAAAAGAACGTTTTCCAACCAAGAACTGGATAACTGTGGACGCATCAAATGACATAGATGAAGTAAATTTAGAGGTATCCAGCCGTATAAAATCAATAATAAAAAGTAAATAAACATATAAGGCTAATAATGTATGAAGAAAGTCTTAGCTGTTGTATCATATAAAAAACTATGGCTGGAAAATTGATAGTGCTTGAGGGCTTAGACGGCGCCGGTCTTAATACTCAGGCTACATTGCTGGAGATCTATCTTAAAGAGAAAGGATATCACACTCTGCTTACGAGTGAGCCAACGAACAGTGTTATAGGGGGGATAATAAGAAGCAGCCTAAATAGGGATATAAAATTGTCAGGAAGAGTATTACAGCTGCTGTTCTCGGCGGATAGAGCGAACCATCTGGAGACAACGATACAGCCTGCAATAAACGCGAACAAGATCGTAATATGCGATAGGTATATATTTTCTACCTTAGCGTATGGGTATGCTTCAGGACTGAACTATAAATGGCTTAGACAGGTCAATCTGTCATTTAGACTACCTGATTTAGGGATACTTATAGACGTTAAGCCGACGGTTAGCTTAAGCAGGATATCCGACCTCACTACAAGCTTTGAGATGTTTAATACGGCGAAGCAGCTCTCGGATGTAAGGAAGGCTTTCCTGATGATAGCGAACAATTTTCATATCAAGGTCGTGGATGGAAATGGCAATGTGGAGACGGTAAAAAACAAGATAATAAATATTGTAGACAAATATCTAAAGAAAAATAAAATATGAAAACCAGAGCTGCACAGGCATCGATAGAGTACATAACACTTATAGGGGTCGCGCTGATGATCCTTGCGGTTTTCCTGTTCATAGCGATGTACATGTACTCTAGTTTCAATAACTCTGCTAACTATAATCAACTTTCTGAGATGAGCAACGGGATAGTGAACACCGTAGATGAGCTATCCAGCCAGAGTGTAGGTTCGACGTATAGTCTCTCATTTTTTTCTCCAGGACTGGCTAGCCCTTCTTTTTTCTGCGGAGACATTCTGGTGCTAAACTCAAAAACTGGACATGAAGTCTCAACTACCTCTAATATGAATATGAGCGGAATCTTACCGCTAAATGGCGGCCAATTTCAGGCTTATGTATCCATCTTAAAAACTTCAAATGGAGCCGTAGCTATGCTTAGTCTTGACCTGCCAATATCAAAGATCATAAGCGATTATAGTTTAAGTCCAGGATCTATCTCTTACAATATTACCTTCCTTAATGCCTCAAATTCCGCTGTGCCAACTAATTTCAATCTGACAGCGCTTTATATGAACGGCACGCAGATATTCAGCCTGCCGAAGTCAGCGAATTCTGGTAATGTAGCCGGTAGCTCCTCGCTGCCATCTTCAGTGAACTCAGTAATAATGGTGGTATATGTACCAACGTACTCTGAGGAATCCGCCCAATGCGTACCGCCTTAAAATTAAAACCATCTTAGCTGTTAGACTAAATTTATATTCTAATCCAGGTAATTAATGTTGGGAGACAGGGTTGATAATATGACATATAAAACTGTGAAGGCTATAGTAACAATAGGCCCAGCGTCTGAAAGCAGCCAAACACTCAAAAAGATGATAAGAGATGGCATCAGGATATTCAGGCTGAACCTGTCGCACGGAGACTTCAACTGGCATAAAGATGTGATAAACAGGATAGAGGACATCGGAAGATCCATAAACGAAAAGATTGTAATAGTACTTGATCTTCCTGGTCCAAAATTCAGGATAGGAAAGCTACCTAATGGAAATTTGAATGTAGAGGAAGGTAGAAATTACACGATTGGTGTTAACGGTGATATACCGGTAAGCGAAAGCATTTTAAGCTCGCTTTCAGCCAATAAAAACATAAAGCTTTCCGATGGAAAACTAGAATTGAAGCCGATAAAAAGGGAGAGGGGATACATAATCACGAAAGCGTTGAATTCATACAGCCTGCTCAGTGAACAGAGCATAAACCAGGATGGGATAAGTTATCCGCATATATACCCTACAAAAGATGATATAGAGGGGATAAAATTTGGCTTGAAAAACAACCTGAATACTTTCGCTCTATCGTTCATATCGAGCTCGAAAGACGTGGAAAAAGTTAGGAAGATAGCTGGGAAAGATTCTATATTAATATCGAAAATAGAACGAAAAGAGGGTGTAAACAATTTTAAGGAGATCGCTAAGGCTTCTGATATAGTTATGGTGGCAAGGGGAGACTTAGGCCTCAACATGGATATATCTAATGTTCCAAAGCTGCAGGAGAAACTAATATTAGAAGCACATCAGCTGAAGAAACCGGTAATCGTAGCGACACAGATGCTCGAATCAATGGTAAACAACTCCATACCAACCAGAGCTGAAGCCGATGACGTTTTCACAGCGGTCGAAGAAGGCGCTGATTCATTGATGCTGTCTGAGGAAACTGCGATAGGCAATTATCCATTGAAATCTGTGAAGACGCTCATGCATCTTATAGATACATTCAAAAGCGAAGCAATTAGAAAAAGTAGCTACACTATAAGATCAGAGGACGATTCAGTTGCAGAAGTAGCCGTAAAACTAGCTGAATCCACTGGGATCAAGAACATGATTATTAGGACTGTGGATGGCGCAAGCGCATTTAGACTTTCACGTTATTTCGACAGCGGCATACGGCTATTCGCATTGACACCAAGGCTTTCAACGTTTGAAAAGCTGGCCTTTGGGAGGGGGATAGAACCATTCCTTTACAAAAACCTAGATTATGGACTCATGGAGATAAAAAAATATTTGAAGAACAAATTAAAGGCAAAAAAAGTGATACTTGTCGCAGGAGTTTTCGGAAAAGCTGGTTCTACTACAAAGATAGAGATTTTAGATCTATAAGATAAAGTATTTATTACTAAATATTATCTCTACACTATAACAAATTTTTATTCATATTTGATATGGGACACCAAATAACGAAGAAGAGCACGCCTAGGAGGGGCAGTCTACAGTATTATCCAATAAAGAAGAGTCAGCGGCCTTTTCATAGGTTAGAATCACACGTTACCCTTGAAGACGGCGAACTATCGCTATTTGCGGGCTACAAAGCTGGTATGAGACAGGCAATTTATGTAGACAATGATAAAGATTCGCCCACCTTCAAAACGGAGATTATATCCCCAGTAACAATAATAGAAACCCCGCCACTGCTTGTTGCAGCGGCTAGATTCTATAAGGATGGAAAATCTATAGGAGATGTGTGGACCGAAGCAGATAAGAATATCGAAAGGAGGGTAAAATATAAACCGAATAATGCTGATTTTGATGAACTTTCAAAAAAGGCTTCGGATGCAAGGCTGATCGTATCAACAATGCCATGGAAGATAGGCCTGAAAAAAACACCGGAACTGTTCGAAGTTGATATTGGAGGGGATATAAATAAAAAACTTGAAAAAATTAAATCCCTGATGGGAAAAGAAATAAATGCCTCTGAATTCATAAAAGAAGGCACCTTCGTAGACGTCGGCGCTGTGACGAAGGGCAAAGGCTTTTCCGGCTCAGTGAAAAGATTTGGGGTTAAGATATATCCAGTACACGCCAGCAAGTCCAGAAGAAAAGCCGGAAATTTAGGCGCAGAAAGCATGGCAAAGGTGCAATTTACAGTGCCGCAACATGGACGATTAGGTTTCAATTCCAGGACTGAATACAATAAGTTTGTACTGAAGGTATTGAATGATCCCATGGAAGCGAACATACCGCAAGGTTATTATAGGTATGGAAATCTGAATGCTCCAGCCATGGTGCTGAAGGGCTCTGTACCGGGAAGCCCAAGCAGGCTTATAATGATCAGGAAAGCCATAAGGCCAAACAAAAAACTCGGACCAACCAAGGTGACGTTAATATGAAAAAAGCCAATGTATTGTCATTAAACAATCAAAAAGTTGGGGAGATAGATCTGCCTGATGCTTTCGAATACATAATAAACAAGAAGTTGATACAGAAGGCATTTTTAGCTGAGCAATCTAGAAACTTCCAGTTAAAGTATACTGACCCTATGGCTGGAAAGAGAAAATCTTCTACACTCTCCAAAACAAGAAGAACTTACAAGACAGTCTACGGTCATGGGCTGACAAGAACCCCGAAGAAGGTAACATGGAGGATGGGAACTCAGTTTGTATATGTAGGTGCAACTGCGCCAAATACGGTAGGTGGAAGAGAAGCGCATCCCCCGAAGAAAGAGAAAGTTTTGGAGAAAAAACTCAATAAAAAGGAGAAAATAGCGGCAATAAAAAGCGCGATAGCTGCCTCAGCAAACCGTGATATCGTCAAATCTTCACACGAAATAGGAGATATTGAACTCCCAATAGTGATAGAGGATAAATTAAATGATATATCAAAGACAAAGGAACTTTACAAGACATTGTCTGCTATTGGTTTGGAATCGGAATTGATACGCACAAAAAAGAGGATCATACGAGCCGGAAAGGGGAAGATGCGGGGCAGAAAGTATAAAAAGAAACTTGGGATGATTATAATCACCACAGAGCCAGATAAACTGAGAAGGTCCGCCGCAAATATGAACATCGACGTTGCAGACGTTAGGAAACTAAATGTAAGCGATGTATCGCATGCTGGGAAACCAGGTAGATTAATCGTATGGACTCAAAGCGCAGTGGCTTCGCTTAAGATTTAGATATGGAGAAAAAGATCAAAAACATAGTGAGTGTAGTTGGGGGAGAGAAGTCTATAAGACTGATGCAGCAGGATAATAAACTATCATTTATCGTCACAAAACACTCGAATAAGATAGAACTAAAAAAGGAGATAGAGTCCTTATTCTCTGTAAAGGTAGAAGCCATAAATATAATCAATAGAATGAATGGAGACAAGATTGCAATCGTTAAGCTAAACAAAGAAAACAATGCTATGGACCTTGCAACGCAGCTTGGATTAATTTGATTTATATTCTCTCAAAACTGCCTGCAGCCTAATACTATCTCTCCTAATCTTATTCTGTAATCGCCTATACTTCGCTAAACGTTTCATGGATAATTTTGCCATGTCAGATATTTCTCCAGTTCACTTCATAAAATGTAACTGAATTTTCATCGTCTACTACTGCAATAAGCAGACTCTTCTTCACACTGTGAGCTACCCTATTCAAGGCTGAGAAATCTTTGAACTTCACCGTATCGCCCTGTTCATATATCTTTAATATCCATTCGGCATGCTCTTTACCAGGCCTGTCGCCCTTATCGTATACCCTGAAATCACCACCGTATTTGAATGCGGCCTTCGGGATGTAACCTTTATCTCTGAGATTCTTGAAAACGATATATCTCTTTGCGAAACCCTTCTCTCTCCTCCCGAAAACTCTTAAGATAGTCGTGTCATTCATCCGCTTTCCGCTATTATCGATAATCTCAAGTTTTTTCTTTTCTTTCAGATAGAGAGCTTCCTCCAGCGAGAGATACAACTTTCCATCTTCAAAGACGCCAAATGCGCCTTTATTATATATCGAAGATGCAAGCGGCTGATCGGATATTACAACTCTACTACCGACTAAAAGCATTTTATCCATAGCTCAAATCATAGTATGTCTACTTTATTGAATCATTTATATCTTTCTCTAGCTGAGCTTTAGGTCTGAATCCAACGATTGCGTTTATAGGCTTACCGCCTTTGAACACTATCAAAGTAGGTATGCCCTCTATACCGTATTCGCTTGCAATGTTTGGATTCTCATCCACATTTAATCTAAAGAATTTCAGCTTACCGCCCATCTCTTTTTCTACTTCTGCCAGAACTGGCTCAAGCATCTTACAAGGCATACACCATTCCGCCCAGAAGTCAACCAAAGCAAGATCGACTCCCTTTAAAGTCTGATGAAAGTTGTCCTCATCCAAATTTTCTGCCATCTTTATTCTGATTTAGTCGATGTATTTAAACTTTGCTTCTTGACTTCTGATGCCGCATTTATAAACGACAAGAACAGAGGCGAAGGCCTACTTGGCCTAGACTTCAACTCCGGATGGGCCTGCGTGCCAATGCCATAACTGTTCTTCCATTCCATGATCTCAACTAATTTACCGTCTAAGGTGGTGGCTGAAACGATGAGCCCTGCTTTTTCGAGCAGATGCCTGTATCTGTTATTCAATTCGTATCTGTGCCTATGCCTCTCGGAGATGATTTTCTTTTTATAAGCTCTATATGCGATCGAATCATTGACGGTTATCCTCGCCTTCCAAGCGCCTAATCTCATAGTTCCACCTTTATTCTTTACGGCAACTTGTGCGGGCATTAAATCTATTATCTTATATTTAGTCTTTGGGTCGAACTCAGTCGAGTTTGCCCCCTTAAGCTTGCAGACATTGCGCGCAAATTCAACCGCCATCAACTGCATGCCGAGGCATAACCCGAGGAGGGGTATTTTATTTTCCCTCGCATATTTTATCGCCATTATCTTCCCTTCTATGCCCCTGGCACCGAAGCCGCCTGGGATTATCACACCATCCAGCCCTGCAAGCTCATTTGATACCTGCTTCTCATCTCTGAGGTTTGTCGCTTCTATCCATTTTATATCCGTATTTATGCCAAGTGCATGAGAGGCGTGATACACGGCTTCTCTTACACTTACATATGAATCTTTCAGATCTATATACTTACCAACGATCCCTATCCTTATTGACTCGCCTTCTATACCGACTGTGTCATCGGCTATCTCTTCCCAGGAGCGCAACTTGTCTCTATTGATTTTAAGTCCCTTGATGCCCAAATCATCTAATAATATCCTATCCACTCCCTGCTTAAGCAGATTAATTGGGAACCTGTATATGTTGTTCAGATCTTCATCGCTTATTATTCTGCTTTTGTCTAGGCTTGAGAAAAATGCCAATTTTTCCCTTGTTTTTTCTGATAGCGGCTCATGCGTTCTGCTTACCAATATATCTGGCTTTATACCAGCCTGCATAAGTAGGCGTATGCCTATCTGTGACGGCTTAGTCTTCTGCTCACCAACGCTGCTTATAACCGGTACATAAGTCAAATTTATAAACTCTACTTTTCTCTTCAAGGAAAGCTGTCTCATCGCCTCTATGAAGTATCCATTCTCTATGTCGCCTACTGTACCACCGACTTCTATAACGACTATATCAATTTTCTTCTTCTCTGCGAAATCTTCTATATACTTTATTACCTCTCCTGTGAGATGAGGGGTCACCTGTACATCTTCTCCCAGGAAGTCTCCCCTCCTCTCCTTCTCTATTATACTGCTGATTATCTTCCCGCCCGTTATGGATGAATCTCTATCTAGATCTCTGTCTAAAAATCTTTCATACGTTCCGAAATCCATGTCAACTTCTCCGCCATCCTCCAGTACGAAGACCTCGCCATGGCGATATGGATTCATCGTACCGCAGTCGAAATTCAGGTAGCCATCGAATTTTATCGGAAGGACCTTTAAATCATACATATCCAGAACCTTCATTATTGATGAAACGAGAATTCCCTTTCCAAGACCGCTCATCAAGGAACCAGTGACAACGATGAACTTTGCCTGCATCTTTAATAGACTCTATAATCACTTTAATACTTTATTGCTTCTGATGCACCTGCTCATCCCCAGGAGATGCAGGCTGCCCTGGTATGCTTGAATCCCCTGACTGGGCAGGAGGGTTCTGGTTCAAATTATTCGTAGGAACTTCTACACTTGTCGGCTTCAGCAACTTCCTCTTCACTCTCCGGCTAGTGTAGAACCCTGAGAATAATACAAAGAATAGCATAAGGAATAGAAAGACGAGTATATTCGTATACTCCCAGAAAGTAGTTTGAGGATTATTGACGGCGATAAAGGCGCTAATGCTATAGCCTACCGCCAGGGACAGCGCTGCGATCAGCAAGAACACAAAGGCAAGTGTAAATCTTCTTGCATCCAAAAACATCCTCGTAGCCTGAGCTATGGTATTCTTATCCTTGTAATCATTGATTAGAAGTATTACGGCTATGAAGGTTACTATATTAAAGATAAAAGTCGCAACTCCGTATATCAAATCAAAATTCATAGGAACCTCTTAAATTTTCTGTACCACCTGTATCCAATGTACACTACAAGAACAGCGCTTACTATTCCAAACACGTATGCCAGCAGATAAGTCACAAGTATCAACGGGTTATTCAGATTTACTGGTCCAAGAAGCTTTTGTGTGATGGTAAAAATACCCGTTAAAAGTATCGCTACACCGACATATAGAAACTTGTCAATCTCCTTCTTTGTATCATCCGGATGGAGCATAAATGAGGTGAAAGGGGCCTTATCGTCTTTGTGCTTATTTATCACTGCCAGGATAATGCCCATGAAATATAACAATATAAACCCAAGTACGGCAAGGATGGAGAATACTACCAGCACGACTGCTCCCGGTATGGTGAATACCATACGGATTATAAGGATTCCTAGAGTTAAATAACTTTTTTCTGGATAAAGGCAGCATACAAGAGGATGGGCCGTGGGGGATTCGAACCCCCGATCTCTCGATTATCAGTCGAGTGCCTTAGGCCACTTGGCCAACGACCCTATGAATAACAAATTTGCATGAAGTTAAAATACTTTCCGCATCTGATTACAATGGACAGCAATATTTATATACCAGAATATAATGATATGTCTGATGGAATTCAATAAGCAAACTGATGACTTCCCTGAGACCTTTTATACCTTCATAGAGATACCTGCGGGGAGCAACATGAAGTATGAATATGATGAGGAGCTAGAAAACATAAAACTAGATAGGATACTGTTCACATCCATGGTATACCCTACAAATTATGGCTTTGCGCTTAACACGAAGAGCAAAGACGGGGATCCACTAGATGTCTTGGTCATATCCTCCGCTTCTATATCATCCAATACCATTGTAAAATGCAGGGCGATCGGGCTCTTGCTAATGGAAGATGAAGCTGGTACGGACAACAAGATAATCGCTGTACCCGTAGACAAAGTAGACCCTGCATCATCGATGATAAAGACCATGGATGATATACCGCAGTATTTAAAAGATAAAATAAAGCACTTTTTTGAGCATATGAAAGAACTTGAAAAAGGCAAATTTGTAAGATTCAAGGGTTTTTCTAATAAAGACGGGGCTATCAAAGAACTTAAAGAGGCGTCGATAAAGAGCTGATGGATGATTCGTCCTACGGCGCAGTATAATCTCTTCCTGTTTTCTGCATCTGGATGCATCCTGAACTTATATGCCATCGCTTTGCTCGCTTTCATCCACTTGCTAATTCGAAGGGATTTCCAGCTCACTTTGTTAGACTATAGGCCTCCCGCGTTCATCGCTTTCCTTTATCCAGACCGCCCAGCATAGCTCTATCGGGCTTACCTTCATGCTCTTTGATATTTTAGCCCCTAAATCTATGCATTCGAACTCATCTTTGATCTTCTTACCGGTGTAATTTTCAATCCACCTCTTTATTATTTTATCCGGCATGATTGTGTCTACGCCAGCCTGCATCCTGAGATATTGGAAAGTGTTTATTCCAACGCCTTTTATCATCCCTATAGGATCAGAATCAATGCTCTTATAATCAGCTGACACAGCCCACCTTTTAAAGGTTTCCATGTCCTTCTCGCCCTTGATCCTTGAATCAGACAATCTTGACAGTATGTCAAAGAAGCAACCCCATATCCTCTTATTGTTAAATAATGACAAGAGATCCATCGAATCTCTCTTTGATAGAGCCCAATCTATACCGCGGTTAGCATCATCCCTCATATAGTCTTTATAGAAGGCCTCAACCCTCGGCACCACGACATTGAAGTAGTTCAAACCGCTGCTGGTTAAGCACGCATCCAAAACGATTAAAACCACATTAGAATGCCATCTCTTCAGTCTATGGCAGATCATATAGAATTTATGAGCTTCTTCTCTGATGTCTTTACTAAAAACAAGGGCGTATCTAACCATGTGTAAGTATTGAGCATTCATCTGATTTATTTATCATCATCTTACCGTTTTTAACGCTTTAAAGGCTTATATTTCAGGGAAGACTAATTCAATGATGGAAAAGCCGCTTCTATATGGGCACCGCGGCGCAGCTTTCGAAGCGCCTGAAAACACCATCCCCTCCTTTAAAACCGCTAAAGAGATAGGTGTATATGGCGTTGAGATGGATCTCCACACCACGAAGGACAATGAACTTGTGGTGATGCATGATGAAACCCTAGACCGTACAACGGAAGGCAGGGGATTCATACACGATCACACTCTCGATGAGATAAAGAAGCTGGACGCAGGCATTAAATTCGGAAAAAAATGGGAGAAAACACGAGTACCTACGCTTAAGGAGGTCTTTGAGGAGGTTGGGACTGATATTCATTATTATTTGGAGATCAAACAGAGCTATAAGATATATCCGCACATAGAAGAAAAGGTCCTCGATCTGATCGATGATTTCAAGCTTAAGAATAACGTCCAGATAATATCATTCGACTTTGACTCGTTAGAGAGGCTGAGAGAGCTTGATAAGAGCATCAGTTTAGGCGTACTTTTCGTTTCAAAGGTGAGCTGGATGGTGGATATATCGAAAAGATTAGGCGGAAACTGGGTCCAGCCCGATTTTTATCTTATCTACAAGGACGACGTAGACTTAGCCCATAAGAACGGGTTCAAGGTTGCCGCATGGACTGTGGATACAGAATTGGATATAAGGAGAGCCGTCAGCATAGGTGTGGATTCTATAACTAGCAATAACCCAAGATTCGCGAAGCAAATACTGAGTTCTATCTAAAAGATGGCTCGAGCGAGATTTGAACTCGCGACCCCTGCTTTACCTAAATATTGGAGCATGCTTATATAAGAGCAGTGCTCTAACCGAGCTAAGCTATCGAGCCACCAGTACTTAGTATCTAATGTTTCAATTTAATATATATGTTCCGCTATCTAGAAGGTTCACATGTAACCGAAAAGCCTAAGCTTCTCCATCACACCTTCTTTGTCCTGGGACCTGCCAGCCCTCTCCCTTGTATTCTCAAGATCCTGCTCCCAGGCCGGTAAATCGCTTGTCTTCTTTGAATCGAATTTGCCGTCTATCGAACGATAGCCTTGTTTATAGAGGGGATGCACCGGTAAGTTATACTTAAATATATACTCCCAGACATTTCTTTCGGTAAATGGGAGTATCGGCTGAACACGTACATGCTCTGGATATGCTCTTGGGCTTATAAATACCTCCCTGGATCTTGCTTCATTTTCATCCCATCTGATCCCTGTGAACAGGGCATCGAACCGGTATTTTTCTATAGCATCATTCATCGCCACCGTCTTAAGAAGATGATTGCCTACCTCTGTTTCCAACCCATATTCAAACTCCTCGCCCTTAAAACCTATACGACTTACCTCCTCCTGGTTCTTCTTATCCAAAGATTTTACCTTAATTTTGTTATTTTTATCAACGTTTTTAAGCACGTTCTCGTTCCTGGCATATATCAATTTGAACTTCCATCTGTTGCTTACGTCCGAAAGCATCTTCATCGTCTCATCATAATGCTGGCCGTGATCTATAAATAAAGCAGGGGGATTACTCACTCCAATTTTTTTGCACACCTTCAATACTAGATCCAGCACGACGGTACTATCCTTACCTGCGCTCCAGACCACAGTAGGCCTCTTGAATCTCTTAAGGGCATCTTCTATCACTATCTTGGCTATACTTTCCTTAGCATCCAGCGATAACCCGCCCTCTATTCTATTCGGATGCATTGAATCCCTGTTTTTTTCCAAATTCATAGATATCCCAACCTCCTTAGTTTTTCTTCGACGTCTGAAACGTCTACGTTCTTACCTTTACTTCCTTCCATTTCGTTCACAACTATCTCCCTCATAACATACTCAACAAAGCTGGATAAGGAGGTAAACCCTGTCCCACTTATTATCTTATTGAGCTTGACTGCCAATGGCTTCGGCAGAGAAACCGTTGTGAATTTTTTGCTGCTATTATATCCCGCGCCTTTCCTTTCCATAATTACATATAATTATATGTAATTAGAGTATAAATACTTTTCCGTTCGAAAAAAGTTTGTGAGCACATATAAAATCAGGGGAAAATACTCTAAAACTTTAATACGAGACAAAGATATATTAGAGCATGGAAGAACTGAATGTAACGCCATGGGAAGTAAGCGGAAGGCTAGACGAAGCTGCTTACTCAAAACTTGTGCAAAGATTCGGCGCATCCCTCATAGATGATAAGATACTCGAAAAAATCAAATCTTATACCAAAGACCTGCATCCATATCTAAAAAACAGACTATTCTATGCGCATAGAAACTTGGATAGCCTTTTGGACGGATACAAGAAAAACGAGAAATTCTATCTTTACACAGGCAGAGGGCCTTCCGGCAAGATGCATATAGGCCACCTGATACCGTTTAGATTCACCAAATGGCTGCAGGACAAATTTGATGTACATTTACTGATACAGATTACAGATGATGAGAAGTTCATGGTCAAAGAAAAACTGACAAAGGAAGAAGTGGAGAGGATAAAAGAGGATAATATAATAAGTATTCTAAGCCTGGGCTTCAAACCCGAGAAGACTCACGTTATAGCGGACTATCAATCCGCTAAAACATTGTATTACTATGCCACGGATGTTGCAAAGAAGGTGACTGTATCTACAATAAAAGCCGTCTTCGGAGTGAACGATTCTGACAATATCGGCAAACTGTTCTTCCCTTCCATCCAGATCGTGCCTGCATTTCTGCTTTCTGCGTTAAGCGGAGAGAGGTATAACTGCCTTATACCATATGCCATAGACCAAGATCCGTACTTCAGGGTTGCCAGAGATGTCCTCCCTAAATTAGGCTTTGAAAAACCCGCTTCCATAATGTCAAAATTCATACCGGCACTTAGAGGCCAGACTACGAAAATGTCCTCGTCCGATGAGATGACCGGCATATTCTTGGACGACGATGAAAAGACAGTTAAAAGGAAACTGATGAAATATGCCTTCTCCGGCGGAAGGGACACGCTAGAGGAGCAGAAAAAGTATGGAGCCAACATAGAAGTCGACTTTGCATTCAATTCATTCATGACATTGGAAGACGATGCTGATAAGATAGATAAGATAAGGGAAGAATACAGCCGGGGGGAGATAACCAGCGGAGAGATGAAAGAGATAGCAGCTGACACCATAAATAGAGTACTTGAACAGATTAGGAAGAACCGAGAGAAAGTAAAAGATGACCTAGATAAGTTTATGTTTGACGAGGAGAAACTAAGAGACCAACTTAAAAGGGAAAATAAGGGATAAATTTCTAATTTTTCCTTCTCCCATTTATGTCCTTATTCAGCCAGGAATAATTTCGAAGTTTGGAGGTCTCACCGTATCCGCAATGGGAGCAGCGATGCTTTCTAGCGTTATATGAATATTTACCGCATCTCCTGCATCTGACGTGCGGATTCTTCCTGTTGTGCAAACCCATCGATGCCGTGCTCATAAAGTAGGGGAAACTAACACCACCGTATCACCTTTTATGAAGAGGTAACCAAGCTTTCTTACGACCTCTCCATTGACCTTGTCTTCAGCGTTCTCCAGAGTCAGGTTTATATGAACATCGAAAGTGATCAGCTTCCCAGATATGGAATGGCCATTCTTAAGCTCCACAAGGATATTCTTACCCTTTGCGCTGTTGAGCAGGTCCAACGGCCGTGCATTCTCGCTCATCCTTAATCACCGTATCCGCCGCCGTACCCTCCACCGGCTGGTGGCTGCGCAGACTGATTCGCAGATTTACCTGCAGCGATTATATCGTCTATCTTTAATATCATTATCGCCACTTCACTCGAACTTTTTATGGCCTGTTTCTTCACATTGACCGGTTCCAATACACTGGCTTTAAGCATATCTGCAACCTTCGGCTGCGAAATATCTGACAGGTCTACACCAGCCCAAGTGTTTCCTTTCTTGTGCTCGGCCCTTAGATCTACTAATATATCTATAGGGTCCATACCTGCATTCTCAGCCAATGTCTTTGGAATTATCTCCAGAGAATCTGCAAAGGCATCGACAGCAAGCTGCTCTCTTCCTTCCAAGGTTGCAGCAAAGTCCTTAAGTTTCTTAGAGACTTCCATCTCGCATGCGCCGCCGCCAGCAACGACGCTGCCACCGCTCTCTATTAATGCCTTCAAGTCTCCAAGGCTGTCCTCCACAGCTCTCTTAGCCTCATCCACAACGTGCTCCGTCCCGCCCCTCAAAAGGAGTGTGACGGCCTTCGGGTTCTTGCACTCTTCAATTATAGCCATGTCCTCTCCCCCAATTTTCTCAGTATGCACGTACCCAGCTTCGCCTAAAGCGCCTGGTTCTAACTCACTTAATGTGGATACTACCTTTGCCCCAGTTGCCTTGCCTATTTTCTTCATATCGCTTTCAGAGACCCTTCTGAAAGCCAATATGTGGGCTTTTGATAGGAAAAACTGCGCAGTATCATCTATACCTTTTTGGCACACTACGACATTCGCGCCGGAGGCTTTAACCTTATCAACCATCTCCTTAAACATCTTCTCCTCTTCGCCTAAGAAAGCCTGCAGCTGCTCTGGCTTATCTATCCTTAACTGCGCGTCGATATTTGTCTTCTCGATCTCTAAAGCTAGGTTCAACAGTGCAATTTTAGCGTTCCTAATCTCGTTCGGCATGTCTGGATGCACTTTCTCTTTCTCAATTACAATACCTTTTATAAGCTTAGAATCAGATAAGCCGCCGCCGACCTTCTTCTCTATTTTGATATCGTCTATATCAACCTCTTTTTTATCATTCGCATCCTTTACATACATTATAGCGTCGACTATCAAATTCAGAAGGGTCTCATCCCCGCTTATGTTCTTGCTTATTATCGCAGTCCTAACTATTTTTCTGAGGTCTTCTTTATTGTTGATATCCAACTTCACCTTTATCTCATCAAGGGTTTCCTGCGCTTTTGCTGCAGCTAGTCTATAACCTCTATTTATCAAACTTGAGTGGATCCCCTGATCCAGCAAAGCTTCAGCATTTTTGAGCAGTTCACCGGCGAGGATCACCGCTGTAGTAGTTCCGTCTCCCACTTCCTCCTCCTGGGCTTTTGCGACCTCCACTATCATCTTCGCAGCGGGGTTATCCACCTCCATGCTCTTCAGGACGGTCACACCGTCGTTTGTTATAGTTATGTCGCCGAGATTGTCAACTAGCATCTTATCCATGCCTCTTGGCCCTAAAGTAGATTTGACGGCCGCTGCAACGGCTTTAGCTGATGCTATGTTGTTCCTCTGCGCATCCTTACCTGTGGTCCTGGTGTACCCCTCGGGCAAGATGAAAATTGGTTGTACTGCTTCTGCCATAATTACCTCCTACCAAAATATCAGACTTCCAAAAGTCCAATCTATTTTATTTATATGATACTATATCTGATTTCCTACTATTTATATTTAACGAAATGAACAGAAAAATCCCAGACAAAGCTTTAAATTTCACTGCGGTTTGATCCCGAACGCTTTTCTTATCTCATTTAATCTCTGGTGGTTAGCGCCACTCAATCCTCTATAGTTTATTAAACCGTTGAAGGCTTTCTCCTCGTTGCCTTTTAAGAAGCCGATGTGGGTATTCTCAGCGGAAACTATCCTTATACCCTTTCTCTCCTTCATGATTCTCAAAGTGTTTAAATCGTCTGTTCCATTCGCGATATAAAACCCGTCGCTAATGATCTTATCCAGTATCCTCTTCTGCTTGCTTGTGTCCCTATGCCGTGGTATCTTTAGGTCCTTTGTCCAAAAATATACCGTCCAGTATTTCAAACCTAGCCTCGAAGCTGCTTCTTTTCTAGAGACCTCGCTTAAGGCCAATTTCCGCGCTTCCTGCTTCAAGTCAGAACGCTCCATTCCCCTAACCTTACACTTATATTATAATATCATCTCAAGAATATAATGTTTTAGAACCTTTAAACTCAATCTTTAAACTGACCGGTGTATCTCTTGCCTAAGTTTCCAGGCGCTAAATTGAAGACTATCGTCTTTGTATAGGTCATCTCATCTATGCTGTATCCTACCCCTTCTTTCCCGCTGCCTGAGTCTTTTACGCCGCCAAATGGGAAATAAGCGGTACCATGGGATGGGGCGGCATTCAAAGTGACATTGCCTACTTGCAAAGCCTTCATCACCTCCCAAGCATCATAAAATTTATTTGTGAAGACACTCGAATCAAGTCCATACCGCGACTGGTTAGCCAAATTTATAGCATCTGCCTTGTCTTTCACCTTTATCAAGGTTATAACCGGTCCAAAAGTCTCCTCATCGACTATCTTGGCATTCAACGGCGTGTCAACAAGTAAAGTAGGTTCATAATAGCAGTCATTGTATTTGCCTCCAGCTAGTAGCTTTGCGCCCTTACTGACTGCATCCTTAACTAGATCATCTATCCTCTTAGCGGCGCTTTTGCTTATCACCGGGCCCATCGTAACGTCAGGGGATTCAATGGGGTTCCCAAACTTGTAATCCTGTAGGTGCTGTTTTAGCTTCTCGACAAATTTGTCATATATCTTGTCCACGGCTAAAATCCTGCTGACTGCATCACACCTCTGCCCGGCTAGTTCCAAGGAGCCTTTTACGCATTCCCTCGCAGCTAGATCAAGATCAGCGTCTTCCAATACTATCGCAGTACCCTTTCCGCCTAATTCAAGGTGGGTCTTCCTTAGACCTGCTATTCCAGCTATATGTTTGCCGACATCCGTGCTGCCTGTGAAGCTTATCATATTTATATTTGGATTCGAGGTAAGGTAATCGCCAGCTACATCGCCCTTTCCTGTGACAGCCTGGAATATGCCGTCCGGGGCGCCTACGTCCTGGAACACCTTAGCTGCCATAAGGAAAGCTATAGGATCCACACTTGGAGGTTTTATTATGACTGAATTGCCAGACAGCAATGCCGGGATGACCTTTGCCATTGAGGTGTAAAATGGATAATTGAAAGGGGATATGCCTAAAACCACCCCTAGAGGCTCCCTTAAAACCAAGGCGACCTTTTGAGAAGTATCGCTTGACCAATCGCCTGGAATATATTCGCCTGTTATCTTCCTTGAGTCTTCCATGCCCAACCGCATCCTCTCTATCGTCGCATTGAATTCTCCCTCCGCAGAACGCCTGGCTTTTCCAGCCTCCTTCATCAGCACATCGACTATCTCATCCTTATATTTTTCAAGCTCAAGCCTGAATTTGTTTATGAGTTCAATTCTGTCGATAGCCGGCATGTCCCTAATCTTATGCTTGGATTCTACTGCGTATTTTACAGCTGCATCTATATCCTCTTTGCTTGCGCTGGATATTTCAGCCATTTTTCTGCTGTCTATTGGTGATATAAGATCGAACTTGTCCTTTGTCTCTACCCATTTACCGCCGATGAAGATCTTAAATCTCTTGGTCTCGCCTGGAATATATATATCTGAGAACTTATCACTGAGTTTTATATCCACCATATTTATTATTATACATATCTTATATTTAAGCCATTCCTTTTTTCACCTATTATAGAAATTTGAACAATTCTTCAAGATTGCTTATGTCTGCATCTGCGATATCGAGCTTCCCGCCTTCCCTTGATATGAAGACAGTAAATGCGCCTATCTTCTTACCAGGGATTATATCGTTTTCGCTGTCGCCAATCACCAGTCCTTCCTTCGGATCCACATTCAGCCTCCTGAAAGCCTCCAAGAAGATATCCGGTTCCGGCTTGCCTCGGCTCACGTCATCTGCACTTATAGAGCAATCCACAATCGAAGACAAGCCAGTTACATCCAACACGTGATCCAGGAGATCTCTTGAAAGACCGGTTGCTATGGCGAACTTTATGCCGCGTTCTTTTACTTTTCTTATGACATTGATTGTCTCCGGGTAAAGGATATCCCTCCTGTCTTCCAGCAACCTAAGAAAATTTTTCCTCCTCTTATCCTTAATCCTTTTTATATCCTCCGGCCCCGCGTTTTCCTTGTACATCTTTATTATGTCCTTAGAGGATATCCCCTTGGTCCTCTTCAAAATTCCATAGTAATCAGCTGGCAGGCCCTCCGAAGACAGGGCTTCCTCCCAAGCTCTTGCGATCAGTTCCGTGCTGTCTAACAGCGTACCATCAAGATCCGAAGCTATGCCTTTTATCATAATTCTATAATAATATGGCTTAGAGCATAATTATATCTTCAAATCACCACGGAAACGCCTTCCTTTTTCTCAACACGTATCATGTTGTCGGCTATATTCTTAAGGTTATCATCGTGCGTTACGATTATTATCTGATTCACGCCAGTTATCTTAGTTATTGAGTCGGCTAAAGAGGAGACATCTTTTTTATCTAGGCCGGACGTCGGTTCGTCCATTATGAATATCTCGTTACGGCTTATCCCGCCCAACTTCGCAGCTATGGAGGACAGAGAGATCCTATAAGCCAAAGCCACTATGGTTTTTTCCCCTCCGGAGAGGCTTTTTGACTCAAAGACTTCGCCGTCGCTTTTTATTATAACATTATAGTTGTTGTCTATGTCTACGGCGTAGTCAGTCTCATTCCTAAGCTCGTAGAATTTTGTCTGAAATAAGGACCTGAAATCGCCTATGAACCTGTTTCTCACGTATTCCCTTATGCTCCTTATATCCTCTCGGAGATTAGACAGCATTTTAATCGCCTTTTCGAGTTTTACCAGCTTCGAATTTGCCTTCTCCTTCGTCTCTAGCTTGCTCTTTATTTCCTCAAGCCTGGCATTCTCCTCAGATCTCCTCTCTTCCAGCATCGCTTTCTCCTTTCTGCTCTCGGCTAGCTGCGATATAACTTTATTATAATCTTCATCTACGAGTTTCAGTTCATCCATAAGCCCTGCGTAGATTGATGGATCGAAATTAAGGTCCTTCAAATCTGATCTATTCTTTTCGATGTTAGACTCCTTATCTCCTATCAATTTCAACCGCTGTTCTATCTCTGAATCGATGGATGACAGCTTCATGAACAATGCCCTTGATTTTGATATCTCCTCCAATTTTCTGGCTATCTCTAGCTTCTCATCGGAAAGGCTTGTCTGCTCCTGCTTCAGCTTGTCCAGTTCCGTCTCAAATTTCTCAAGCTGAGAACTTAGATCGCTTGTATGTATGGAATCCGACTCTTTAGTTAAATTATCTATGGTGGTCTTTGCATTCAACATGTCCTTCTCCAAAGAGAATAGCTCCTTCTCTAAACTGGCCTTGGAGATCTTTGATATATTCGATTTCAACCCTTGTAATTTCGATATGGTCTGATTATATCCGTTTATTCTCCCTTTGAATTCTTTCTCCACGTGCTGCCTGTCTATTATACTAGATCCACAGAACACGCAGATGCCGCTAGATATAGACCTCTCCATGTCCGCTGTGATATCCGATATCACCTCCTTTATCTGCTCGATTTTTGCGTTTATCTCATCATCACTTAAAAGGACTTTCGCTTCATCGAGAGCCGCTTTTTTCTCACTGATTAATTTACTGATTTCATCCACATATTTTATGTATTTTTTAAGTTCTTCCTCTATTTTCCCCTTTCTATCATTAAGTACACTTATCCTCATCTGCAACTCATGCATCTCTTTTATCCGGATATCCTTCTCTTTATTGCATGCGTCTGCCAGCTTATCAATTTCATGAAGTTTATTTAAGAGTTCACCCTCATCCTCTTGCTTCATGTCCTTTACTCTGTCGTACAGAAGATCCCTCTCAACCTGTAGATCCTTCACGCTTTCTTTCAGCTTCTCCAATTCTTTAGCTTCTTTATCTATCAACGATCGCAAGACATTGAACTTCAGCTGCAGATCCTTCTCGGCTTCCAGCTTCTCCTCATAGGCTCTCCTGGCCTTCGCAAGCTCATCACTCTTCGATTCTAGGAGGTTTATGTCGTCAGACAGCTTCTTAATATTCTTCTCTATATCCAGCAGCTTGCTTTTTGTCTCTATTATCTCCTTGTCTCCCACGGAGAATTCTATCTCTTTCTTTAGGAGGGCTTCTTCATTCTGTAAGTCTATCATCAGGGACCGCATACCATCGTACACAAGGGCATACTTCCCTACTTGCAAAGTGTCGTCTATGTATTCTTGTTTTTTCTGCGTTGTATCAAAGACTAAACCCTTAAGCTCATCCTGCTTTATGTATACGACCGCCTCAAACGTTTTCAAAGGATCACTTTTCATTGAGAGACTTTTCGATACAAAGGTGCTTATGTCGGATGATCTGTTCTGCAGATCGACTTCCCTGCCGTCTACGGATATGCTATTCATAGAGTCATCGTTCCTAACGGCATCTTTTACGCGCTTAAGCCCCCGCATGACTCTTATTTCCCTACCGTTTTCAGTAAACACTAAAGATATTCTTCCGCTGTTTTCGCCCCTCCTTAAAAGCATCTTGCCCTCATTTGTACCTTCTCCTATCTTTCCAAACAGTGCATACTCTATGCTCATAAGTATGGACGACTTTCCGCTCCCAGTATTGCCCACTATCACATTTATCCCGGGGCTAAACGATATCTCTGATTCGACGTGACTTCTGATGTTTTTTAGGCTGATTTCATTGATTATCATATAACTCCAAAACCTTGGATTTCACGCCACTTAGATCCTTGCCTTCCTCGATCATATCTATTATTGTATGAGCGAGGGCTATCTCTTTTTTATTATAGCCTTTTGCCGACAAAAATTCATCTTCTATATCCGTTATGTTCTCGCTCTTCAAAGTTATAGTGTCCGAATCAGAATCTAGCATCTTAGAGGTATTTATGCTGACATATGAATATCCAAGTGACTTAGCCTGTAATTTTATATCCTGCGTATCCAACTCAGATCTCTTGCCATTGAGTTTACCGTTTACAAGTATAACCAGCATCTTACCGTCATTTTCCTTTAGATTCGAGACGATCTCAGTTTTTATGGATTTAGAATCCTTACCATCTGCGTTTATACGTATTATGTCCTTGTCCCTCGTCTTCAGGAGGTGATACTCCACACTAGTTATACCGCCCTCAGAGTACTCCACTACGTAGAACCCCCTGTTTGGGTTGTCAACCATCTCCTTCTCATCACAGTACTCCGTGGAGCCTGGGTATTGTATTATCCCACTACCATATTGAATATTGTCTTTATGGCCATGCCAATGACCGGCTGCGTAGTAATCAAAGCCTTTGGGCAGGCTGTCAGTATCCAAATCGCTGAATGCTTCGCCTAGAGAAGAGATGGTATGGTGGAAGACGAATATCTTAATCCATGCATTCTGATCCATCTCCACGCTTAACACTTTGAATATCTCGTCCTCTACGCGGCTTCTTTTCCCCCTTACCCCTGCTATGAAGGCGTTTAGGTATGTAGCGCCTTTCAGGTATACCTTACCGCCTTCCATCCTCATGTATCTGCTTGAATTAAGATTTACAAGGAGCCCATTCCTATCGAATAGATCAACGATGCTAAGCTCCTCTCCTATGCCTACATCGTGAGAGCCTGGCACAGTGAAGATCTTTATATTATTGTCTTTAAGCCTGTGCAGCTGGTCTGTCATGAACAGCAGATCGTTTATATCTGGTGTACCGCTGTCGAATAGATCACCGGAATGAACTATGAAGTCGACCTTTGAATCTATTGCGTAGTCTATAAGCTGTATAAACGCATCTTTAATGTCATTGTTTCTCTGGCTATCTTTGTATACGTTGCCTATATGCGTGTCACCGGTATGAATAAATCTATAAGACATAACTTTATATTATATCCAGCTGATTTTTATACTTGTAACATGGATACATTTATCAAAAAAGAGACTGTAAGAATATACGACGTCGACGCGCAGGGCGTCGTGCACTATGCGGCTTACTATAGGTTCTTCACCGATACGCTTGAAGATTACTCTAGGTCAAAATTTGGGAATTATCTGTCAGAGATAAGCAAGGACACGTGGTTTGTCACGGTCGAATCTAAAGCCACATATCATAGACCCGTCAAATTGGGCGATGTGCTGGAGATACATATGAATATGAACATTATATCAAAGTCTGCGATAAGATTCGACTTCAGTGTCTTCAGCGGGGAAAAGCTTGCTGCTGAGGGGTATATCACACAGGTCTGTATAGACCCAAAGGCGTGGAAAGCCAAGCCTATCCCGGACGAACTGAAAAACCGTATAAACTAGGTAAAATCATTCAGGCTCTTCCTGGTGAGGTTTTTGAACGTCAACCAGGTCTTCCTTATGTATTTGGAGTATGGCTCATCATATATCCTGCCATTATCCTTTATTATCTTCAGGAATTCGATGGTCCTTGGATCCGAGGCGTATCCGCTCCCAAAATCATACGACAGTTCTTTCTTTATCGCCTCCACCTCTCTCTCCCTCTGAGCCTTCGCGAGTATCGACGCAGCTCCCACCTCTACAAAATCCCGGTCTGCATAATTTCTAGCGATTATCTCCTTGTCCTTTACCCGCCTCTCAAGATAGCTCTTCACCTTTGCGACGTTCGCAGAGGGTGAATCCACTATGACTTTCTTCCCCTGTAACGAGTTGGCTATATCAGACATATCATCCAGCTCAAAATAATTTAGGTTCTTCTTAGCCTTGAATCTGTCGTCTATCTCCGCCGCAGTTCTTACGATGACTTTAAAGCCCAAGCTGAATTCCTTTATTATCCTTTCCAGCTGGTATATCCTCCTTATGCTCAACATCTTAGAATCCTTCACCCCTGCTGCCTTAAACCGTCTGTTCAGATCAGGATCAAGGCTCACGCCGGCCACCACCATCGGGCCTATGACCGGCCCCCTGCCCGCTTCGTCTATCCCTATGACGACTTCATTTTCCATCGGCCCTGTTATCTGCCCTGAATTTAGCATGTCCAAACTGGATAAGGAGGGTTATTCCAAATTTCTCTAATCCATAAGGTATATCGCAGGCGCCATAATTGCTCCCGCCCCATATAAAGACCTCTGCGCCTGTATTCTCAGAGATAGCTTTTGCCATCTCTAGAGCATGCCGCTTGAAACCATCTGGAAGCTGAATGGCAACCTTCTTATGGTTCTTCTCGATTATTCTCTGGAATATCGCATTCAAATCAATGTCATACCTATCCGTTATAAAATCAATATGCTGTACGGTACCCATACCAAAACTTGAATTGATACGCATAAATAGTTAATATATTTTCCAATATAGTATGAAGTTACTAAGGGAGATAATTATAATAATAGTTATAGTGATCGCACTTTACCTTATATTTTATTCGTTTGACCGCTTAAATTATTATCAGGCTGTAAACTGCAATGACTTAACATTTAACTACTCCGGGCAGACCAGCGGGTTTGACCTTAACATGTCGAATGCGAGCACTCTGTCCGTTGTATACGTATCAAATACGGCAAAGGTACCGGAAAATATAAGCCTATACGCAGGGACGACGGATAAGTCTGGCATAAAGGTGGAGTATCCTGCGCCATATGTAGTCAGCCCCGGCAAAGAAGCGTATTTCCAGTATCTTGTGACCCCGATCAAACCCGGTTCATATGATCTGAACCTGAACATATCCGCAAGATACGGGAATTGCATAAAGTATATACGCATACCGATAGTTGTCAATGTTAGTGGATAAAGTATGGAAAAATTTGGACCGATAATTGACTGCAGTATAGAAGATATAAACCGGCTGGAGGAAGTCAGGATAAGGACGGTGGGAGAGGTCATGAACGTAGATGAGATCGGTATATTCATAATAAAGGATGAGAGGGACAATAAGATAGTATGCATGCCTTCCCCAGACATGAAGGACAAGCCGAACATATCTGACCTTGTCTGTGTGACTGGAAAGATCGTCAAGAGCGACGGCGGTCCTGAGCTGAGGGTGGATAATATTGAGAAAATCAGCGAAAAGGACGCTGATAACTTCAATAAGTATTTAAAGATAAGGGGTGAATTATTAGACAATGGAAGTGGAAATAAGTGACGTTGAGATGTTTAAGGATGTGATGGCATCGATAGGTTCGTTGATGCCTGATATTTCATTGGATTTTCTGCCAGACGGACTTAGCATAAAAGCTATGGATCCGCCAAGCATAGCTATGGTGATATTCGACGCCAAGAAAGAGATGTTCTCCCTGTATGATGTGGACAAAGATGTCAGGCTGTCTATATCGCTCTATGACCTTAATTCCATCCTTAGGTTCGCAAAGGAAGGCAGCAAAGTGCAATTGAAAGACATGAAAGGGAGGCTGAAGATAATAATCAAGGATAGGAATGAGATAGAATTCACCATCCCTCTTATAGATGAGGATTATACCGCCCAAAAGATCCCGCAGCTGAAGATGACGGCTGAGATCGTGCTGCTCAGCTCCATTATAAAGAATGGAGTTAAGATGGCCTCGACTGTGGACGACTCGATGTACTTCATGATAGACGAGGACAAGTTCAGCATGAGCGCTAAGAACGCAGATAAAGAGTTCCTTGAGTCATTCTCTATGAACTCGAATAAGGAGATATTCAACATAAAGAGCGAAGGGCTTACTAAATCGAAATACTCGGTGGATTACCTGCAGAAGATGAT